>JBGCDM010000011.1:0-67322 GCA_045105395.1 Devosiaceae bacterium | reverse complement strand
ATTCATCAGCTTCCACCACCATCCAATCGCCCTCGCCCAGCCGAGCGTTGGTGCCATAGGCATTGATGATGCCGCCATTGATAACCGTAGGGTCCATGCCGCCAGCATCCAGCAAGGTTGCCACAATGGATGTTGTGGTGGTTTTGCCGTGGGTGCCGCCAATCGCAATGGCAGACTTCAGCCGCATAAGCTCAGCGAGCATTTCGGCACGCCTCACCACCGGCAGGAAGCGCGTGCGCGCTTCCATCAATTCTGGATTTTCCGGCTTAATGGCGGAGGAAACGACGACGACATCAGCGCCATCTAGGTTCTCGGCGCGATGCCCGACCATCACCTTGATACCCATGCTGCGCAATCGCTGCACATTGGCATTGTCGGATATATCCGAGCCCTGAACACTGTAGCCAAGGTTGTTCAACACCTCAGCAATGCCGCTCATGCCAATGCCACCGATGCCAACAAAATGAATTGGTCCAAGCTCGCGTGGGAGTTTCATGGGTACGTCCTGTGTGTGAAAAGTGCGCGGAGACTGGTCTGCGGCTTACTTCGCCAGCGCTTCAACCTCAACTGCCAATTGCTCAACGGCTTCTGGGCGACCGGCTTCACGCGCGGCAGCAGCCATGGTTTCCAGCCCACCGGTTTTAGGATCCATCAGACGCATGAGAAGTTGCGAAAGGCGCACCGGGCCAATGTTCTTTTGCAGCGTTAGTACCGCTCCGCCAACACCTTCAAGCCGCTCAGCATTGCGGGCCTGATCATGATCAAGGGCATGGGGATAGGGCACCAGAATGGATGGACGACCCAAAACTGAAAGCTCTGCCACAGTAGAAGCGCCAGAGCGCCCAATAACCAGATGTGCCCTGGCCATGCGTTCAGGCATATCAACAAAGAAACCACCAAGGTCACAGGGAATGCCAAGGGCCTCATAGGCCTCGCGAACCCGCGAAATATCCTCAGCACGGCACTGCTGGGTTACGCGGATCGATTTGCGCGTTTCCTCATCAAACTGTTCCAAGGCGCCAGGCACAAGGTCTGCAAACACACGGGCACCTTGGCTTCCACCAAACACCAAAAGCTCAAAAGGCTCATGCGGTTTCGGTAGCTTGTAGGGCAAGGCCGAAGCGTCCAGCACTTTCTGTCGCACTGGATTGCCAACATGAATAATAATCGCGCGTGAATTGCTTGGGATGCCATCGGTATTGGCAAAACTTGTCGCAATGAGTTTGGCGGATTTGGCCATCGCAACATTGGCACGTCCAAGCACAGCATTTTGCTCGTGCAGCACAATGGGCACACCGCGTAACCGAGCAGCAAAAAGCGGCGGTAATGTCGGATACCCGCCAAACCCAACAATGGCGGCAGGTTTCTGCCGGCTCATAATGGTAAGTGCTTTGACCGCTCCACGGGCGATTGTCAGCGCGCCAGGAGCCGCCTGCACAATTTTGCGCGGCGAGAACGTAGCCGAGGGAATGATATGCGTTTTGCGCGCAGGAAACGAAACACCGTAATGGTCGGCGCGCTCGTCCGTCATCAGATCAACAGTGTGACCACGACGTTGCAGCACTTCGCTTAGAGCTTGCGCAGGGAAAAGATGTCCGCCGGTGCCACCGGCGCAAAGAATAAAATAGGCCATACCAGCCCTTTAGCGGTTTCTTCCGGTGATGCCAGCAGTTAGCGAGCGAAAAATGTCACCAAATGGATCACCGGGTGGCCTTTTTAAGGTGGCAGTTAACCGCCCTGCAAATTCCATCGCCATGCATTGGCGCTCTTTTTGCCAAAACTGCCACGCGCTTGCCGACCACGCGCTGTCTGCCGCGTAAGCCCGAGCAAGACCCCCGCCGATAATCCAACGGAAAGCAGTGAAGAGCCACCATAGGAAAGAAACGGCAATGTCATGCCCTTAGCTGGCAGCAATTGCAGGTTCACGCCCATATTGATGGCCGCCTGCATGGCAAGCAGAGCCACAAGTCCGATAATCGCAAACCGCGAAAACACATCTTCGTGGCGCAGCGCAGAGCGAATGAAACGGGCAAACAAGAACAAATAAAGCCCAACCACGATAAGGCACATGATGATGCCGAACTCTTCGGCCATAACAGCAAACAGAAAATCAGTGTGGCTGTCTGGCAGATGTTCCTTCACTACGCCCTCGCCTGGGCCACGTCCTAGCCATCCACCTTCAACAAAAGATTCAATGGCCCGATCCGTTTGGTGATTATCGCCTGCCTCAGGGTTCAAGAACCGATCAATGCGGCTGGTAACATGCGGAATGGCCATATAGGCGAGCACCAATCCACCAATAGCCGCCGAGCCAAGAATGGTAATCCAAAGCCAGCTCATGCCAGCCACAAAGAACAAGCAGCCCCAAACGGCGGTCACCAGCATGGTTTGGCCAATATCGGGCTGCGCAACCAAAAGCGCTGCTGTGATAAGATAAAGCGCAACGGCAAACAGATTGGCGTGAAGATCCGGCCGTTTGGTATGCTCAGCGAAGAGCCAGGCACAAACGACCACCAGAGCGGGCTTTGCAATCTCGGACGGTTGCATTTGGAAAAAGCCCAGATCAATCCAGCGCCTGGCACCTTTAACTTCTGCACCAAAAACTAGCGCCGCAAGCATGCCCAAAATGGCAAGGCCAAACAGTACCAGCCCAACTCGAACCAAATTTTGCGTCGAGACCATCGACATACCGAAAATCAGCGCGATGGTTGGAATGAGAAAAATGATATGCTTGTGCACGAAATGAAATTCATTGGCCAAGCCAAGGTCGCGCGCAATGGGCGGACTGGCGGCGAAAGACATCACCACACCCACAACAAGCAGAACCATAACAGTTAGGAGAGAGACCTTATCAAGGGTCCACCACCAGTCGCCCATTGGCGAACGGTCGGCTCGGGTCAAACGCATCTACGCTACTCATTACTCTTACAGCGTGCGTTGACCCTCTTTTAGAGACATCACCGCGCGCTTAAACGCATCACCTCGTGCCTCAAAGGACGCAAACTGGTCCCATGACGCACATGCTGGAGAAAGCAAAACACAAGCAGCCCCAAGGCTATCTGCAAACGCATCTTGGGCAGCCAACTCAACTGCCCGATCAATCGTTTCCGCCAACACGTAGGGTACATGGCCCTCTAGCGTGGCGGCAAAGCGCTGCTGCGCCTCTCCGACAAGGTAAGTTTTGACGATTTGGGGAAAGAAACCGTTAAGCTCGTCAATTCCATCGCTTTTTGCGCGGCCACCAGCAATCCAATAGATGCGCTCATAGGACCCAAGAGCGCGTGCAGCGGCATCAGCATTGGTGGCTTTTGAGTCATTAACGAAGGAAACGCCGTTTATCGTCGCAACAGGTTCCATCCGGTGGGCAAGGCCGGGGAACGACTTGATGGCATCGCCTAACTTGGTTGGATCCATGCCTAGCTTTAGCAGAGCCGCGACCACAGCACACACATTTTGGGCGTTGTGCTCGCCCTTCAGGCTTGGCACACCACCCAGATCAAACAATTGGTCTTGCGCGCCATTTCGCGCCAACCAAATGGTTGAACCGACAGCGTAAACGCCATCATGCACGGTATGGACGGCGCTGATGCGAGAAACCGCGTGACCATCACGTTCCAGCTCATCGGCCATGCGCGCGGACAGCAAATCATCAACACCCACGACTGCGTAGTCGGCGGCCGCCACCAACCTTTTCTTGATGGCAGCATAGTTGTCCATCGTGCCATGACGCTCCAAATGATCCTCCGACAGATTGAGGTGCACGCCAACCGTTGGTGCCAAATGGGGTGCCAGATCAATCTGGTAGGATGAGCACTCAATCACGTAATGGCGGTGCGGCTGTGGCATAGGCAGTTCAAGCACCGGAACGCCAATATTGCCGCCCATGGCTGTATCAACGCCCATGGCTTTCATCGAGTGGGCAGCAAGCGCCGTTGTTGTGGACTTGCCATTTGTGCCCGTGATGGCCAGCACCGGTGCGGAGGGGCAATGGGCAGCACGCTCTTGAAAAAACAGATCAACATCGCCGGTTATCGGCACACTTGCTGCGCGCGCCTTTTGCACACTCCAATGCGGTGATGGATGGGTTAACGGGATGCCTGGCGAAAGCACCAGTGCATCAAAGTTTGGCCAATCAGCACGTTGCAAATCCTGGACCTCAACGCCAGCTTGCGTGGCTTTCGCGCGCACAGGTTCACCGTCATCCCAGCCAACCACTTGCGCACCAGCAGCCAGCAAGGCTTGCGCGGTCGGCAGGCCAGAGCCGCCCAGGCCCACAACAGCTACCCTTTTGCCCGATAGCGTTGAAACAGGGATCATGGGCTTTAGCGCAGTTTAAGGGTTGAGAGACCGGCCAGCGCCAGCACAAAAGCGATGATCCAGAACCGGATCACAACCTGTGGCTCGGTCCAGCCAAGCTGCTCGAAGTGATGGTGGATAGGCGCCATGCGGAACACACGCTTACCAGTGAGCTTGAACGAGGTAACTTGAATGATCACCGACATGGCTTCGAGCACAAAAAGCCCGCCCACTATGGCCAGCACAATCTCATGCTTGGTGGCAACAGCCACCGTGCCAAGCAGACCACCAAGCGCCAGCGAACCTGTGTCACCCATAAATATCTGGGCTGGAGGCGCATTGAACCACAAGAACCCAAGTGAAGCGCCAATAACAGCCCCGCAAAGCACGGCCAGTTCACCCGTGCCTGGTGTAAAATGGATCTGCAAATAGTCAGAGAAGATCGCATTACCGGCAAGGTAAGCGATCAAACCGAACGTGGCCGCAGCGATCATCACGGGCACAATGGCCAAACCATCCAGCCCGTCAGTTAAGTTCACCGCATTGCCCGAACCCACGATAACCAACGCTCCAAACAGAATAAAGAACCAACCAAGGTTGATCAGCAAGTCTTTGAAAAACGGAAACGTAAGCTGGTTGGCAAGCTCTGGAACTGAGACGTTCGCGATAACGAAGACAGCCGCCCCGGCAATTGTGGCCTCAATGGCCAGGCGTGCCTTACCCGATAGGCCCATGTGCGACTGCTTGGTGACCTTGAGGAAGTCATCATAAAAACCGATAGCACCAAAGCCCAAGGTCACCGCCAACACGGTCCACACCAGTGGGCTGGAAAGATCCGCCCAAAGCAGCGTTGCAAACAAAAGGCCTGCCAAAATCATTAGCCCGCCCATGGTCGGCGTGCCCTTTTTGGTCAGTAGGTGCCCGGCAGGCCCATCCTCACGGATTGGCTGCCCCCTGCCCTGACGAACGCGCAAACCACGGATCATCATGGGGCCAAACAGGAACACAAACAGCATCGCCGTTACCACAGCACCGCCCGTGCGGAAGGTGATGTAGCGGAAGACATTAAAAAGCGGCACCGCATCAGCAAAGCTCGCAAGCCAAAAAAGCATGAGATCAATCGTCCCTAGTTGTTGATGCCGCGCTAGCGGTCTGAATAATGCTTTAAGATCAGCTCAACCAGCGGACCCATTTTGCTGCCAAGTGATCCTTTGACCATTATGGCATCACCCGGCGCAAGGTCTTGGGCGAGTGGAGAGCGCAAGCCATCAGAAGTTTCTGAATAAGCTCCGCGTTTTTCTAGTGGTAGCGCATTCCACAGTGCCTTCATCAACGGCCCGCTTGCATAAACTTTGTCAACGCCAAGCGCTGTTAGGTCGTACACCAAGGCCGCGTGCAGGGGCTCTGATTCCAGACCAAGTTCTAGCATATCCCCCAGCACAGCGATGCGCCGTCCACGTTGGCCAACTTCAACACGCGAAAGAACCTTCAGCGCTGCTTTAACCGAGGCGGGGTTGGCATTGTAGCTTTCATCCAGAAGCGTGATCGGCTCACCAGATGTGACAATCACATGCTTACGACCCCGGCCATCGGGCTGCTCCATACCGCCAAGCGCCATACCTGCCTTCGCCAAATCAAGCTCGAGCGCAGCACACACCGCCAAAACCCCCAGGGAGTTGATCACCAAGTGCTCTCCTGGCGCGCCAACCTTATACGTCAGCGGCTGACCCGCAATGCGCGCTTCAACGGTGGAACAATCTGGCAGGAGAGCAACCTGCATAAGCTCTGCGTCACTGCCCGCACCATGGCCAAAGGTCATGATCTTGCCAGCACCGGCAGCAACAGCGCGCTCGCTCAAGAACGCAGTGTGTTCGATATCACCATGCACAACCGCTGTTCCACCGGGTAGAAGCCCATCAAAAATCTCAGCTTTCGCAGCAGCAATAGCATCCAGACTACCCAAGTTTTCTAGATGCACAGGGGCAACGGTTGTGATCATCGCGATATGCGGCTGCACCAGCTGCGACAGCGGTGTAATTTCGTTGGCATTGTTCATGCCTATTTCAAACACACCAAACTGCGTATCGCGCGGCATACGGCACAGCGTTAGCGGCACGCCCCAGTGGTTGTTGAAGCTTTTCACCGGTGCATGGGTGCTACCAAACTTCGATAAGATCAGCCGGAACGTCTCTTTGGTGGAGGTTTTGCCAACCGAGCCGGTAATCGCCAGCATCTTGCCGGTTGCGCGGGTGCGGGCAGCTCGCGCCAAATCGTAAAGCCCGTCATAGCTGTCATCGACGATGATCAATCCAGCTTTTGGCACCGTGAAACGATCTGCCTGATCAGCAGATACCATCGCAGCTGCCGCACCGGCCTCCAGCGCAGCATCGACAAAATCATGGCCATCAAACTGATCACCCTTAATGGCAATGAAAAGATCACCTGGCGCAATCGTCCGGCTATCAATGGAAATGCCAAACACATCCGTTGGTGTCCCGCGCAGAGTTGCCTTTGTTGCCCCTACAATTTCATCCACTGTCCAAAGATTGGCGGTCATATCACGCGCCCTCTTTCAGCAGGATTTCGATCACCTCATGATCGGAAAATGGGTGCTTCACGCCATGGATTTCCTGGCCTGTTTCGTGCCCCTTGCCAGCAACCAACAAAATATCGCCCTTATCCATCATCGCAATTCCAGCGGCGATAGCATCAGCACGATTGCCAATCTCCAGGGCATCCCCAGCGCCCGACATCACGGCCTGCCGGATCAGCGCAGCATCTTCGGTTCGCGGATTATCATCGGTCACAATCACAGCGTCCGCATAGCGCGCAGCGGCCTCGCCCATGAGCACGCGTTTGCCCTTGTCACGATCACCCCCTGCGCCCAGCACAATCACAACCTTACCCTCAGCAAAGGGGCGCAGCGATTTCAGCGCTTCTTCCACCGCACCAGGCTTATGGGCGTAATCGACAAATGCCTTGCCGCCGCGCGCGCTGGTCCCGATATATTCCAGCCGACCGCGCGCGCCTTTGAGGTGTTCAAGCGCGGCAAAGACGGCGTTAGCTTCGCACCCTGCCTGGATGGCAAGCCCTGCGGCAACCATTGCGTTGGCAACCTGAAAAAGACCTGGAAGCGGCAACTCAACTGTGTGGTGCACATCCTGATAGGTGAACCCAACTGACTGCGTGTAACCAGAGGGCTTAACGGTTTCCACTGCGATATCGCCCTGCCCCATACCCGCCAGCAACAATGACTGTCCACGTTTACGCGCGAGCTCCGCGATACGTTCGCCATACGAGCCATCAATCCAAACAACAGCGCCCGCAGCTTCTGGCAACAACGGATCAAAAAGGCGGGATTTCGCCTGGAAATAGTCTTCCATCGTTGGATGGTAATCCAGGTGATCGCGCCCGAGATTTGTAAAGGCGGCGGCGGTTAGCTTTACGCCATCCAGGCGGCGCTGTTCCAACCCATGGGATGATGCTTCCATCGCCATGTGTGTAACGCCATCATCATACAAATCGGCCAAAGTGCGATGCAGAGAAACAGGGTCTGGTGTGGTGAGTGAGCCAGCCTGCGCGCCATTATCGCGCGTGATGCCAAGTGTGCCCATCGCCGCCGATGCATGCCCCAAAACTTGGAATATTTGGCGCACGAAAGCCGCAACGGACGTTTTACCAGATGTGCCAGTAACCGCCACCATTGTGGCTGGCTGATGCAGAAAGAACTTTGATGCCATTAGCGCAAGCGAGCGACGAGCATCCGGCGCGCGAAGCTCAATTACCCCATCTGGGATGTGCACTTCCACACCATCATCGAGCAAGATGGCCGATGAACCATCAACAACAGCCTGTGCAATAAAGTCCTTGCCGTGACGAGCAGCACCACCAAGCGCCGCAAAAAGAAAACCTGGCTGCACCGTCCGGCTATCAAGTGCCAGGCCAGAGATTGGCGCTGACGCCTCCCCCCTAACAATGCGAACTGTTGGATCAAGTAGGTCTTGGAGGGGCCGAGGATGGCTCATGGGCAGCGGCGATTCCACATTGTGTACGAAACGCGCTCTGCATAAGCGATTTGTCAGACGACGTCACGTTTTGAGTGCTGCTACTGCTCAGCAACATCCTCACGCGGGATGACACCCAGGATCGGCGCGACACGCTCAATGATCTGACGTGTCATAGGGGCAGTATTGAGACCAGCTGTTGCGCTCGTCTGGTCTTCAGCAGGTTGTGGCTCATCAATCACCACAATCATAGCATATTGTGGGTCATGCATCGGAAATGCGGAAACAAAGCTATTGAGGCGATGATCGCCGGAATAGGCACCATCCACGATCTTCTCAGCCGTACCAGTTTTGCCCCCTACATCCAGCCCATCAACAGCAGCGCGGCGACCAGAACCATGATCAACATTGGCACGGAAAAGCTCTCGCATATGCGCACTAGTCTGGCCTGAAAGCACCTGGCGCGCATCGCGCATGGCTTGTTCTTCGGTTCGCGGCAGGAAAGTTGGCTCAACATAAACACCGCCATTCACACTGGCAGCCGTTGCCGCAAGCAATTGCAAAGGCGTGGTTGTAAGCCCGTGACCAAACGAGATGGTAGCCGCAGAAAGCCGTGACCACTCACCGCGCGGAAAGAATGGTGATGCCGCACCTGGCAACTCCACATCCATGCGATCAAGCAGGCCTAAGCGATCATAATAGTCACGCTGCGTTGGAATACCCATCGCCTCAGCAATACGAATGGTGCCGATGTTGGAGGAAGACGTGAAAACTTCTGACGTTGTGAGGATAGCTCGGCGAGCATGAAAATCGTTGATCGTGGAGGAGCCAATACGGATAGGGCGGCGCGCATCATGGGTGGAGTTGATGCCGATGGCGCCCGAATCCAGACCAGCAGCAATTGTGAACACTTTGAACACGGAACCAAGTTCAAAAACCCCGCCAACCGCGCGGTTTAGTGTTTCCTCATCCCCCAATCCCTCGCGGGTGTTAGGATCAAAATCTGGCAGCGAAACAAGCGCAATCACTTCACCTGTGCGCACATCCATCATGGCAGCGGTGGCAGCCATGGCAGAATAAGTTTCCAAGCCCTGCACCAGAACATCACGCATCACGTGTTGCACGCGTGCATCCAAGGATAGCGCCTGAGGGGCAAATTGAGCGGCAGAATTGTCCACAAAACCAAGCGCTTCAAGCTCAGCCAATGGGCCATGGTCCAGATAGCGCTCCATGCCAGCAAGGCCATCATGATCGATATTTACGGCCCCCAACACGTGAGACGCCAAACGACCTGATGGATAAAACCGACGCGCCTCTTCTAAGAAGCCAACACCAGGAATCCCCTGCGCCAAAATGGTCTCACGCTCAGTTGGCGTAAGATCACGCGCAATCCATTCAAAGCGGGTAGAGCGGTCAAGCCGATCGCGCAAATCATCCCGCACAAGCTCTGGCATTGCCACCGAAAGTCTGTCCACCGCATCATCTACATCAACCAGTACCGCTGGATCAGCATAAACGGCGGTTGCAGGCACATCGGTAGCAAGCAGCACGCCATTGCGGTCGACAATATCAGGACGAAACGCAGCAATTTGCTCCTGCGGTGTCGGTGCACGCACACCCAAGTCAGGCGTGTCCAGTGCCAGATCAACCAGCCGCACGCCGATCACACCATAAACTAGGCAAAGGCCGACCCCGAATAAAACCAGCCGGCTACGCGTAGCATCAGAGAGAGCTTTGCCCTGCCCATCCAGGCGAATGGAACTTGTATCGTCCAGCACATCACCGTCATCGGGCTTAGCAGAAGCACCAAACATGCCTCGCGCTTTTCGCAGCCAACCCGTTACATCATTAGGGCCAATGCGCCGCGCAGTTGGTGCATCATGTTCGTCAAAATGGGGGGTGTAAGTCATGGGCGTTCCTCAGACATCACGCCTTCCAGCAACGCACCTATGCTGTCTTGTGTTGTTTCGATTAG
Organism: Devosiaceae bacterium; assembly: GCA_045105395.1. GTDB lineage: Bacteria > Pseudomonadota > Alphaproteobacteria > Rhizobiales > MH13 > MH13. The sequence goes on along the minus strand of JBGCDM010000011.1, from coordinate 57,047 downwards.
GTCGACGGCGGTCACTATCGGCTGCGATGTGACAAGCTCTTGTGCCTCGCCCACCAAACCCTGCAACAAAAGGTCAAGCTGGTTAGGGCTTTCAGCAATTGGTTCTGCAACTGCAGGTTCAATGATCTCTTCCTCTGGCTCATTTATCTCAGCAGCAAGTGCTGCCAGTTCAGAGCGGAAGGGAATGTCATCAAGACGGATATAATGATGTGAGGCGATAGGCTCGAGCTGGAAAGCTTCAGGCAAGCTTGAAACAACACCTTGAAGACGTGCTGGCTGCTCAAGCGCGGCAAGGTCAGCTTCCAGCAGCCCAACATCCTGCGATATAGAGCTGATCTGACGCTCTAAAGTACGGCGATTATCATGCGCAACTTCGGCCTCATGCTTCACGTTATAAACGTAAGCAGCACCGCCAATAGCAACGATCAAACACACAGCATCAACCAGCCGCATGGCGCGCTCCCTTCTTACTGTAGCGCGAACCACCAGATCGCTTCAGAACCGGTAACCCAAGTGCCTTAGCGGCACGATCATCCGGCATTCCCATATCGCGCGCTGGGGCATCTGTTCGCTTGGCCACGCGCAATTTCGCCGAGCGAGCCCTTGGATTGACGGCCATTTCGTCATCGGTTGGTACCACCGGGCGGCGTGTGATTGGCTCAAACCGCGCCACCTCCAGTGTGACATCTGGCTGATGACGTGAACCGCGAGACGTTTGCCCAGCATCGGCCAAGAAGCGCTTCACAATCCGGTCTTCCAACGAGTGGAAAGTCACCACTACCAGCCGCCCATCCGGTGCAAGCACCTGTTCAGCGCCCTGTAGCGCGCCGACCAGTTCACCCAGTTCATCATTCACAGCAATGCGAAGCGCTTGAAACACCCGCGTTGCCGGATGGATAACCGGCCCTGGTCCGCGCTTACGCACCGGCATCAGCTTTTCAATCAGGCTTGCTAGTCCGCGTGTGGTCTTAATTGGCCATTCCCCACGAACCTCGCAAATGAAGCGAGCAATGGCACGCGAGCGGCGCTCTTCGCCGTAGAGGAAGAACAGGTCCGCCAAATCCGCTTCGGGCCAGCTGTTGACAATATCAGCCGCAGTTGGGCCGTTTTTGTCCATGCGCATATCCAGCGGTCCATCATGGCGGAAAGCAAAACCACGATGGGCCTCATCAAGCTGCATGGAGGAAACACCAATATCAAGAACCACAGCGTCAACAGCCTCAATGTCACGAGCGCTAAGCTCTTGCTGTATAAGAGAAAACGGCGCTTCGACCAGCGTCAAACGATCCTTGTACTCGTCTGCCAAGGCCTGCCCAGCAGCTATGGCGTCAGGGTCGCGATCAAACGCTATTACACGTGCGCCCTGCTCTAAAAAGCCGCGCGTATACCCACCAGCACCAAAGGTTCCATCCACCACCAGCGCACCATCAAGGGGGCCTGCCGCCCTGATAACCTCTGGCAAAAGCACGGGGATATGCCGGTCCAAGTGATTGTTGCCATCACTCATGAGGGCGTATCCTGGGGGGTAGCTGGCGATGCGTTGCCGCCCCACAATACCTTGCGTGCTGCCTGTACCGCCTGCGCTCTGTAGGCTTGGTAGCGCTGCGGCGACCACATTTGAAATTTGTGGCCCTTGCCAACAAACACCACGTGACCATCGATATCGGCCAGATCCTTCAACCGTGGCGGAAGCGCCAAGCGCCCCTCTTTGTCCAGGGTCAATATCTCGCTCTCTCCATAAAAGGCAGTGGCCAAGAGATCGTAATCGAAAGACGTTGGATCGAGCGCGGCAAGCTTGTCCTCGAACATGGCGAAGAGGCGTTTTCCACCTGCGTCGACCGATTGTCCGTCGGGGCTTGGAATACAGTAAAGGCCCTCGAATCCATCGGCTTCCAGCACAGCGCGAAACGGCTTGGGAACGCTGACGCGGCCCTTCGCGTCTGTCTTCATTGTCACTGTTGAAACAAAAGCGTGCATCAAAACTCGCAAACGAAATGGGGTGCAGCAAGGACGGTCGCCCATGTCTGCCGCCAGCCAAAACTGACGTAACGATAATAGAGCCCTCATCCCATGATTGGGCTATCATGGGAAACAATGGGTCACAATGGGAAATGGCTTCACAAAGCATTGCCATTCACGCGAATTGGTTACGGACCGCCAGTTAGAACTGATTAAGCTTAACGCTCGGTTTCCATGCAGCCGTAGTCCACCAAACCGTTGAAATAAAAGCTCAGTTCACGTGCCAACTGCGCTCAAACAACACCAAAAAACGGTGCAAAAGCCTGTGGATATCCAGTGGATATCCGCTGGATAATTTGGACCAATTGATAAAAGAAAAAGCCAGTCGGCCTGTAAGCCGGGTTCTGTCCATCCTCGCGGAATGGGCAGTCATTCCTCTAGGGCGTGCCTTGCGGCGTACCTCTAGCAACCAACCCGAACGCCTCACCTGAAGACAAAGCTGCCAAGCAAGCCTGGCGCAGCGTTCCTATTTGGTCTTGCTCCCGATGGGGTTTGCCATGCCGCTTGCGTTGCCGCTCGCGCGGTGGGCTCTTACCCCACCCTTTCACCCTGACCCCGAAACACGTCCGGGGCGGTCTACTCTCTGTGGCACTTTCCCTAAGGTCACCCTCGCCGGGCGTTACCCGGCATCGCGTCTCCATGGAGCCCGGACTTTCCTCCCGAATGCAAGGCGCCCTAAGGCGGCCCACACCCCGGCGACTGCCCGGCCGACTGGCAGGGCACGCCTCGCATGCGCATGCCAATCGGTCAACCAGGAGCTGCTAGCTGTCTTGCGAGCGCGGCAATCTGCCAGCTTTAGCAACGTCATCCATCAGCTCAACAGCCGTGGGATACGCATGCATGCGTTCACGCAGCACCTCGACCGAGCGAGCAAGCGCGCGCACTTCACGCTCATTCTTACAACCGCGACGCGTCATCAATTCAAGCACATCAACGGCATCGCTGATGCCCTGTGCTGGTGCGCGCTCACGCAGAAGCCGCACCAAAGCCTCCACCTTGGGCCGCACGACAAGAAAGGCCTGCGCATCAACGCTTTGCGGCGGTTCCAGAACTTCAGCGGGTTCAGGCTCTACTTCGGGTTCTGGGTCTGCGTCTGGCTCATGCTCTGGCTCAGTCGCCTCTTCATCGGCAACACCATCCTCACCCTCGCCCTCATCAGCTATCGGTACGATCAGATCATCATCAGGATCCATCGGCTTTGGAACTGGCGGCAGTTCGTCGGACGGTAATGGCGGTGGCAGAGGTGGCAGCGGCGGTTCATCAGCAGCAGCATCTTGGCCGGCTTCATTGTCTTCCACTTCACCAGAGGCATCATTGATGTCATCAGGCGGAGGCGGTGGCGGCAAGGTTAGGGTATCGTCTAGAGCATTACGCTCATCCAACTGAGCTTCAGCAGACTGACGTGGGATCAGCGTTTCCAGCTCATCTTCGCCAGCATTGTCAACGCGCTCACGGCTATCTTCATCCGCTTCGGCAAAAACTGGAAGCGTTAGCGCAGGGGATTTGCCAGGCGCCTCATTGGCCAGCACATCCAAGCCCCCTGGTGGAGGCCCAAAATCAACAGAGCGGTGCTGTATGTGCAGATAAAGCGAGGCTTGCGCTCTCCTAGGATCAGCCCATAGCCGCTCAAACGCTTCAAGGCAGCGCGTCAAGAAATTGCCATCACGCGACAAAAGCCCAATCGCAGACCCATCGCGCAGCAACACAGTAAAATGCTTGCGCGGACGAAGCTTGTAGGCTGCCAACCCAAGACCAATCATAGGCAAAAGCGAAAGCGCAAAAACCGTATAATTGGGCTGGAAAAACTGCATCGTTTCCAGAAACGCACTGACGCTAAAAATGAAATTTGCCAGAAACAGACTTGCCGTGATGATAAAGGTTGGCCGCACGCCAAAACTGTCAATGCGCGCACCAGCGAGCATATCGCGCCGTACGATGATCTCGTCGGCGGATACGCGGTCGCCCTCTAGAGTTAGCGACTGCACCCAGCGAATGTTTTCAGTGAGCAAATTCAAAGAAACTCAATACCTTTACAACAACGTTCCAGGGCAAACCGGCACCTGAAAGACTAGCCGATAAGCGCGCTAAGCAATTGATGCAAGGTTGAAACCGTAGAGCTATCGGCCACACCGTCTATGCGCTCTGGGCGAAAGTGCCGCTGAAAAGCCCGCACAACTGTTTGCGTCTGCTCATCATACCGGCCATTGGCGACAATAGGGTAGCCATAAAGCTTCAGCATGTTTTGCAACGCAGCCACCGGCTCACCAGCATCGCCAACTGACATAAACCGCCCATCGATCACTGGCGCAGGTGGTAAATAATGACCCACCCCTGCTGCAGCCAATCGGTCCCATGGAAACAACTCGCCAGGGTCTTCTTTGCGATCCGGTGCGATATCTGAATGGGCCAGCACATGCTCACGCGCGATACTGTGCCTGGCTATGATCGCCTTACCTAACGCGATCACTGAAACGATCTGCGCATCGGGAAACGCACGATAGCCATGCTCATGGCCCGGGTTACAAATCTCTATCCCAACAGACCGAGCGTTGATATCGCTGACGCCTTTCCAAGATCCCTGCCCTGCATGCCACGCGCGTTGCTCCTCATCCACCATCGTGATGATGCGACCATCCTTATGCACGACATAATGACAAGAAACCTGGGAATTTGGCGAAGCGAGCCAGCGCACCGCAGCCTCATCATCATCCATCCCAGTGTAGTGCAGCAGCAGAATGTCCACTGGCGCGCCTTTGCGGCCATCAAAGTTTGGCGAAGGCACCGCAGCATCGAAATCAGGATAATCGCTCATGTGGCATTACCCACAGGGCGGTTGCGCGCCTCTATCTGATCAAAGGCGGCATTGATTGCAGCCAGGCGGTCGGTTGCGATTTTAATGAATTCTTGCGGAACGCCGCGCGCAACCAGCCTATCGGGATGGTTCTCAGCGACAAGTTTGCGGTAGATGCGTCGTACTTCAAGGAAGGGCAGATCGGCATCCACGCCCAACACTACATACGGGTCCAACTCGCCCTCAAACACATGGCGAGCACGCACCCGACGATACTCGATATCACCCATTCCAAATTCGCCAGCAACGATTTCAAGATAGGCGCCCTCACGGTCGTGAAGCACGCCATCGGCCATCGCGATGTGGAAGAGGCCGTCGAGGATGTCTTCAAGAATTGCCGTCTCACCCTCAAAAAGCTTGGAGATTTTACGCGCATAGGCATCAAAGCCAGCAACATCTTGCTTGGCCAAATTGTAAAGCCTGGCAACATTAGCAGCCTCATCCTGCGGAAACTCGACAAGATCACGGAACGCATCAATCTCATCATTAGTAACCACGCCATCAGCTTTGGCCATTTTGGCTGATAGCCCGATCATCGCAACGGTAAAGGCTACCTGACGGCGCTGATCCTCATCGCCCACCAAGTTGCGCAAACTATCAACCAACGAGCCAAGAACAGCCCCCGCGCCAGACGCGGCAGAGCCAAGCATTGATGTGAGAGAGGACCAAACGCTCATCGCAGCTACATAGCGGCAGCAGCACGCGCTGCCTGATCGTAGGAGCCAGAAAGAGCGCGCATCATGGTGGCGATGTTGGAAATGTCTTTGCCCTCAAAATTTAGGGCTTTGACCGAATCGATAAACAGCGCCTCACGCAGTTCGCCATAGCGCTCGCAAACGGCGGTGCCTTTTTCGGTGATAGCCACGGTCTTTTCCTTGCCCTTACGCCCGCTTTCCACCAGCCCACGTTCGGCAAGTTTTTTGACAGCGTAGGTGACCAAATGGGTGTCTTCGATGTTCAGAACAAGGCAGATGTCAGCCAATGTCTTGGCTCGATCACGGTGGTTGACCAAATGAACCACCAGCACTTCAAGCGGGGAAAGACCCTCCTCGCCCGCCGCCGTCATGCACCGCGTCATCCAGCGGTGAAACGCATGCACGGTCATGGTCAGGGCAAATTCAAACTCTGACTGCGAGGGCAGTGACGACTTCGCCAGATGGGCAGAGGATACAACAGGGCCAATCGTTGGCTCTGGTTTTAGTTGTTCGACAGCATCGTCTCTGGCAGCCATAGCGCAATCTCCGGAAATACAACCAAGAGCACCGTGCCCAGCACAAGCAAACCGAAGAACGGTAGGGCATACAGCGCAACTTGGAAAATGTTGCGCCCCGTCATGCCCTGAATAACGAACAGATTGAACCCCACCGGAGGTGTGATCTGGCTCATTTCCACCACCAGCACCAAGAATATGCCAAACCAGATGGGATCAATGCCTGCAGCCTGCACCATTGGCAATATAATGCTGGTTGTGAGCACAACGATGGAAATGCCATCCAAAAAGCAGCCAAGAACAATGAAAAACAGCGTGAGCGCCGCCAGCAGCATGTAAGGCGATAGCTCCATCACGCTGATCCAGCTGGCAAGCTCGCGCGGAATGCGTGTGTAACCCATCGCGACGGTCAAGAACGCCGCGCCTGCCAGAATGAACGCGATCATGCAGCTGGTGCGGGTAGCGCCAAGAAGCGCCTGGGTGAAGCTGTCTTTGTTCAAAGTGCCCGAGGCCCACGATAAAATGAGCGCGCAGAACACACCGACCGCGGCAGCTTCTGTAGGCGAGGCAAGTCCGGCATAAATGGAACCAATAACGGCAACGATAAGCAGGATAATGGGGATAAGCCGTAGCGTGGCACTCATGCGTTCGCGCATCGGTATTGGCGCCTCAGCAGGCGGCATTTTATCCTTATTGAGGATCGCCCATATGGCCGTGAAGCCCATAAACAGTGTGGCCAACATAATGCCAGGCAGCACACCGGCAATGAACAGTCGCGCAATGCTCTGCTCGGTCGCCGCGCCATAAACGATGAGAATGATAGAAGGTGGGATCAGCAAACCTAGCGTACCCGAACCCGCCAGCGTGCCAATCGCGATGCGTGGATCGTACCCACGCTGGGCAAGCTCTGGCAGGGCCATGCGCCCGATGGTGGCTGTGGTTGCCGCAGAAGATCCTGAGACGGCGGCAAAGATGGTGCAGCCCAAAATGTTGACGTGCAACAGACGCCCGGGCAGGCCACGCATCCACGGAGCAAGGCCGGCAAACATATCTTCGGACAGTTTGGAGCGGAACAATATCTCACCCATCCAGATGAACATAGGCAGAGCCGTCAGTTCCCAACTGTTGAGCTTGCCCCAATAAGTGGTCGCCATAACCGTACCAACCGGCACATTGGTGGCGATAATGATACCAAGCACAGCAACGGCGGTCAGCGCCAACGACACCCAAAGGCCAAGTGCGAGAGCAACAAGCATGGCTGCACCAAGCACGATAGCAAGCGTTTCGATACCCATCAGATTGCTCCCCGCTCAGCAGTTTCCTGCGCGACCACGGGTTTTTGCAAAATCTCAGATTTCGCATCCTCATGGGTTTGGTAGGTTGGTGTTCCTGTTCGGATAACAGTGACCAATTCATCGGCCAGCGCGATGGCAAACACTATAAGCCCTGCGGCAAGCGCGGTTTGCGGTATCCAAAGTGGGATCGGGATTGTGCCAAAGGAAACTGTGCTGAACTGGATCGAGTCCACAACTTGCATAATGGCATGATAGGCGGCGTAAGCGGCAATGGCCGTGCCGATGATCAGTACAAATGTCTCCAGCCAACGCCGGAAATTCAACGGCACCGCCTTAATCAACATCGACACGCGGATATGATCGGCCTGCCGAAGCGTTGACGCCAGGGCCAAAAAGGTGGCTGCCACAAACAGAAAACCTGCAATTTCATTGAGGGATGGCACGGTTATGCCAAGGATGGGCAGATGGAGAGCACGCAACGTGCTGTCGATTATCCGGCCAAAAACCTGGACCAGAACCAAGCTGGCGATCACGCACAGACAAACCGCTGCGGCAGCCGATGAGGCTTTATAAAGCCCGTCTAATATCGCACGCATCACGAAGACCCCTCTGGTGACGCTGGAGATGTAAAACCATAAAAAGACGGGATGCCGAAGCACCCCGCCCAGTCTTCAGGGAGGATTACATGCGGTAGGCGTCAATAACGGCTTGACCAGCTTCGCCAGCGCTTTCCAGCCATTCATTGGTCATTGTCTGACCAATTTCGCCAAGCTGGGCAGCAAGTGTTGCTGATGGCTCGACAACGACCATGCCGCCTTCCGCCAGCGCATCGGTTTTGGTGCCAGTTTCAGCCTGAGACATGGCCCAACCACGTGTTTCTGCTTCATCAGCAGCAGCCATAAGGGCAGTTTGCTCATCGGCCGAAAGCGCATCAAACGCCGCCATGTTCACAATCACCATGTTCTTAGGCAACCAAGCACGGGTATCGTGATAAACTTCAACAAAATCCCAAGCCTGCGAGGCAACACCGGTAGATGGCGATGTGATCATCGCATCAACACGACCCGTTGAGAACGCTGTTGGAATATCGCCAGCTTCAACCTGCGTTGGCACGGCGCCCATTAGGCTCGCCAAACGCTCGGTTGCAGCGTTGTAGGCACGAAAGCGCACGCCATCCATTTGCGCAGCATCTGTCACTTCTTCGCCGGCATAAATGCCCTGCGGCGGCCACGGCACAGCAAACAGAAGTTTCAAGCCTTCTTCTTCCAGCAACGCAGCAATAGCAGGCTCAGAAGCTTCCCAGAGCGCCATCGCCTCATCATAGCTGGTGGCAAGAAACGGAATGCTGTCCACGCCGTAAAGTGGATTTTCGTTCGACAGACGCGAAATGAGCAGCTCACCAATAGGTGCTAGCTGACGACGAACAGCGTCTTTGATTTCCGGATGGCCAAACAATGAGCCTGCCGAATGCACGGTAATATCCAGCGAACCGCCGGTAGCTTCGCGCACATCATCGGCAAATTCCATGATGTTGGCTGTATGGAAAATGCTATCGCCATACGGTGTTGGCATATCCCAAGATGTTTGAGCGTAGGCGCCAGTTGCGCCAACTGACAGAATACCTGCCAATGCTAGTGACTTGATTACATTCATGAGTTTTCCCCTCTCACAGTTTTCATCGTTCCTATGGGCTAACACGAGCCCTAAAAAAACGCGCCGCTGAAACGATCAGCGTCAGGAGAGGTTGACGTGACGATTACAATTTGTCAACGTTTTATCTGTGTTTAGTTTTTATCGTCGATCGGAGACGCTCCATGCCTAGCGCGACACCCAACACTGATGACACCAATGGCCTGTGGGATTTCTGGATCGATCGAGGTGGCACCTTCACCGACATCGTAGCGCGTACGCCCAACGGCGAGCTGCTGACCCGCAAACTCCTGTCAGAAAACCCGGAAGCCTATCGCGATGCTGCCGTTGAAGGCATCCGCCGGTTTCTCGGCGTTAAATCCGGCGAACGTGTGCCTGCAGAACACATTGCAGCGGTAAAGATGGGAACGACTGTAGCCACCAACGCGCTACTCGAGCGCAAAGGTGAACCAACGGCGCTCATAATCACCAAAGGCTTCCGCGATGCGCTGCGCCTTGGCTATCAAGCGCGGCCTGATATTTTCGCCAAAAACATCATCCTTCCAGAGCAGCTTTACGATCTGGTGGTAGAAATTGATGAACGCGTTTTGGCCGATGGCACGGTGGAAACCGCCATCACCGATGCAGCCATTGATAGCGCACTCGATGAGGTGGAAGCCGCTGGCTACAAGGCACTGGCGATTACACTCATGCACGCCTACGCCTACCCTGAGCATGAAGCCAGGATCGCAGAAAAGGTGCGTACTCGCGGCACCATTCCACAAGTCTCAGTCAGCCACGAAGCCTCTCCATTGGTGAAGCTTGTGGGTCGTGGCGATACCACCGTAGTGGATGCTTATCTCTCCCCCATCCTGAAGCGCTACGTGAACCAAGTCGCAGAGGAATTAGGCGTAGAGGGCACCAATTGCCGACTCATGTTCATGATGTCATCGGGCGGTCTTACCGCAGCTGATATGTTTGACGGCAAGGATGCTATCCTATCTGGCCCCGCAGGCGGTGTTGTTGGTGCGGTTCAAACCGCCAATATGGCTGGCTTTGATAAAATTATCGGCTTTGACATGGGCGGCACATCCACCGATGTCAGCCACTTCAATGGCACCTATGAACGCGCCTTTGATACTGAGGTTGCAGGCGTTCGCATCCGTGCACCGATGATGCGCATTCACACAGTGGCCGCCGGGGGCGGCTCACTGCTCACCTATAAAGATGGCCGCTTTCAAGTAGGCCCAGAATCAGCTGGGGCAAACCCTGGACCGACCTGCTACCGTCGCGGCGGAACGCTTGCCGTAACCGATGCAAACGTAATGGTTGGCAAGCTACAACCCGCCTTCTTCCCATCCATTTTTGGGCCTGACCAAGACCAGCCATTGGATGCCGACGCTGTTCGGCATAAATTTGAAACCATGGCCGCTGAGGTTGGCGATGGCAAAAAGCCGGAAGACATTGCAGATGGGTTCCTGAAAATCGCCGTGCAGAACATGGCAAACGCCATCAAAACCATCTCGGTACAGCGCGGCTATGACGTTACCCAATATGCGCTGGTGAGCTTTGGTGGGGCTGGTGGACAGCATGCCTGCGCCATTGCAGATACACTTGGCATGACCACCGTGCACCTGCACCCATTCTCTGGCCTCTTGTCCGCCTATGGCATGGGCCTGGCCAGCATTTATGCCTCACGCACAAAGGCGTTTGTTAAGGCGCTAGAAGCAAACTCTGCACCTTCCTTGGATGCTTTGATTAGCGACCTGAAAGCTCAAGTGTTTGCTGAACTCAATCAGCAGGGTGTGACGGATGAAACCGTCAACTGGTCACCGATTTTGCACCTTCGCTATGAAGGAACCGACACAACAATTGATCTCAACTTTGCCGACCGCGATATGGCAGCAATCCGCACAGCGTTTGAAACAGAACACAAAGCCCAGTTCGGTTTTGTCTATCCTGGTCGTACAATCATTGTTGAAAGCGTTGAGCTTCAAGGTTCCGATGGGACCGCTGCTGGCCGTGATGAGACGGCCCAACAAACCGTGGATGGTGAGGCGCCGGTCAACGACACCACGCGCATCTTCACCGATGGCAAATGGCATGACGCTTCCATCGTGCGCCGGGCGGATATTGCGCGTGGTCAAACGATCACCGGCCCAGCCATTCTGGTAGAAGATCACCAAACGGTTGTGATTGAGCCAGGCTGGCGAGCGCAACTCACCGCACGTGATCACTTGGTTCTTAAGCGCACGGTCGCCAAAACCCGTGATCTTGCCATTGGCACAGATGCCGACCCGGTCATGCTAGAAGTGTTCAACAATCTCTTCATGTCCATCGCCGAGCAGATGGGCGAAACGCTGCAAAAAACCTCCTCCTCTGTGAACATTAAAGAGCGGCTCGATTTCTCCTGTGCAGTCTTTGATAAGTCCGGCGCGCTGGTCGCCAATGCCCCGCATATGCCGGTGCACCTGGGATCCATGGATCGCTCGGTTGAAGCCATTATTCGTCAAAATGTAGGCACTGTGCGCCCAGGCGATGTGTATGCACTCAACGCGCCCTACAATGGCGGGACACACCTGCCCGACATCACGGTTGTGACGCCGGTGTTTGACCCTGAAGAGGAGACTATCATCTTTTGGGTTGCCTCGCGCGGACACCACGCCGATGTGGGTGGCACAGCTCCCGGCTCCATGACACCGCTTGCCACGACGGTGGAAGAAGAAGGCGTGCTGTTCGACAACTTTAAGGTCGTCGATCAAGGCATTTTCCAGGAGATTGCCCTGCGCGAGCTGCTCACCAACCACCCCTACCCCGTGCGCAACGCAAACCAAAATGTGGGTGACCTAAAAGCGCAAATTGCAGCCAATGAAAAAGGCATGCACGAGATGCGCAAAATGGTGGCACAGTTCGGTTGGGAAGTCGTTTCAGCCTATATGGGCCATGTGCAAGATAACGCCGAAGAAAGCGTGCGCCGGGTTCTGGAACGGCTATCAGATTGCGAAATCGAGTACCCCACTGACCAGGGCGCAGTGATCAAAGTGAAAATCACAGTGGACCACGCCAAGCGCGAGGCAACCGTTGATTTCACTGGTACAAGCGATCAACAGCCCAACAATTTCAACGCGCCAGAACCGGTAGCTCGCGCAGCCGTGCTCTACGTGTTCCGCGTGCTGACAGAACAACCCATCCCGATGAATGCGGGGTGCCTAAAACCGATCAATCTGATCATCCCCGAAGGATCGATGCTGCGTCCACAATATCCAGCCGCGGTGGTGGCAGGTAATGTGGAAACCAGCCAGCATGTGACCAATGCCATGTTCTGCGCCACCAAGGCCTTAGCCGCTGCGCAAGGCTCGATGAACAATCTCACCTTCGGCAATGCGACCTACCAATATTATGAAACCATCTGCTCTGGCGCACCCGCTGGGCCAGGCTTCAGCGGCACATCGGGCGTGCATACCCACATGACGAACTCACGCCTGACCGACCCTGAAATACTGGAAATGCGGTTCCCTGTGGTTCTCGAAGATTTCCACATTGAGCTGGGCTCGGGCGGCAAGGGCCAGTGGAACGCTGGTGACGGCACACGGCGCGTTATTCGCTTCCGCGAAACGATGGATTGCGCGGTGCTTACGTCCCACCGCAAAATTGCGCCTCCAGGTGTGGATGGTGGCGAGACCGGGCGCCTGGGCAAGGCTGAAGTGCGCAGAAAGACTGGAGCGATTGAGGCTTTGCGCAGCTGCGACCAGACATCGCTGGAACCTGGTGAAGCGATCATCATGACCACCCCCACAGGTGGCGGATATGGCTCATGCTAATTGCATGTAGTTGTTGCTGCGCTTGACGTGGAGAGAAAACGCGGGATTGGTCGGGGCTACCAACGGAGCCAACTATGACTCTTGAACTTTATCTATCCTATGTCTTGGCAACCCTCATTGTCTTGGCTGTTCCTGGACCGACAATCCTGCTCGTCATTTCCTATGCCCTAAGCCAAGGGCGCCGCGCCGCTATGTCCACAATTGTGGGCGTGGGGCTGGGTGACGCCATAGCCGTCACAGTATCGTTAGCCGGCCTAGGCGCCATCATGGCCACATCGGCCACCGCCTTTATGGTGCTTAAATGGGTAGGCGCTGCCTACCTGATCTATCTGGGCATCAAGATGTGGCGCACGCAACCAAAGCTTGACTTCACCGAGCAACCTGAAATTTCAGGCCGCAAGATGACCCTGCACACCACCATCGTGACAGCGTTGAACCCGAAGGGCATTGCATTCTTCATCGCCTTCTTGCCGCATTTCATAAATCCAGCCGCACCTGCAGCCGGTCAGATGGTTTTGTTGGGGACAACTTTTGTGGTGCTCGGCGTGTTCAATGCAGCACTTTACGCGCTGTTTGCAGCCCATTTGCGGGGCCGGATCACAAAGCCTTCAACCCTCAAATGGGCCAACCGCATAGGTGGCTCGATGCTACTGGGCGCAGGATTGCTGACCGCGACGCTACGCCGAGCCTAATTTCGATGGCTTAAATTGTGGCGTCTTTGCGGTAGGCCAAAGCGCAAAATTGGTAAAAAGTGTATGAGCTTTCTCGTAAGCCATTGACCCTAAGTGTTTTGTGCAATGCAGCAACGAATTTGCTTGCCAGATGACACACCTAGGGTAGCTTTAATGCTCCAACAAAGAGGGGAGGCCCGAGCCTATGAACGGTCAACGCGCTTTGAACTTGGTAGTTGTCGGTGCGGCATTCGTGTTCATCGGAGCCATCGTTTTAGGGATGGTATGACGCCAGTTGAGTAAGAGTGTGACAGTCGTCGACACGGCCTGAATACAATTCGCGGTAACAACAAAATCAACCCGCACATATGAAAACGGCGCCTCATTTGAGGCGCCGTTTTTTGTTGGTCAAATTGAATTTATGCGGCCAGCGCGTCTATCGCCGCCTGTGCCTTTGCCATGGAAGCCTCTGCATCCACCATCATGCGGTCAGCCGCCACCACATCAATATCAGTAATGCCAACAAAGCCCAGAACGTGCTTGAGATAAGGCGTGGCAAAGTCAATTGCTGAGCCAGCCTCTGTGCCGCCAGATGAGACAATTATTGTCGCACGCTTGCCTGAAAGAAGGCCCACAGGACCATTTTCGCTGTACTTAAAGGTCACACCAGCACGGGCAATTTGGTCAATCCAAGCCTTGAGTGCAGCGGTCACGCCAAAATTCCAAATTGGTGTTGCAATAACAATATGATCCGCCGCCATCACCTCAGCAACCAGTTCTTCCGATGTTGCGAGCGGAGCTTTGTCATCGCCACCAAAAGCAGCACCAATCCATGCCCCATTGACAACAGGCAGCCCGTTGCTGACATCTCGGGCAACGACCTTTGTGCCAGCATTGCTAAGGCGCGCGACCACCTTTTCCGCTAACTGCCGACTAACAGAATCATCGCCGCGCGGTGACGCTAGAACAGTGAGAATCGATTTGGGTGACAACATGATTTCAGTTCCTCAATCAAATAAATGGTTGAGATAACCCTGTGCCATTACACTTCATCGTAAAAGACCGATAAAACGAAACGCGCTGTCATCATTTCGCGAACAATAGTCGTTGTTATTGAGCAGCTTCAGTCAAAATGTCTGCCGGGTTGTAGGCAAGAACTGGTCGCAACCAGGTTTCAGCGGCCTCAATGTCCCATCCTTTGCGAACGGCATAATCTTCCACCTGATCACGCTCCACCTGGCCAACGCCAAAATAATAGCTTTGTGGGTGCGCAAAATAGAGCCCAGACACCGAAGAGCCCGGCCACATGGCGAAACTCTCGGTCAGTGAGATACCGGTTTGCGCTTCGGCATCCAGCAGGCGAAACAACGTTTCTTTTTCGGTATGATCAGGTTGTGCGGGGTATCCTGGTGCAGGCCGGATGCCAGCGTACGCTTCTTTAATCAGCTCTTCAGGGGCAAGGCCTTCATCTGCCGTATAGCCCCAAAATTCTTTGCGCACACGTTCATGCATATGCTCAGCAAACGCCTCAGCCAGTCGGTCGCACAGCGCCTGGATCATGATTCTTTTGTAATCATCATCACCAGCAAGTGCCTTAATAGCCTCTTCCTCGCCATGGCCTGCGGTGACGGCAAAGCCACCTACATAGTCATCCTGTTCAGCAACAAAGTCGGCCAAAGCCACTTGGGCGCGATCATTGGAGCGACCAATCTGCTGGCGAATTGTATGAAAGGTTCCCACCGACTGCGTGCGGCTTTCATCGGCAAACACTGTAACATCATCGCCGTTGCGCTGGGCTGGCCACAGGCCGATGACGGCCTTTGCTGACACCATGTTACTGGCAACCAATTGGTTCAGCATTGCACGCGCATCATCCAACAACTCACGCGCAACAGGGCCTGCTTGCGGGTGGTCTAGCACCGCAGGATACGTGCCTTTGATTTCCCAGGTCGCAAAAAATGGCGTCCAGTCGATGTAAGGGATCAGCGTCTCAAGATCATAGGTTTCAAAGGTCTTCGTGCCCAGCATCTTCGGCTTTACTGGTGGATGAGCTGCAAAGTCAGGCGCAAACGCTTTGGCACGAGCTTGCGCAATTGGCAGGCGATGCTTGGAAGCCTGAGCACGGGCATGCCCTTCAGCGATCCGCTCATACTCAGCCGCAGTTTCAGCAAAATAGGTGGCTTTCTCCTCGCCCAATGCTTTTTGGCAAACGCCAACCGCACGGCTGGCATCTGTTACGTAAATCACCTGCCCAGCATCATACGCAGGATCAATTTTCACGGCCGTGTGCACACGGCTGGTGGTTGCGCCGCCGATGAGCAGCGGAATATCGAAATCCTGGCGTTGCATTTCGCTAGCAACCGAAACCATCTCGTCCAGCGATGGCGTGATGAGGCCCGACAGGCCAATAATATCGGCACCAATCTCGCGGGCCTTATCGAGGATCTGCTGGCCAGGCACCATCACGCCCATGTCCACAACTTCATAATTGTTACACTGCAGCACGACACCGACGATGTTCTTACCAATATCGTGCACATCCCCCTTCACCGTGGCGAGCAGCACCTTGCCTGCCGATGGCGTATCGGTGAGGCCCATTTCCTCTTTCTCACGCTCCATAAACGGCATGAGATGAGCAACGGCCTGTTTCATAACGCGGGCTGATTTCACAACCTGAGGCAGGAACATTCTACCTGAGCCAAACAGGTCACCCACCACGTTCATGCCGTCCATCAACGGCCCTTCAATGACGTGAAGCGGCCGCACCACGCTAAGGCGCGCTTCCTCGGTGTCTTCGTCGATAAATTCAGTAATACCATGCACCAAAGCGTGCTTCAGTCGCTCGGCAACGGGGTTCTCACGCCACGACAAATCGACAACGCGCTTCTTAGCGCCGCCGCCTGCAAACTCACCGGCGGCATCCACCAACCGCTCCGTGGCATCCTCGCGGCGGTTGAGCACCACATCTTCGGCTAACTCTTTCAGGCGAGGATCAAGTGCATCGTACACACCGAGCTGCCCAGCATTGACAATACCCATGTCCATTCCCGCATGGATGGCATGATACAGGAACACCGTGTGCATCGCCTCGCGCACCGGCTCATTACCCCGGAACGAGAACGACAGGTTCGATACCCCACCAGACACATGGGCATGCGGCAGGTTCTGTCGAATAAACGCCGTGGCACGGATGAAGTCGTTGCCATAATCAGCATGCTCTTCGATGCCAGTCGCGACTGCGAAAACGTTGGGATCAAAAATGATATCTTCGGGTGGAAAACCCACCTCATCCACCAGCACATGGTAAGCACGCTCACAAATTTCAGTTTTGCGGGCATACGTATCGGCCTGGCCTTCCTCGTCAAAGGCCATAACGACAACAGCTGCGCCGTGGCGCCGACAAAGCCGCGCCTGCTCAAGAAACTGCGCCTTACCCTCTTTCAGAGAGATCGAGTTCACAATCGGCTTGCCCTGAACACATTTCAGGCCCGCCTCAATCACGCTCCACTTGGAGCTGTCTACCATCACTGGTACACGCGCGATATCAGGCTCAGCGGCAACGAGGTTGACGAAGGTCACCATCGCTTCTTCGCTGTCCAGCAGCCCCTCATCCATGTTGACGTCGATTACCTGGGCGCCTGCTTCAACCTGATCCAGCGCGACAGCGAGCGCTGCAGAATAGTCACCGTTCTTGACCAACTTACGGAACTTGGCTGACCCGGTGACGTTCGTGCGCTCACCGACATTCACAAACGGAATGTCTTTGGTCAGCTCAAACGGCTCCAGGCCCGACAGCCGCATCATCGGCGCAATTGTCGGTATTTCACGCGTGGTTTTGCCCTTCACGGCGTCTGCAATTGCGCGGATATGGCCCGGCGTCGTGCCGCAGCAGCCACCAACAATGTTGACCAGACCCGACTCGGCAAACTCTTCAAGCATTTCGGCAGTCGCTTCTGGAGACTCATCATACGCCCCAAACTCGTTGGGCAGGCCTGCATTGGGATAAGCACACACAAGCGTGTCCGAAATTTTGGCCAGCTCGGCAATGTGCGCCCGCATTTCCCTGGCACCAAGCGCGCAATTCAAACCGATGGAAAATGGTTTGGCATGCCGCAGTGCATACCAGAAAGCCGCAGGCGTTTGCCCCGAAAGGGTGCGGCCTGAAAGATCAGTGATTGTGCCAGATATCATGATGGGCAGGCGAACACCCATTTCTTCAAAGGCCTCATCTATGGCAAACAGTGCAGCCTTTGCGTTCAGCGTATCAAAAATGGTCTCCACCAAAATGATGTCTGCGCCACCAGCGATCAGCCCGCGTGTGGCCTCACCATAGGCCTCACGAAGTTGGTCAAACGTCACGCCGCGATTGCCTGGGTTTTGCACATCCGGTGAGATCGACGCAGTGCGGTTTGTTGGCCCTAACGCACCGGCAACAAAGCACTCGCGTCCTGGCTCTTCCGCCATCACTTGGTCTGCCGCCTCACGCGCCAAACGTGCACCCTGCTCGTTCAGCTCATAGGCAAGGCTTTCCATGCCATAGTCAGCTTGCGCAATGGTGGTGGACGAGAACGTGTTGGTCTCCACAATGTCTGCACCAGCCTTGAAATAGGCCTTATGAATATCACGGATCGCATCAGGCTGCGTGAGGATCAGAAGGTCATTGTTGCCCTGCAAATCCATGTGCCAATCGGCAAAGCGCTCCCCACGAAAATCAGCTTCAGATAGTTTCAAGTCCTGGATCTGCGTGCCCATAGCACCGTCGAGTACCAAAATGCGCTCAGCCGCCAATTGATTCAACGCATCAAGGCGAGGATGATTCAGAATCATAAGTTGAAGTCCCTGCCCTAAGCTGCTGATGTAGCGCCGTTTTTCCGCTTATCTTCATGTGTTTTTTCAGGCCGCATACCAAGCAAATGGCAAATCGCGAACACCAGATCAGCTTTGTTCATGGTGTAAAAATGGAAGTCTTTGATGCCATGTCGGCGAAGGCCATCCACCTGTTCGGCTGCGACTGTTGCCGCAACCAACTCATGCGTTTTTGGATCATCTTCCAATCCCTCAAAACGGTCTGCCACCGCTTTGGGAATACGTGCGCCGCACCCTTTCGCAAATCGCGATATGGAGGTGAAGGAGTGAATTGGCGCGATGCCCGGTACGATGGGAATGGAAATACCAGCATCTGATACGCGATCCAGATAACGGAAATAGTCGGTGTTATCGAAGAAGAACTGCGTGATTGCACGCGTCGCGCCGGCATCTACCTTGCGCTTAAGCACTTCAATTTCAGTGTCCCAGTCTGGGCTTTCAGGGTGGCGCTCTGGATAGGCTGAAACCGAAATTTCCATCGCATGGCGCGCGCGAATGGCCGCCACCAAATCAGCGGTATTCTGATAGCCGTCATTGTGCGCTCGATAGGCCGTGCCAACGCCATCTGGCGGATCACCGCGCAGCGCCACAATGTGGTTCACGCCGGCCTGGCGATATTGATCAACCACCTCGTCCACCTCCTGGCGGGCTGCGCCGACGCACGTCAGATGAGCGGCCGGATCAAGCGACGTCTTTTCCTTTAACGCCTGCACGGTGCGATGCGTACGCTCGCGGGTCGAACCACCAGCGCCATACGTAACTGATACAAATTTGGGCTGGAGTGGCGCAAGGCGCTCGATTGCCTGCCAGAGCTTTGCCTCCATTTTCTCGCTTTTGGGCGGGAAAAATTCAAAACTGACATTCAGGTGAGACGAAAAAGCCATATTATCCTCAGGCAAACTCAACATTGGAAGCAAGATGCGTCGCATCGGCGACTACGCGGGGATCGTGTGCAAGCCAAAGATTGACTGACAAACCAGAGCCATCACCCCCCGCATTTAAGGTAATTGGCTTATCAACATTCAAGTCTAAAGCCTCAAGCCAGCGGCAAACTTCTGCACCGTCAAAGCCAAGGCGACGGTGCTGGTGCTGGCTACGCAGCGCTTCAACGCCATGGGGCGCAAAATCAACGATCAGCAACCGCCCAGAAGGCGTAAGCACACGGCGCGCCTCAGCTAGCAGCGGACGGGGATCATCAAAAAAATGCATAACCTGATGAAGAGCCACAAGGTCCTGGCTGTCTCTCGGCAACCCAAGAGCCAAGCCATCACCATGGCGCACTTGAGCGTTCTCAATGTTTTGCTCGGCCAGCGTAGCACGCGCCACCTGAAGCATGGCGTGAGTGGGATCGACACCGGTGGCACTGGCATACAGCTCCCGAAGCAGAACAAGCATCCTGCCGGTGCCAGTACCAACATCAAGAAAGCGTTCCACGCGCCCTCGCCCAAGAGCTTTTAAGATAGTCGCTTCAACCTGCGCTTCAGGCACAAGG
This sequence comes from Devosiaceae bacterium, assembly GCA_045105395.1. GTDB lineage: Bacteria > Pseudomonadota > Alphaproteobacteria > Rhizobiales > MH13 > MH13. The sequence continues at coordinate 37,193 of JBGCDM010000011.1, read as the reverse complement.
TCTGCACGCAGGGCATCCCAACGCGCAGCATGCTGCTGAAAGAAGGCTTGAGCCTGCTCACCCTGTAGCGCTTTAAGGCGCGCCAGACGATCAGCATCATCGCGCAAGACATCGCTCTCCAGATCCACCAATTGAGCCACAGCATCCCAAACGGCGCGCAGCTGGTTGTCTTCAGCAATGCGGTAATAAACCCATGCACCTTCAGGGAAACGAACAATCCACCCAGCATCTGAAAGCAGCTTGAGGTGTCGCGAGAGCCGGGGCTGGCTTTGGCCAAGCAAGCTGGTGAGGTCTTTGACGCTAAGATCCCCATGGCGCAACAATGTAAGCAGGCGTAGACGCGTGGGCTCAGCAAGGGCCTTTAGTGTCTCGATACTGTCGTCAAAAGCGCGGGCCATGGGCAATCAATCCAAAAAGACATAAAGATATCTTTATACTCACATTAGACTGAGTGCAAGCAAGAAAAAACCCGACTTCCTTTCGCGGAAGCCGGGCAGTTCGAACACTGAGCTGAGGCTTTCTAGCGGCTAAGCTGCTTCGCTGACGCGGCGCTTCTTCCACTCACCGAAGATTTGTTCAGCCATCGCACCGTCCAGTGCCTGATAATCAAACAAGGACCGCTCACGCTCTTCGCGGTTGAGGCGGCGCAGCCATGGGCCAAGTTTCAGAAACACCGATATAGTGTCGGTGGAAAAACCCATCGATTTGCAAACAATAAGAAACGGTTTTGGATCAGCACGCACACACCAGTGCTTGGCTTCTTCCAAAGCCACGCCTGCACATAACGCAAACATAACAACTGCTTCGGCGAACTTGCCACTGTTGGCCATTGCAAAAACAGAGGCCTCATTCACTGGCTGCTTTTTCAGCGCCATCGACACGGTGCGGTAGGCCGCCTCAAAGTCATACCGAGAGAGCCACTGCTCATTGGAAAGACGTTCAGCGGCCAGTCCAGCAGCTTCGGTCACACGCTTGGCAACTTCTGGGCGACCATGGCGCAACAACTTGCGACGTACTGAAACGGTCGCCACATCCACGAGCGCGCGAACCACACCAACCGGCAGATCTTCGCGCTCAGCCAGCGAGCTCTGAAGACGTTCATCGCCACGGGAATCGGTCACCAGTTTAGCATAACAATCCTCGCTAAACTGCGCGCCTTCATTGCGCGTCAGCTTAACCTTCACCGGATTGTTTCCATGCTCAACCAAGACCGAAGAGACTTTCGGCGCGACATGCGGACGTGCCGCAATCGCATCCATATGATCCAAGCCTTTTTCTATGGCGATTGTGGACAGAGCATCGTCGCTCAGCAATGGGCTTTTTTCCAGCACAGGGCGGGCAACAGAAATAGGCTCATGGGCAAGCTTGTTGACCATACCACGCGGGGCCTGCGCCAGCGGAGCCAACTTTTCAGCCACAAAGGCGAGTGCTTCCTCTTCCACCAAGTCAGCTAGGCGCACCAAAACATCATCATAGACTGCCAACAGCTCAGGATTTACCCGGTCCGTTGTCAGTGCATACAGCTGGACCACATGGGTCATTAGCTGGTTACGTTCTTCTTGCGTGTGCGTGCTTTCAACACGCTCAAAGTCCACAAGTTCACTCATTAGGGCAGCTCACAGCTGACCCTCTCCGTCTTCCCACGATCAGAAATAGCAGGGGGAACTTGGCAAACGCTCAAACTGATTGTTCAAATTGCAAATATCGATGAATTTTATTGTGAGGCACTGATTTTATTCAACGAAATCGTACTCGCCTTCATCAATATAGCGCACAAACTCGCGCAGTGACTGGTCCCAGATATCAAGATAAGCGTTGAAAACAGGCTCATCCATCGGTCCTTGCGCAAACAGAAAGTCCATTTCTAAAATCGCAGAGTGGATGTCAGCGGTGTAAAGTTTCGTCCAACGTTGTTCAGTGTTCCATGTGTTCATCGCCTCAAAAGAGGCAGATCCATTGCTCATCCGCTGCGCGCGCAATGAAAAAGACGTACAGCTTTTGTGCGCCTGGCATCCATAAAAAATGATGTTGTAGTCGGCGTTGCCAGCACTGGTTTCAATGAAAGGATCATTGAACTCATCCACGGTGACGATGGCTGTTTGACCACGCTCACGCAGCAAATCAGCTACGCCTTCAGGATTCTGAGATGAAATATCTTGCGCGGCAACTTGCGACCCCAAGACTGAGAAGCAGGCAACCATAAGTCCACATTTTTTGGTGAATTCAATCATAGACATCGCGTGTTTATCAAATGGCACATTAGGTTGCGCAAGACTGACCCAATTGGCAACCAAGCTCAACTGGCAAGCTCCCTCTTTGCAAACAAGTTAGCTTTGCGGCGCGTCACATCGCTCATACGGCCCACTGCGCCAAGGACGTGAGGCGCTGTTCTCCTCGCCAAGGGCAAACCAGGTCATGGAAAGCGTGTCACCGTCACTTATGACATCAATCTCCCAAGGGCGCTCGATAGCGTCCTCACCACACAGTGCCCTCACACGATATCCACCGCGCATCGGGTCCACCTGCATAACCAGGCAATAGATGTACCACCTCGAAATCCACTGTCCTTGGAAACGGTAGGGTGCATCTGTCACGTGTGAAACGGTCTCATCGGCGCCAGCATCTTCCTGGGCAGCGCATTGGTGAGCTTCTCCCCAGTCCCCTTGCAGGTCATCAGGCAACATCTCTTGTGCCTGCACGCCAGACGCCAGGACCAAGAAAGCGAAAAGAAAAACGATGCGTTTCATAAGGCTAGGCTATCCAACGCGAGGCCGCCTGGAAACCAACATGCGATCACACTTGCGAGAGCGTAACGACCTGGGTGTTCAACCCTGCCAAATCCATTGCTCAGGAACCTGCACGGTAACCGCCTGCCCCACCGCGACGGATCCTGGCTTCTCAACCCAAGCAACCAATCCGCGTTTTCCCACGGCCTTTTTGGGGAAAGCCAGCGCAACCGCTTTGGCATCCTGGTCGGGATAGTTCTCAGCAATGCTATCACCTGCAAAACGACACGGCGCGTTTTGCCCATCGATCTTAAGCGTGGCCCCGCCTTCAAAGAATAGCAGTGTGCGTGGCGGCAACTTTGAGAGATCTGAAATACCTTCCAAAACCATATTCGCACCGATCCATTCCGGCTCAATGCGATCCAGTTCCATCTTGCGTGCAGCATCGCTCAGTTCATCTCGGCAAACGATAGAAAGCTGCCGCTCATTGCGCATATCAGTGCCGCGCTTGTACCACGGCTCGCGCCCGCCAGACTGACGCGTCAGCCCAGCATGCCGGTCGCCTGCGATGCCCTCATAGGTCAGCTCCAGCGTTTCCACGGGCGCAGATACCAGCCCACCATCCAGCGAGGCGTAGAGACCGGTTAGCCGCGCCTCAAAGCGCTTGGCGTTGTAGATGCTCACCAGTGATTACCTAGTTAGGCGCTTATACGTCACGCGCTTGGGGTTCACACTTTCAGGGCCAAGTCGGCGGATCTTGTCCTGCTCATAATCGTGGAAGTTGCCCTCAAACCACTCCACATGGCTATCACCTTCAAACGACAGCATGTGCGTGGCCAGACGGTCCAAGAACATACGATCATGCGAGATAACCACCGCGCAGCCGCCATATTCTTCCAGCGCATCTTCCAGCGCGCCCAGCGTTTCGGTGTCCAGATCGTTGGTCGGCTCATCGAGCAGCAAAACATTGGCGCCAGATTTCAAAATCCGCGCCAAATGCACACGGTTGCGCTGCCCGCCTGACAGCGTGCCAACGGGCTGCTGCTGGTCGCCACCTTTGAAGTTGAACGAGGAACAATAGGCACGGGAGTTGATCTCTTTGGTGCCCAGCTTGATGATCTCATCACCGTCGGAAATCGCTTCCCACACGGTTTTCTTCGGGTCCAGGCTATCGCGGCTCTGGTCCACATAGCCCAGCTTCACCGTTTCACCGATGGTGATGGAGCCATCGTCCGGCTGCTCTTGCCCCGTGATCATGCGGAACAGCGTGGATTTACCCGCGCCGTTAGCCCCGATGATGCCAACAATACCGCCCGGTGGCAGGTTGAAGTCCAGATCATCGATCAGCAGCTTTTCTTCAAAGCCCTTTTTCAGGTCTTGCGCCTTGATGACATTGTTGCCCAAGCGCTCAGCAACCGGAATAACGATTTGGGCAATGCTGGGCGTGCGCGCTTCGGCTTTTTCAAGCAGTTCTTCATAGGCATTGATACGTGCCTTGGATTTGGTCTGGCGAGCCTTAGGGCTGGCGCTGATCCATTCACGTTCACGCTCCAGCGCTTTCTGACGCGAGGCATCTTCACGCCCCTCTTGCTTCATGCGCTTGGCTTTGGCTTCCAGATAGGCTGAATAATTGCCCTCATAAGGAATGCCGCGCCCACGATCGAGCTCCAAAATCCAGCCGGTCACATTGTCCAGGAAGTAGCGATCATGGGTGATGATCATGACGGCGCCGGGATATTCGCGCAGATGCTTTTCCAGCCAAGCAGTGGTTTCAGCATCCAAATGGTTGGTTGGCTCATCCAGCAGCAAAAGATCAGGTGCAGAGAGCAGCAGTTGGCACAGGGCAACGCGGCGCGCCTCACCACCAGATAGATTTTCAACCGATGCATCCCCCGGAGGACAGCGCAGAGCATCCATCGCCTGCTCAACCTGGCTTTCCAAGTCCCATAGGTTTTGGCTGTCGATTTCATCTTGAAGCTTAGCGCCCTCCTCCGCCGTCTCTTCAGAGTAGTTCATCATCAGCTCATTGTAGCGATCCAGAATGGCCTTTTTGTCGGCCACGCCTAGCATCACATTTTCCATGCATGTTAGGTTCGGATCGAGCTTTGGCTCTTGTGGCAAATACCCAACCGTCTTGCCATCGGCCAACCATGCCTCGCCCGTATGCTCTTTATCCAGGCCAGCCATGATGCGAAGCACTGTGGATTTACCGGCGCCATTGGGGCCTAAAATACCAATCTTGGCATCAGGATAGAATTGCAGATGAACATTATCGAGCACCTTCTTGGCGCCATACGCCTTAGAAAGTCCCGACATGTGATAGATGAATTGCCGCGCCATAAACGCCTCGCACTGCTTGATGAGATAAGAAGTTACCGCCTTCTAGTCACCAGCGCTGCCATGCGCAAATCTAATCTGCGCAGCTATCGTTCTGAGGAAAAGTGCGTTTGCAGATAGGCCAAAATGGTTTCGCGAGCCTCAGGCCCATAATCCGGCATGTTCTGATCACTTATCATCCAGTCCCAAAGATACACCCAGCGCGCATCAGTTAGCCGTTGCTGGGCAAAGGTCTGCGCCGAGTGGCAAGCGGTGCACATGAAATAGGTGTCTTCCACACCTGGGGTGTCGGGAAGATTGCCAAGATCTGCACGCAGCGCGACCTCTTGCGCGCTGGTCTGCGGGGTCTGCAGCATGGGGTTTGGCAACGCACCCACTGGCGGCATCGGGTTGGGCATCACCGGATCTGGCATTGCGCTTTGCCCGGTTACAGGGGCCGTTTGCGTAGGCACCATGGGGTTGGCCAACGGTGCCCTTTGCACCATGGGGTTCGCCAAAGGCGCCATAGGGTCGGGTATCGCGTTTTGGGCAGAAGCGAGCGCAGCAAGGCAAACAACCATTGCCGCCGCGCCTACGCTGGAAATGAACAAGCGCATAAAACGTTCCAAAATATTGAGAGTATGCGGCCCCACCATTGGCAGGGCCGCGTGTAGGTTTTTAGGCAGCCAACACAGCAATCCGGTGGATCATGTTGTTGCCATAACCACGTGGGTTCCAGCCCGGCGTGGTTGGCGGCTGCGTGCGGCCCTGGTCATCTGTTGCCCGCACCCATACCTCGTAGTAACCGGCCTGCGGCACCGTGATGCTGGCGGTAAAGTGCTGCCAGGCAAATCGGTTGCGCGGCGCGCCCAGTGAGGCTGGCTGCCAAGTTTGGCCAAAGTCGATGCTGGTTTCCACCGTCTCCACTTCACCATCGGCCCAGGCATGCCCACGCACCGAGAATGCACGATCAACCTGCGTACCGGTTGGCGGATTGGTGATCAGCGATTTCACCGGCATGGTTTCCATCACCACCATATCTTCCTCTGGCACCTCAGTGCCCGGAGCGACGGGATAAGCTGGCATCCGATAGGAATAGCCACCCATTTTCGCGCCATCATGCTGCTGGTCACGCACCCAAATGCGGTTCAGCCACTTCTGCGAGGCCGAGCCAGGGTAACCCGGCACAACAAGGCGCAGCGGGAAGCCGTGCATGCCCGGCAGGTCGCCGCCATTCATGCCAAAGGCAATAATGGCGTCTTCTTCCAGCGCCTTCTCAATGGGAATGCCGCGCGAGATGGCCTCTTTCTCAGGGTCACCGGAAAGATGCGGGTCGTTGCCATAATGGCCGGTATAAACCGCGCTTGGCTTCACGCCTGCACTGTTCAACACATCACGCAGGCGCACGCCAGTCCATTCCGGGCAGCCAATTGCGCCAGTGGACCACTGATTGCCAGAGGCACCGGGATTGAAGAACGCCCGGCCATTGCCACCGCATTCCAAAATCAACTGACGGGTGACAACTTCATAAGTGTTGCGAAGGTCATCAATGGAAAGCTCAAGCGCATTTTCCACTTCGCCGTCCACTTTCAGCATCCAACCGGACGCATCCATGGTGAAAGCCTGCTCAGGCACCATACCATTGTTGCGCACAAACAGGCGGCTGGCTGGGGTGATGTTATCATCCAGCAGGTGAGCGGGTGTTTCAGCATTCACCGGGCGCTCATTGAGAATGGTGAGGCCATCCTTATCGGCCATCATTTCCATATCCACGCCCTGCGCATGGGCCAAACCAACAGGGCGGTAGCCCTCGGGAAGATATTTTCCAAACGGAATACCCACGCCCATCACAGCCGTTAGTGCTGCTAAGCTGGTGCCTTTAAGGAACGCCCGCCGGCCATCCTCAACTGGCTTGTCTTCAGCTTGTAAGATCGCCGCCTCGGCAACATCAGCATTCTGCTTGTCTTCGTAATCCATGCGTCTTCCTCCTCGTTTGCACCCTCATTCTGCGGGGCTTTGTGCTATTGAGCACTCTAACGATGAAAGTATCGCACGCATGGCGTGCGTCAATACCATCCGAAATCGCTTTCAGAAATCACTATGATTCAGACGCGCAGAATTGAATAGCGCACAAATGTGACCTACGTCACCGACACGCAAAGCACACCGCGCATTGATAGAACGTGTGGCTTCATCTCTTAACCACGGCCATCTTTATGCTCTTCGATCCCATCGTCCTTTTGACGATCCTATTAGGCCTGCAAGCAAAACACTTTCTGTTTGACTTTGTTTTCCAAAGCGATTGGCAAGTGCGCAACAAAGGGCACTATGGTCATCCCGGCGGTTTGGTGCATGCTGGCATGCATGCGCTTGGCACACTAACCGTCATGCTCATCGCAATGAGCATGGGTAAGGTGGAGCCAGCGCTTGCGCTTGGCATAGCAACTGCGGATTTTGCGATCCATTACCATGTGGATTGGACGAAAGCGCAGCTATCACGGCGGCTAAATCTAACACCTGAACGGCATGGATTTTGGATTGCACTTGGTGCTGATCAGGCAGCCCATCAGGCGACCTATATTGGGCTAGTTGCCGTATTGTTGGTGCCGAGTTAGCTGCCCAACAACACACCCACTGCCAACCCTAACACCAGGGCGAAAGCAATCAATGCTAGCAGCAGCGGTTGTCTCAATGCTGCTTTCAAGCCATCCACCGGGCCTTCGGTGATTGCGACAGGTTGACTGGCGGTGTCACCTTGATTTTCAAGTGCGCGGTTCAAGAAATGAATCTGCGCATCATTTAGCCCATCCTGAAACTGAGACAAATAACGCGCGCGCTCTTCGCCACTCACTTGGCCCTTATCCAGACTATCCTCAAGTCTGCGCCTGGAACGCTCAAAGAAACCAGCCAATTCATCGACGGAACGTGGCGGCTCTTTTTCCAGAGCATCGAGAAGCATTTTTTTGAACACGCGAGACTGACCCCAGGTACGACTTACAAAGCGGTGCCATTACAAGGGCAAATCGAACGGGACTGCAAGAAAACGGCGGTCCAACCCCTCAAAGCCCAGTTGATAAACACTAATCAATGCCACCGCACGGCCAGGTGCACCATCATAAGGCGTAAAAATGGCAGCAATCCCATAGCGCTGTGGGCAAGCGCGCGAACCTGGTATGCTAGAATCACGATGCAGCACTTGTGTGCCCTTGCTATCAACCGTCAGCAACAGTTCATAACCGGCCGTTTCTACCATCCCAAAACAGTCGCGTGGGCTATGCATAGGCAAACGATTAATCGTGAGTGTGTGGAGGGGGTCAATGGGATTGAGAATGGGTCGAGGGTAAAAGGCAAGCACGTCTTCTTGGCTGCCCTGCTCCATAGGCGTCGTGGCCCCAAGAATTCGAAATTCAGGGCTGATGTCGTTTGATGCGAGCAAAACAGAAGCATCCTGCAGTGCTTGGGCACGCGCACTGGCAAGTGGCGCTATTTCGTTTTCAAATCGCACACGAATAGGGGAACCAGGCAGCCAACGGTCATCTTCTAGATCTATAAAAAAGACGTCCGAATAAGGAAAACCAGATCCATCTTGGATGCCAAATTGCTCAAAGGCGAACACGCTGCCATCGCTTGAGTAGCCAAGCACGCGATATTCAGCCATATCCGCGGCGTGTGAAACACTCGGCACCACAAAAGCCATGCAGAGCAATATCATTTGGACACAGTAGCGAACCATTTGAGGTTTCCCCTTCTTAAGGATCAAAAATGAGTAACGGCGAGATAGACTGGGATGCGATCGACACGCTTTACGACCGAGCGCGCGATGCTGATGTGACGGGCGACACGCAAACCGCGATCCGGCTTTACCGTGAGCTTTTGATCCGCGATCGTGATGACCATCTGGGCGTCTCCTTACGCTTGGCTCGCCTTACAGATGAGCGCCCCGACAAGGCTCCCAATGCCTATGTTGCAGCCCTTTTTGATCAGACAGCCGATCGATTTGATTCAATCCTGGTCGATGAATTGGGCTACAACGTGCCGCTGCTTATCGCAGACCGCTTAAAGGCGCTTGGACTTGGGCCATTTAACGGATGGTTGGACCTTGGGTGTGGCACAGGACTGTGCGCAATGGCGCTAGAGGATGTAACAAGCAAGCGTGTCGGCATCGATCTAGCGCCTACTATGGTGGATATCGCCGCTGAACTTGAAATCTATGATGATCTGTTCGTTGGCGAAGTCGTAGCCTTCCTCAAGTCCCAGCAGGCACCAGGCCCTTATCAGCTCATCACCGCCGCAGATGTTTTGCCATATATCGGTGACCTTGATCCACTGTTCCAGGCTATGGGCGATGTAACCCAAAGTGGCAGTGTATTGGCCTTTTCCAGCGAGCATTTGCCAGGTGACGCGTGGGATTTTCAGGTAGGAAAGCACAAACGCTTTGCCCACACTTCAGGTTGCCTGAAACGCACTTTGGAGCGCCATAATTGGCAACTTCTCCAAAATGACGCCATCACTGTTCGGCTGGAGCAAGATGAGCCGGTGGCCGGCGAACTGGTGTTTGCTCAGCGCAAGTAATGCCAACACTTGTTATGTTGTGCAGCGCAGCATAATCTCTACGACCATCGGAATCAGACCGCAAAGCGCGGCAGTGGAGACAGCTATGGCCGGAATAATCATCACCGTTGCGCAACAAAAAGGCGGCTCAGGCAAAACCACCATGTCGGCTCACCTTGCAACCGCATTGGCCTATTCAGGTCTTCGCGTTGCCATTTTGGACTGCGACCCACAGGGTAGCCTTGGCGAATGGTTTGAAGCTCGCGAACAAGCTCTTGGCGAAGACGATACCGGCCTTACCTTTCGTACAGCGTCTGGTTGGGGTGCCCGCCGCGAAGCGCGCAGCTTAGCCGCCAGTCATGATGCGATTGTTATCGATACCCCGCCAAAAACTGACACCGAAGCACGCCCGGCTATCGAAGCGGCGCACCTAGTCGTGGTGCCTGTTCAGCCCTCGCCTATGGATGTTTGGGCTTGTGGTTCCACCATTGCGCTTGCAGCCAAAGAACGCACGCCAGCGCTTCTTGTTCTTAACCGTGTGCCGCCTCGCGCCTCAATCACCGAAGAGATGGCTGCAGCCCTTAGCGAGACGGACGCGCCATTGGCCAAAACACGTATTGGTAATCGCGTTGGGTTTGCTAGTGCCATGAAGCAAGGCCTAACAATTATGGACACAGATCGCTCAGGCAAAGGCACAAAAGAGATCGAAGCGCTGCGAGCCGAAGTGATCAAAGCGGCAGGTTTGGTCTAATCACCGGCTAAATAGGCTTGCGCCAACCGCACTGTGCCTGCGGCAAAGCCTTCGCCAAAAACGCTAGCGGTGTCATTGCCGGCGCGGCTAGCAAGCCACGCGGTTAGTAGCAAACGGCGCGCCATGATCATGGTCGGCAAGATAGATTCATCTTCGAGCGAAAAAGCAGTTACATTTCGATAGCCCTTCAACCACGCAGCCTGCAGGCCAGGCACGGATCCATCGTCTTCATAAAAGCTGATAGCCGCGGCAAAGTCGTAGGCAAACCAGCCAAAACCGCAGTCATCAAAGTCGATCACTGCCAAGCGATTTCCATCATCAAGAAGATTAGCCAGCCGCAAGTCGCCGTGGATAAGCCCAAAGCGACTTGGCCCTTTGCCATAGGCTTGAAGTCGCTTAGCAAGGTTTGTTTCTAAGGCTTCCAATACCAATTTATCAGCATTGCTCAAAGGCGCCGCGCGCCAATCGCCCCAAATGGGATTTGAACCGAACATAAGATCGAAATCCCATATTTTTCGGACAAAACCATCTGGTGGCTTCCAGGCCTTGGCGTGTTGATGCAACCGCGCGTTTATTGCGCCAAGCACCTCAAAGCTCTGTATTAGATGATCGCCAACTTTTGGCTCGGCACCATCCAAATAAGAAAACCCGCTGACCCAACGACGCTTGCCTTCAACAACAACCTCACACAATCGCGCGCCGTCTAACGCCGGTACCGGATGTGCAGTGCTAAGCATGCCATCAATGCAAAGGGCAGCAATCCAATCAAGTTCACTGAGAATTTCGCGCTGCGTATGATAATCGTGACGATGAACACGAAAAACCAATGGTGATGGCTCAGCATCGACGCGATAGGTGTGATTTTCAGAGACCGATAGCAGGTCGATGTTTGCCGACGCGGCGACTCCATACGATGGCAGCAGCTTGCGCAATAACGGAATGAAGGGATCGGTTGAGGTCATCGCGTTCAACATCGCAGTGTTTTACAGTAGCCATGGCATTTGGCTGATAAACAACTACATCAGGGGTATCAGATTCGAAGCTTTCAGATACCGGGGCACTGTCTTCAAGCCCTAGAACCATCTCAGCATCCGTCAATCCAAACCCACATAGGCCGCACATTACATTGGCTCCTTGACGCATGGCTTTAGCACCAGCGCATCCATAACTTTCTACAGAACGCTGCTTAGCGTTACATCCGCAGTACCCACATTGAGGCTCATCAATACGACTATGCGTTTTACGATTACCCACGAAACTCGGTATCAGTTTTCACAGCCAGTGGAGCTGCACGCACACCGCGCTTTGCTGCGCCCGCGTGACGGCCACCACTTGCGTGTCGTTGATGCCACGCTTGCACTCGCGCCCCATGCATCGGTCGTTTGGTCCTTTGATGTATTTGGAAATTCAGTTGCAAGCATCTCTTTTTCTGGGCTGAGCAGCGAGCTGGTTGTTACGTCCAAGTTGGAGCTGGAGCGTTTTCCAGCGCCTCCAGAGAGCCTAGTGGTTGATGGCCGCCATGCAGCCTATCCGATCAATTATGGACCAGAAGAGCGCCGCGACCTTGCCGCTCTCATCTTGATGGATGATGAGCGAGGCATTAGCGAACTGGAAGCCTGGATAGATACGCGTTCACTGCGAGAGGGAACCGATGCTTTGCAGGTCGCACGCAATCTTATGCAGGCCGTGTATCAAGGCTTCACCTATGAAGCGCGCTATGATGAGGGCACCATGCGCCCGCTGGACCTTATGGCCCAAGGCTCAGGCACGTGCCGCGACTACGCCTTCTTCATGATGGAGGCCGCGCGCGTACTTGGCTTTGCTGCACGCTTTGCCACTGGCTACCTTTATTCGCCAGCCCTAGATGGAGGCGACACTGGCTACGATGGTGCAGCCGCAACCCATGCCTGGACTGAGCTTTTCGTGCCTGGCATTGGCTGGGTAGATTTCGACCCAACCAACAATCTAACCGGTACGGCCGACCTGATAAAAGTGGCAAGCGTGCGCAAACCCTCGCAGGCTATCCCGATCGCTGGGAGCTTCACCGGACCAGCAGGCGCAGGTGGCCCACCGCAAGTTAGTGTCGCCGTAACTCGGCATCAGGAGACCTATGAATGAGCACACTTACTTGTGTTTCACCAATAGATGGCTCGGTATATGCCAGCCGAGATACACTGACCTTAGAAGCGGCACGCAGCGCGGTAGACAATACCCGGCAAGCCCAAAAAACTTGGGCTCAACTGCCACTGGAAGATCGCATTACCCAGGTCATGGCTGGTGTCGCAAATCTAGGTGCCATGAATGACGAGATCACTGTTGAGCTTACCCATATGATGGGCCGCCCTATTCGCTTTGGCGGCGAGTTTGGCGGTGTGCAAGAACGTGCCGACTATATGGCAAGCCTTGCGCCTTCGGCTTTGGCCCCAACCATTGTAGAGGATTCAGAGGCTTTTGAGCGGCGTCTCGCCCGTGAAGCCATGGGCGTCGTTCTAGTCATTGCACCCTGGAACTACCCTTATCTTACCGCCATGAATACCATTGTTCCTGCGCTCATTGCAGGCAATGCGGTGCTGATTAAACACGCAGAGCAAACCTTGCTTGTTGGTGAGCGGATCGCGCAGGCATTTCACCAAGACGGACTGCCAGAAGAGCTCATCTCAAATATCTTCATCGACCACCCAACGGCTGAGAATTTACTGGGCGAAGGCGTGTTTGATTACGTGAACTTCACAGGCTCCGTAGAAGGTGGACGGCGCGTTGAGCGTGCAGCCGCCGGCACTTTTACATCCATGAGTTTTGAGCTTGGCGGCAAAGACGCTGGCTATGTGATGGACGATGCCGATTTGGATGCCGCCGTTGAAAACTTGATCGACGGGGCGATGTTCAATTCTGGCCAGTGTTGCTGCGGCATTGAGCGCATCTACGTTTCTGCCAAGCACTATGATGCCTTTGTGGAGAAAGCTGTCGCGTTGGCCAAAGGCTACACGCTTGGAAGCCCAGTGAATGAGGCGACCACCATTGGCCCGATGGCCAATGCGCGCTTTGCTGAAACCTCCCGCCGCCACATTGCTGATGCCGTAGCCCAGGGCGCAAGGGCGAATATACCCACATTGCCTGGTGATGATGGAGAGGCATATGTCTCACCGCAAATCCTGACAGACGTGGACCACACAATGGCGGTGATGCGCGAGGAAACATTCGGTCCTGTTGTCGGCATTATGAAGGTAGAAAGCGACGAGGAGGCTATCAAGCTAATGAACGACAGCGTTTATGGCCTCACAGCATCCCTATGGACCAGCGATGCAAACCGCGCCGCGAACATTGGTGCGCAGCTAGAAAACGGTATCGTGTTTATGAACCGATGCGACTATGTAGACCCTGCCCTTTGCTGGACAGGCTGCAAGAACACCGGGCGTGGTGGGTCACTTTCCATCCTCGGTTTCCATGCCGTAACGCGGCCAAAATCGTACCATCTGAAAAAACAAATTTAGACGCGCTTTGCCTTCACCAGTGCGTCTAACGCCTGGGCTTCAGCAACGGTATTTTGTCGCGCCAGTTGCAAATGATTTGCAACTGCTAAAAAGTTGTTGCAAATGGTTCTCATAGCCATTCTAAACTGCAATCGAAGTTGAAGGAGTTGACATGAACCTCGCGAGTCCCCCCCAAAGTCATCAAACGACACCTCGCTCCACCCGTTTGCGCAAAAGCACAGCATTCTTTGTGGCTGTCTTTGGTGTGGCGATGGCCTTGCTCTACACCACACAGTATGTGGCGGCGCAGGCAAGCGAAGCCTCAGACCGTTTGAAAGTTGTAACAACCTTCACGGTACTGGCCGACATGGCTCAAAATGTAGCTGGGGATGCAGCAGACGTGGTATCGGTGACGCGCCCTGGGGCGGAAATTCACGGGTATCAACCAACACCAGGCGACATTCGCCGCGCGCTAGATGCCGATCTCATTCTTTGGAACGGACTAAACCTAGAGCTTTGGTTTGAGCAGTTTTTGGATAATCTGGGAGATGTACCTTCAGTTACTTTGACCGATGGCATCGACCCCATTTCCATCGGCTCAGGCAGCTATCAAGGCCTCACCAATCCGCACGCATGGATGGGTTTGGACAATGCGCTGGTGTATGTCGCCAACATTGAAACCGCGCTCAGCGAGGCGGACCCTGCAAATGCTGAGATCTATGCGGCAAACGCGGCCGCTTACAAAGCCCAGATAGAGGAAACCATTGCCCCACTGCGCGCAGCTGTGCTGGACATTCCCGAGGACCAGCGCTGGCTGGTGACCTGCGAAGGCGCGTTCTCCTATCTTGCACGCGATTTCGGCATGCAGGAACTGTATCTCTGGCCCATGAACGCAGATGCAGTGGGCACTCCTCAACAGGTGCGCCGTGTTATCGACACAGTGAATGCAGAAAACATCCCAGTTGTTTTTTGCGAAAGCACAGTCAACACAGACCCCGCACAGCAGGTGGCCCGCGAAACTGGCGTTAGCTATGGTGGAGTGCTCTATGTCGACAGCTTATCTGAGGCCGATGGCCCAGTGCCAACATATATCGATCTTTTGACCGTTACATCGCGCACCGTCGCAGAGGGCCTGACAGGAGCTGTAAATTAGTTGAACGAAGCGCTTTCCCCCCGACCAAATGACACGGCTGACGCGCACCAAAATGGTGTTTCTGCCAGCCGTGTCACGGTTACATATCGCAATGGCGTTACGGCGCTTACCGATGCGTCTTTCGAAGTGCCTACCCACACTATAACCGCGCTCGTGGGTGTAAACGGCGCAGGGAAAAGCACACTCTTCAAAGCACTGATGGGCTTTTTGCCGCTTGATGGTGGCGATATTTCCATCCTCGGCCAAGGCGTCAAAGACGCGCTAAGGCAGGGCCTCGTCGCCTACGTTCCTCAAGCCGAAGAGGTGGACTGGTCTTTCCCTGTGCTCGTGGAAGATGTTGTGATGATGGGCCGCTACGGCCACATGAATTTTCTGCGCATCCCGGGCCGCAAGGACAATGAAGCAGTAACAAAAGCTCTTACCCGCGTTGGTATGGAAGACTTCCGTGATCGCCAAATTGGCGAGCTTTCTGGCGGCCAGCGTAAACGCGTTTTCCTCGCCCGTGCTCTGGCCCAAGACGGCCAAGTGATCTTGCTTGATGAGCCGTTCACCGGCGTGGACGTGCAAACCGAAGAATCCATCATCACCCTCATGAAGGAGTTGCGCGATGAAGGCCGGGTGATGCTGGTTTCCACACACAATCTTGGCTCGGTACCAGAATTTTGCGACCGCGTGGTGCTGATCAAAGGCACGGTGCTTTGCTACGGCCCGACCGAAAGCACGTTCACCCAAGAGAACCTGTCGGCAACCTTTGGCGGTGTGCTGCGCCACTTCGTTCTTGGCGGGCAAGACCTGCATGATGATGATGATGCACGCCAGGTGACCATCCTAACCGATGATGAACGCCCAATGGTGATTTACGACGACAAAACGCGCACCAAAGCACCATCGGACGAACAAACGTGAGTGTGCTGCTGGAGCCCTTTGGTTACGGCTACATGGTCAATGCCATGTGGGTTTCTGCCCTTGTTGGAGCGGTATGTGCGTTCCTTTCCGCATACCTCATGCTCAAAGGCTGGTCGCTGATCGGTGATGCGCTTTCCCATGCCATCGTACCAGGCGTCGCTGGCGCCTACATGCTGGGCCTGCCATTTGCCTTCGGCGCTTTCCTAGCAGGCGGCCTTGCCGCAGGAGCAATGATGTTTCTGGGCCAACGCACAGGCTTGAAACAAGACGCTGTTATCGGCCTCATCTTCACATCTTTCTTTGGACTGGGGCTGTTTATGGTGTCGGTCTCACCAGTGCCCATCGACGTGCAAACCATCATCCTAGGCAACATTCTCGCAATTACACCTGCTGATACCTTGCAATTGGCGATCATCGGCGTGGTGTGCATCGCGGTTCTGATCGCCAAATGGAAAGACCTGATGGCGGTGTTCTTTGATGAGAACCATGCCCGGACTATTGGCTTAAACCCGCAACGGCTGCGCTTCATCTTCTTCGTGCTGCTATCAGCTGCTACAGTAGCAGCGCTGCAAACGGTCGGCGCGTTTCTGGTCATCGCAATGGTGGTGACACCAGGCGCAACAGCCTACTTGCTCACCGACCGCTTCCCCCGCCTATTGGTCATGTCGGTGGCCATAGGCACCCTCACCTGCTTTTTCGGCGCTTACATCAGCTTCTTCCTGGACGGTGCGACAGGCGGGGTAATCGTCGTGCTGCAAACGGTGTTGTTTCTAATCGCTTTTGTTTTTGCGCCCAAACATGGGCTGCTGGCCAATAGACGCGCCGCTCGCCTTGCGGTTGAGGCATCGCGATCATGATCGATACCGTCCTCCTGCCGCTTCAATTCGGCTTCATGCAAAAAGCCTTCATCATTGCCACTATTCTGGCAGTGCCGACTGCTCTGCTCTCGTGCTTTCTGGTGCTCAAGGGCTGGTCCCTTATGGGCGATGCGGTAAGCCACGCCGTGCTGCCTGGTATTGTAATCGCCTACCTCGTGGGTTTGCCCTTGCTGGTGGGTGCATTTCTGGCTGGCATGCTCTGCGCCATTGCAACGGGCTACATCAACGAAAACAGTCGCGTGAAGCAGGACACGGTCATGGGCGTTGTCTTCTCAGGCATGTTTGGCCTGGGCATCGTTATTTATGCCTCCATCACCACCACGCTGCATCTTGATCACATTCTGTTCGGCAACATTTTGGGCGTCGGCAGCCAGGACCTTTGGACAGCCGGTACCATTGCACTGTTGGTAACGCTCGGCATTGCTGTTTTCTGGCGGGTGCTGATGCTGCACGCGTTTGACCCGGCGCAGGCTCGCACCATCGGCCTACCTACCAAGCTCATCCACTATGCATTACTGGCAGCTCTGTCGCTCACGATTGTTGCAACGCTCAGCGCGGTCGGCATCATCCTGGCAATTGGCCTGTTGATCGCGCCAGGCGCCATCGCATTTTTGGTCACCAAACGGTTCGGGAAAATGATGCTGGTCGCGCTCGGCGTGACGTTGCTTGCAAGTTTTATCGGCATTTATGCCAGCTTCTGGATCGATTCAGCCCCTGCCCCCACCATCATCCTGGTCCTTACAGCCTTCTTCCTGGCGGCTTTTGTGGCCAAATCAGCAAAGCCAAATCAGGTCACTGCCGTCAGCCCGGCACCGGCATCGCAACCTGCGGAATAATCGCTCCCTGGTAACCAATAACAACACTAGCGAGATCATGACCCGCACGCGCCGCTTCGCTGGGCGAGCCGCCTTTAAGACGTGCTGCCAAATAGCCAGCATTAAAGGCATCGCCAGCTGAGGTGGTATCAACCACCTTGGCAACCGCAGAGTAATTGGCTTTCGTTGGCGATTCACCTGCGTAAAGCCACGGTCCGCCAGCACCATCCTTCAGCGCAATTTCAGCAACACCCAACCGTGCAAAAATTTGGTGCGGACTCTCAGCTGGCCAAAGCCGTGCCTCATCATCACGAGATGGCAGCCCCACCGTGGTGGCTTTCCACATAGCCTCAAAGGTTTCGCGTGCCTCAGCCGCACTATCCCACAGTGCCGGGCGATAGTTGCTATCAAAGACAATCACTTTACCGGCAGCCTTCATGCGATGGCAGATAGCGATGAGGCGCTGCCGAGCAGGCGGAGGAAGGATCGCCAGTGAAATACCTGACAACACCAAGACATCGAAACTCTCGATCGCAGTATGGCTCAAGCCGCCCGCATCCAGCATGCTTTTGGCAGCCGATTGCGAGCGCCAATATCGAAACGACCGCTCTCCTCGCTGGTCAAGCTCTATTGCGTAGAGGCCCGGCAATTTATCAGCAAAGCGAACGATCTGGTCTGTTGCAATACTTTCTGCCTGCATCACATCGACCATACGATCAGAAAATGTGTCCTGCCCCAGAGCAGTTAGATAGCTCACTTCAAACGGCAAACCTGAACAACAACGAGCCAAATAGATAGCAAAGTTCAGCGTGTCACCGGCCACGCCCATGGCGACGCGACCATCATCTGCGTCAAGATCGGAAAGCTCGATCATACACTCGCCAAGACTTGCAACCTTTATGGGACGATTGCCGTTGCCAAGCATTACAAAAGGATCAGATGTGCTCATGCCTTGCCATACCCCTTGCGACATCTCGGTGCCAACAGCTAAGCCTGCCTCATCAACACAGTAGGACACAAAACATGGCACCCCGCCTCAGTGATAACGGACCAAACCCACCCATTATTCCTGTCGTTGTGCTGGATGATGAAGCCGACGCATTGCCGCTTGCTGATGCGTTGCTGGAAGGGGGCCTAACCAGCATAGAGGTAACGTTGCGCACGCCTGCAGGGCTCAAAGCTGCCGAGCAGATTGTACGCAACCGCCCTGACATGCTGGTTGGCGTTGGCACAGTGTTGACGCCAGATGATTTGAAAGCCTGCCTTGATGCTGCAGTACATTTTACAGTTAGCCCTGGGCTTTCTCCAAAACTGCTGGCTGCTGTGGTCAACTCCCCGCGTCCCCACCTGCCTGGATGTCACACAATTTCTGAAGTGATGACCTGCCGTGAAAACGGTTTGCTGGATGTAAAACTCTTTCCAGCTTCACTGGTTGGCGGTGCGGCGATGGCAAAAGCGATCGCAGCCGTTATGCCTGATATTCGCGCCTGCCCAACTGGCGGCATCAAGCAAGATACCGTGGCAGAAACACTTGCCGAACCCAACATCTTTGCTGTTGGCGGCACATGGCTCACGCCCGCAAAAGCCATACAGGAAAAAAACTGGCAACACATCACCAATTTGGCGCGAGACGCATCTGCATACCTTGCACGCTAACTATCTGTTGAACATCATGATTTGTGCAGTGGACACTGCCTGCGCTTTACGCTTACCTTTCCGCACCAATCAAAGCGCCTGGACCTAAAATGGCCACTGGTACATCAGCTTGCAAGACGAACTGGTCCAACACTTGGGCAAGTGACCATGATGGGCTAGCGCTTGCGGTGGCCAATCTTGCTTCGCAAGCTGGCAAGGCAGTTATGGACATTTATGCCGAGGGCTTTGATGTCATCGAGAAAAATGACGGATCACCGCTAACACGCGCTGATTTGGCTGCCGATGAAATCGTAGCAGAGGGGCTACGATCCTTGGTACCAAGCCTACCTCTTCTATCCGAAGAAACAGCAGACAATGCCAAACCAGAGGCACTGGGCAAGACATTTTTCGTGGTCGATCCATTGGATGGCACGCGCGAGTTCGTGGGCAAGAATGGCGAGTTTTCGGTGAACATTGCACTGGTTGATGATGGTGCACCGATTGTCGGCGTCGTGTATGCGCCAGCCCAAAGTAAGATGTGGTTTGCTGGGAACATTGCCTATGCAGCCAAGGTGCAGCCAGGTGAGCCAGTCGATCCATCGGCTACGCACAAAATTCGAACCTGCCCTGACCCAGAAGCACCGATACGAGCCGTTGCAAGCCGCTCGCACCGCGATGAGCAGACCAATAGCTTTTTAAGGAAGATGAACGGCTGCAAAACCATGTCGATTGGATCTGCACTTAAGTTCTGTCTGGTTGCTGAGGGCGAAGCTGATGTCTATCCGCGCTTTGGGCCTACGATGGTTTGGGATACGGCCGCAGGCATCGCAGTGCTGCAAGCCGCCGGTGGACTTGTGTTGGATGAAGATGGTGAACCAATGCAGGTGCGCTATGGTCCAGATGGATGGCGCAATGGGGCTTTCACCGCTTGGGGCTGCGAGGGTTTCAAAGACCGCACAATTGGCACCCTTAAAAAGGATGAGATCTAATCGTCTTGCTCCAAAAAGCGACGGGCCTCTTCCGCCGTTTCAAAAATATGCGGTGAACGGGAAAAGGTTTCTCCCAGCTTAAGCCGCATAAACGCCGAAGAAGAATACCGGGTCACGCGAGCATAGAACCTATCTTCCAAACTGGACACCATAGCCATGTACGCCGCAGCTATGTCCTCATCAATGCGTGTTCCATCGTAGTTCACGATGACATCAACCGCGCGATCTCGACCTGAAAGCAAGCGTTCAACCTGGCCTGAAATCTGCCGCAAATCATCGTCTGTTCGGATACGAAGCTTCTCAAAATTGATGAAAAGCCGGTTGGCGCCGATATCAAGCGCGATGCGATCTTTAAGATCCAAGTGCAGCAAATCAATCCGTAAGCCCATAGGCTCGGCACGGAAGATGCGAGCATCCATCAGCTCTAGACGCTCGACAATCGGGGCAAAACTCATTTGATCAAGGATATCGGTTTGCAAATCAATGCCCGGCGCAATCTCTGCTAGGCGCAAGCCCTGTTTGGTTAATTCAAAAACGCAGCGCTCAGTGACGAACAGAACAGGGGTACCAATTTCCATGGCCCGTGCACCAGAAAATGTGACCTGCTGAACAGCATCCAACAGCTTGCGGGCTTTCCCCTCGCTTGAGATGGAAAGCCGCTCCCTATCCGTCTCCACTGCCAATCCTCCGGCAGTAAATGTACCGGCAAACACAACCTGGCGTGCGTTTTGGCTGATATTGATAAAACCACCCGCCCCGGCCAAACGTGGGCCAAAGCGCGAGACATTCACATTGCCGCTCGCATCCACTTCCGCCATGCCCAACACAGCCAGATCGAGCCCACCACCATCATAAAAATCAAATTGCTGATGTTGTGGGATCACAGCATCAGTGTTGATGGCAGCTCCAAAATCTAGCCCACTGGCTGGTTGGCCACCCATAACGCCCGGCTCAGCGGTCAGCGTTACATGCTCGAGCAACCCTTCCTCAGCAGCAACCGCGGCGACCCCCTCCGGCATGCCTATGCCAAGGTTCACCACACCGTTGACAGGCAGTTCAAAGGCAGCGCGCCGCGCGATGATTTTGCGCGGACCCATGTCCATGTTTGATGCTGCACCTGGCGGTGCACGAAACCGTCCGGCAAACAAATGGGAATAGGCCGTTGCAAAGGTTTGCATATGGTCTTCTGGCTTCGCCACAACGACAGCATCAACCAACGCGGCGGGTATCTGCACCTCGCGTGGGCTTAGGCTGCCACGTGCTGCAATGCGCTCTACTTGCACAATAACAATGCCGCCAGAATTGCGCGCCGCCATTGCCTGGGCCAACCCATCGATAACAAGCGCTTCGCGCTCCATTGAGATGTTGCCAGCCGGGTCAGCGGTTGAACCGCGTAGCAGCGCCACATCCACTGGAAATGCCCTGTAGAACAAGTAGTCCTGTCCAGAGATCTGCAGAACGCTAACCAAGTCTTCGCGCGTTTTCGCGTTGATTTTGCCGCCTTCAATGCGTGGATCAACAAAGGTTCCAAGTCCAACATGCGTGAGCGTACCGGGCTTACCAGCTGCAATATCGCGATAGAGGTGGCTCACCACACCCTGGGGCAAATTGTAAGCTTCAATCAGCCCATCAACAGCCAGACGGGCGACCTTGGGGATCAACCCCCAATGGCCACCAACAACGCGCTTTAGTAGGCCGGGATGGCCCAAATGGTTGAGCCCACGGTCTTTCCCGTCGCCCTGCCCTGCCGCAAAGAACAGTGTCAAATCTCGTGGGGCCGCTGTTTCAATAAACCGCTGCTCCAGAGCACATAGCAACGCCTCCGGCACACCAATGCCAACAAATCCAGACGTCGTAATGGTATCGCCCTCTCGGATGAGAGCAGCAGCATCACCTGCTGATAGGATTTTATCTTTCAAGGGATCCCCCGATCGCGTAGCCGGCACTTCGCGCTTCTTACTTCGGTACCATCCTAGCCTGTGACGCTTGGCTGTCGAGCCAAGGGCCAACCAAAACCAATTGGTTAGGGAATACCACGCTCTGGTCAGCACCACTTAAGGGATACACTGTCAAACTCTTCAACCTGAGATCAATTTGTTCTCAGTAGCATTTTTCCAATAATGGTGGAACGCGGCGTGCTTTGGACAACTGCACAGGATCACAAGCCGTCCCAGCTTACGCGTATGCAACCTACATCTGAGGTGTGGGATTTGCTGAGCTTTCTAAGGCAACACCTGCGCCTGATTCTTTTGTGCGGGCTGGCAGGCCTCATCGCATCGCTGGGTATCACCGCACTTATAGTTCCAACCTATACCGCCACGGCACTGGTCTTGGTGGACACCAGTGCACAGCGCCAAGTTGACCTGCGCAATGCCAGCCAAACCTTGCCGCTGGCAACCGGCGTTGTCAGCAGCCATGTGGAAGTCTTGCGTTCAGGCGCAATGATGCACCGCGTTGTCGACAACCTCGGACTGTCGGAAAACAATCTACCATCCACACCATTTCGCCCTTTGCGCTGGTTGCAAAGCGGTCAAACAGCATCGGCAGATCAGGCCACACAGCAATCCATTCTTGCCGCAAGGTTGAGGGATGCGATCACTGTAGAACGTCGCAATGCATCCTTTGTTATTGCCCTGGAAGTTGCAAATGCCGATCCGCTAACAGCCTCGCGCATCGCCAACGGGTTGGCCGATGCCTATTTGAGCGAGCAGGTAGAGGCCAAAGTTGCAGCAGCGCTGGCAGCACATACAGCCCTTGCGGCCCGCGTCGATGATCTGGCTATGGAACTGCGAATAATTGAAGCGCATGTTGACGACACTTTGCTTCAGGCAGCGGCCAACACTATCGAACGAACCAGCAGCAACGGCACGTCCATTGACACCTCACTTGTCGAGGCTTTGTCCCAGCTTTCACGGCATCGCGATGCGCTGTTTGATGAGTACAGCGCGATCACCATAGCACTGCGCCAAGTTGAGCATCAAAGGCTTGAGCAACCGGCATTCATCGATACATCCTACCTATCGACGAGTGATGAGGCAGAGCGTGCCAATCAAGCACGACAAGAGGAAATAAACGCAGAGCTTGCTGCATTAAATGATGCAGCACACTCGGCTCGCCAAAACCTACGTCAGCATATGGATGTCGAAGCGTTTGACACGAGCCTTGCTCTCGATCTTATCCGCTTTCAACAAGAAGCACAGACAACGCGTGGCGTTTATCTATCAACACTAGAACGCATGAAAGAAGCGCGGACAAATGCATCTGTTCAAGTTGCTGATGCGCGTATTCTTTCTCGCGCTAGCATCCCAACCCAAACAAGTAGCCCACTTGGCAAGTTGATTGCAGCCATAGGCCTTTTGACCGGCTTTGCCGCCGGTGCTGGTGTTGGATGGCTGCAAGATCAGGCTTTTGCAGGCATTATCGATGCAATCGCGCTAGAGCGCGACACGGGCCTCGAGACCGTTGCGCATGTGCCGCTCATCCCCAAGGCCGACAGTGCCGAGCCCTTTGCACTGGTCACCACACGGCCAAACAACCCATTTACCGAAGCCGTGCGGCGGGTTGCCTTGGCATCAGATGCTTATCGGCCGCCAGCCAGCGCGCTTGTTACACTCATCACCTCCTGCAATGAGAATGAAGGCAAATCATCGCTGGCCCATTCTTATGCACGCTTGGCAGCAGCATCGGGCAAGCGCACCTTGATGATCGATGCAGACTTTCGCAAAGCAAAAATTTATCGCAGCCAAGACGACATTAGCCAAGCACGCAGCAATCAGTTTTCAGATCTTCTCCTGGCAAATGAAGACCCGGACGAGATACTGATAGATGCCCATAGAGATGGGCAAACGGGGTTGAACATTTTGGGCAATGTGCGCCCGCCCAAAGGTGCAAGCGATGCTATTATCGCAAGCCAACAGTTTGCGCGCTTTATTGATACCGCGCGTCAACGCTTCGACCTCATCGTCATTGACAGTCCACCGATTATTCCCATCGTCGATGCGCGCATTCTGCTGCGTTATGCCGATATTGCAGTACTTGTTATGCGATATGGCGTAACCACATCGGCGCAAGTGCAAGAGGCCTTGCGTGAAATGGATCAGCCAGACGCCCCGCGTACACTTGGCGCGTTGTCCTTCGTGGATCCCAAGTCGCGATTCTCTGCAGCGCCGGCCTATTATGGCAGCAAGGCTTGATGTCGGTTAGGTCATGCCTCGCCCAGTGGATGATTGGCGTGGTACCATTTGGACAGACAACCGATCGATTGTCGGTGGCCGTGTGCCCCTATCCACCCATTCCAGGATTGCTGTCGCGGCTCTCTCGGCAAATGTCGCCAAGTCGCACCTGACAGAGCTAAGCTGAGGGTAAACCAGCGAACATTCTTCAATGTCATCAAACCCGACAAGCAAGAATTCCTCGCCAACTTTGACGCCGCTTTCCGCAAAACCAGACAAAGCACCGATGGCGACAAGATCGCTAAAGCAGACCGCTGCATCAACATCAGGGTGACTATGGGAGATGCTGCGCGCGATTGAGCGGCCAAGCGCACGCGATGGACGCCCAGGAATGTGAAGCGGTTGCATCGCGTTCTCGGCAAGCACAAGCGCATAGCCTTCCATGCGCTCAACCGTGATTGGGCGATCAGGAAGGCCTCCCAAAAAGGCGATCCTTTTTGCACCCTGATCAACCAAATGCTGCGCTGCCAAAGCGCTGCCACCAGCATAATCAAGCGAGGCGAATGGCAGCGTTCTATCCTGCGTGTCGATCTGTCGAAGCACTTGAAGTGTTGGAATTCCAGCGCGTTCAACGTGGGCTAGCAAATCATCGCCATCGCCATAGGCAGGCGAGATAACCAGTGCCGATACACCATGTTCGATCATCGACCCCACAACTTGACTTTGGATTTTGGGGTCTTCGTCTGTGTTCGCAATAACTGTCGCATAGCCCCGGCGCGCGAACTCCATTTGTGCACTCGCGGCAAACTCGGTGAAAAAAGGGTTGCGCAGGTCGTTTATAACCAACCCGATTAGGCCAGTTGCGGCACCGCGCAAGCCAGCCGCAGATCGATTATAGACGTAATTGATCTGCACCATCGATTGCTCCACCAGATCTCTGGTGGAGGGTTTCACCAAGGGTGAATTTTGTAGAACAAGCGAAACCGTTGATTTTGAAACACCAGCATGGCTGGCCACATCAAGGATCGTCGGGCGCTTGCCCATAATGCCCCCTAGTCGATGCCATAGAATTTCAGCATCAATCCCATACGCTCCTCAGCCAAATCTGGTGCTGCAAGAACACGCGCTTTATCGGCCAGCCGATAAACTTCGGCATAATGGGCAATCTCACGAGAAGATTGTAGCCCGGCTGGCATGATAAAATGCGACTGCGCACCATTCAACCACGACAGAAAGGCAATGCCGGCCTTGTAAAAACGCGTCGGTGCTTTGAATATTTCCCGGCTTAACGGCACAGTCGGCGTCAGTAACTCGTGGTAGGTGCGTGTATCATTGTTAGCCAACGCTTCCAGCGCTTGTGTGGCAGCTGGAGCAATAGCAGCAAACGCGCCAAGCAAAGCGTGCGAGAAGTGCTCGCCATCACCCTCAATAAGGCTCGCATAGTTGAAATCATCGCCGGTATAAAGCCGCACACCCTCTGGTAGGCGCGCCCGAAAACTTT
This sequence comes from Devosiaceae bacterium, assembly GCA_045105395.1. Classification (GTDB taxonomy): domain Bacteria; phylum Pseudomonadota; class Alphaproteobacteria; order Rhizobiales; family MH13; genus MH13. Next base: position 11,330 of record JBGCDM010000011.1, on the reverse strand, counting down.
CCTCATGCGCCTGGTTGAGAAGCGATATCTTGATGCCATCAACCTTGGATGCATTGGCTTCAATAATCGACAGCACCGCATCAGTGGCTTTGTCGACGTCTTGGTGCCCCCAATAGCCTTTGAGAGCTGGGTCAAACATATCACCCAGCCAATGCAAAATCACCGGATCAACCGCCGCGTCCAACAAGCGCCCATACACATCTGCATAGATATCAGCTGACGCGCCAATGGCCGGAAACGCCCGTGACGCCATCAGGATAACCTGTCCACCAGCAGCTTCCACAGCTTCCATCTGCTCGCGATAAGCAGCTTCAATTTTCTGCGTGTCGCGCAAATCCTCCAGTGAGAATTGGTCAGTGCCCGCACCACAGGCAACGCGCGGCTTCAGGGGGTGGGCTTTAGCCTCCACCATCGTACGCTCAATCAATTCTTTGGCGGTTGGCCAATCCATACCCATGCCACGCTGAGCGGTATCCATAGCCTCAGCCAAGCCCAACCCCTGATCCCAAAGCCAATGACGAAATTTAAGGGTGTTGTTCCAGTCAACAGCAGGCGACCCATCCCAGGGCGCGCGCTCAGCTATAGGATCGGACACGACATGAGCTGCAGCAAACGCTGTTCGCGTGAGAGGAACTCTTGGCGCACGCGGAACCAAAGGCTCGCTTTGAAGCGCATAAGGTTCGATGCGATTTTCGTACGTTGGTAGTTTCAACATAAAATCCAGACTCCCACTCTAAGCTGCTACAGGCAGATCAAATACCAAAATGCCGTCAATACCACCCACCGCGTTGGCAACCAAACGTCCGCCTAACGCCTGATGCTCTAGGTTGTCAGCATATCTCTTCAAAGCATCCCAATCATCAAAATCAATAATGAAACCATGCATATAGCCGCGCTCAATTTGCTCAGGACTTTCTGAGCGCCCGCCTGAGAACGCCTGTGCGCCAGAAAGCTTATCGCTCAAGGCGCGCAAGCCTTCATAAATATCATCAATGGTACTTTGCGAGGTCTCAGGCTTGAATTTGGTAAGAACAATGTGTCGGATCATACGGATATCCCATGGTCTTGCCGGATCATGTCAGAGGCTTTTTCACCAATCATGATGGCGGCAGCGTTGGTGTTAGAAGAAATGACGGTTGGCATGATCGAGTTATCAACAATGCGCAGCTGTTCAATGCCCTTGAAGCGCAAACGTGGGTCAACCACGGCGTCATCATCGATGCCCATGCGACACGTTCCGGCACAATGGTGCGATGTTTTGGAGTGCTCGCACATGAAGTTGAAATAATCTTCGTCGGTTTTGACCTCAGGGCCTGGAAGATGCTCAGCCTTGATGAAATTCTGCAAAGGCCCTTGCGCCAATATCTCCTGCGTCAACTTCAATCCACGGATGGAATTTTCGCGGTCCTGCGGGTCCGCCAAATAGTTGGGGTCAATGAGTGGCGCATGGGAAGGGTCTGAGCTTTGTAGCCGAACACTGCCACGCGAGCGTGGGCGAAGGTAACAGGAATTCAACGTGACGCCGCCATTTGGCATGGCCTGGACGCCCTTTTCGATGCCCGTTCCCAAGCCAAGGTGGAACTGAATATCCGGCGAGCGCGCTTCCGGATCAGCGTACCAGAAGCCACCTGTTTCAAACAGGCTAGAGGCAACCGGACCGGTGCGATTGAAAAGATATTGCAGGCCAGCCAACACCGACAGATGCGGTTTGGCATAGCGATCATAGGTGTGCGGACCAGACACCTCGCAGATGCAATACAGATCAAGATGATCTTGCAAGTTTGCACCCACTTGCGGTTGGTCAAAAACCACATCGACGCCCACATCTTGCAGGTGCTCAGCTGGCCCAATACCTGAGAGCTGCAAAAGCCGTGGCGTGCCAATAGCACCGCCAGAGATCACAACTTCGTTGCGCGCAGTCAGTTTGGTGCCATCGATCAACTCAACACCACGTGCGGTGCCACCTTCAACGATAAGCCGCCGAACAGATGCGCCAGTGCGCACATGCAAGTTTTTGCGATGTCGATTGGGCGCTATATAGGCCATCGCGGCTGAGGATCGGCGATGGTTGCGCTGTGTTAGCTGGTAATAGCAAACACCGTCTTGTTGGGCGGCATTGATATCGTGGTTGCGCGGAATGCCAAGTTCGCCAGCAGCCTCAAAATAGGCGTCACAAATTGGCAGTGGTGCTCGTGGTTGCGAAACACCAAGCGGGCCGCCTTGGCCGTGAAATTCATTGTTATAGGTGTCGTTATCCTCGGCCCTGCGATAGTAGGGCAACACATCATCATAGCCCCAACCTTCGCAACCCATTTGCCGCCACTCGTTATAGTCTTGAGCGTTTCCACGCGTATAAATTTGAGCATTGATCGCTGACCCACCGCCAATGACCTTGCCCTGCGTGTAGTTAAACACACGGCCCTTCATGTGTTTTTGCGGCACAGTGCTCCAGCCCCAAGCGCCGATGCCCTTGGTCATTTTCGCAAAACCAGCAGGCAAATGGTAAAACGGATGCCAGTCACGCCCTCCCGCTTCCAGAAGTAGCACTTGAGCATCGCTGTTTTCGCTGAGACGAGCAGCCAGCACGCACCCGGCACTGCCGCCGCCCACAATGATGAAATCAAAAACATCGCTCATCGTATCGTGCTCACAATCTTGAGATGGCCAGGCCACCATCAGCGTTGATGGTGCTGCCAGTGGCAAAGGCCATATCTCCGCGCACCAATGGCAGTACGATACTGGCAATGTCTTGCGGTTGACCCCAGCGCTCGGCTGGCACCAAGCCATCTTCAATACGGGCGGTGTAGGTATCTTTGACGCCAGCCGTCATCGGGGTTTCGATGATGCCTGGTCGAACCTCAAAAACACCAATCCCACTTGGCGCCAAACGTACGGCAAACAGATCAGCCATCATGGCAACAGCGGACTTGGATATGCAATATTCAGCCCGCGCAGTGGACACCATCGCAGCACTAACTGAGCTTATGAACACCATCGATTGATAGTTTGCAGATGGTTGATTGATCATGCCTCGAGCGACGGCCTGCGCGAGGAAAAACGCACCGCGCAAATTCACATCCATCACGAAATCAAAATTGTCAGGTTCCACATCCAGCATGTCACCCCGCACTGGCGCCGGCACACCTGCATTGGAGATGAAAGATGCAATCGGGCCAAGGCTGCACTCAACATCGCAGATCAAAGACGCATGGGTTTCAACATCTCGAACATCATGCTGAAAAAACTGCGCGCTTTGCCCAAGCTCTTTGAGAGCACCAGTAACCTCATCGCTTTCCGGGTTTAACGGAGCGGTGATGGCAACCGAAAATCCAGCGTCAATCAGAGCCTTAGCAATGCCAAAACCAATGCCGCGTTGACCGCCTGTTATCAAAGCAACCTTGCTCATGCCGCCAACTCTCTGGCGATTGTATCGGCCGCTCGAAGCGAAAGCGCTGCCACCGTCAAGGCGGGGTTTACGGCAGCGGATGTTGGCAGCGCTCCAGCGTCCGTAACAAATAGGTTGGGATGATCCCAAGACCTGCAATCGCTATCGATAACCGATTGGTTGGGATCAGAGCCCATACGCACCGTGCCGCATTGGTGTGAGGGCACACGCCCATCAAAAAGCCGCGACAAAACCAGCGGAAAACCCGCCGCCTTCAATGTCTGTTTTGTTTTAGCAAGCAGTCGCTCATGGGCTTCCATGTTGGACCTCCGCCAGACCAGTTTGATATCATCACCGTCGAGCACAATACGGCTCTCAGGGTCAGGCAAGTCTTCAGATATAATATAAAAATCAACGGTATGCCGCGAAACCCAGCGCGCCACTGGCATAGGCAATTGCGGCACCTGTATTTTTAGAATGTCAGGCGTCACGCGGCCCAAAAGCTGCACATTACCAAGCGGTTTCCCGCCCTTCTCGTCAGCCAGATACCAATCATTGATGCCAAACGTTTTTTGGTACACCGCATCATTCTCAAACCGTGGATCAATCGCGATGATTGCACTGGCATTATGGTTCATGAAACAGCGACCAACTTGATCCGTTGAATTGGCAAGGCCGCAGCGCAGAAGAAGCGCAGCAGATTGCACAGCACCGGCACAAAGCGCCACCATGCGCGGCTTCAACACATGCCTCTCACCGTCTCTTTCGTAGGTAACCTCAGCGATCGTGCGCCCATCTTCTGCCAAGCGCATGCCTGTTACCAAGGCGCCAGTGATCAACTCAACATTATCGTGTGCTAGCGCACTGGCAAGGCCGCATGTCTCAGCATCCATCTTGCCGCTGCGCGCGTCAGGGTACCCGTCCCAACCCGTTTGTCCATTGGATAGCCAGGTGTCGATATCCACACCAAGTGGAAGCGTAAAAGGTTTCGCGCCTGCGCCCGCAAGCCGTGTACGCACTTTTGCAATTGCGGGTTCATCAGAAACTGGCGGATGCGGGTAAACTGATGTTCGAGCAGGTTCAGTGTAATCATCATCGCCATCACCGCGCACCTGATAGAGCGTTTCGGCTGCCTCATACCAAGGCGCCAAATCATCATACTTTAGCGGCCAAGCAGGCGATACACCGCCATAATGCTCCATCTCTTCAAAATCTTCCGCCCGGTAGCGGATCAGCACAGCGCCATAGAATTTCGAGTTTCCACCAACATTATAATAATTACCGGGGGCAAAACGTTCACCGTTTTCATCAAGCCAAGTCTCATCGGACTTGAACGCACTGTTTGTATAGATGCGCCATGGGTCACGCACAGGCGCGTCCTTGGAGATAGAATGCCCGCGCTCCAAAATGGTGACGCGTGCGCCTGATGGTGCAAGGCCAGCTGCCAGCGAAGCCCCACCCATGCCACTACCGATGATCACAATATCTGGGTTCATTGTGTTTACCTGTTGGTGGGGCGACCTTCGCCACCCCAAGCCTTCATTGCTTTATCGCGTGATAGCGATTTGATCGATCAACAGAGCAACGCCTTCCTCGGCGGCCATGTTAGAGTTGAAGAACTCAGTGACCACATCAGTGACCGCACCAACCACATCCGCGCCGGTCGCGTGTGTACCGGCGAAGGTCGGCACTGCCGTGCCAGCCTCATCGGAGGCTACGAAGTCCGCCGCTGTTTCTTGGGCGCAGGAATCAAGCGCCGACAGGTCCAAATCGGTGCGCGCAGGTATGGCCCCCTTGGCAATGTTAAAGGCGATCTGCACCTCCGGCTCCATGATAGCAGACGCCAGCACTTGCTGCGCGGCCAGGCGCTCAGGGTCGCTCTGCTCAAAGAAGGACAACGAGTTTACCAGGAAAATGAAACCGCTGTCTTCGCTACGCGGGACCGGAAAACAGAAGAAATCATCACCCGCAGCCTGACCGGCATTGGTGAACTCACCCTTGGCCCAATCGCCCATAATCTGCATAGCAGCTTCGCCATTGATAACCATGGCCGTAGCAAGGTTCCAGTCGCGGCCGGGGAAGTTGTCATCGACCATCGTGTCGCGGATCGCCGCCATCTGCGCGAAAACCTCAACCATCGTGTCGGACCGTAAGGCGTCATCATCAAGCGACACCAATGCGTCCTTGTAGAAGCCCGAACCGCCTACGCCCAAAGCGAGCGCCTCAAACATGTAGGCTTCCTGCCAAGCCTGGCCTCCATGAGCCAGCGGCACGATGCCCGCGTCCAGGAAGCGTGGCGCCAAGGCGTTGAACTCTTCCCAGCTTGTTGGAATGTCCGCGTTGATAGCCTCGAAGGCTGCGCGGCTTGCCCAGATCATGTCGGTGCGGTGAACATTTGTTGGTGCAGAAACATAGCGCCCGTCGACTTCGGTGAAGTCGCGTACAGCCTGCGGCAGAACATCTGACCAAGCTTCAGTGTCGGCGGTCGCGTTGACGTCGCCCAGCAGGCCAAGCTCAGCCCAATCGAGGATGTTTTGACCGAGCATCAACATGGCGGTGGGCGGGTTACCAGCGGCGATGCGTGCCTGCATGGCCGTGCGCGCGGCGTCGCCGCCACCGCCAGCCACTGGTGCATCTTCCCAAGTGACGCCCTGAGCGATCACATGGGAACGGACTTCGTTCAATGCAGCCGCTTCGCCACCAGTTGTCCAGAAGTGCATGACCTCTACAGCTGGTTCAGCTGATGCTGTGGGAACCATCAGTGTTGTTGCCAAAGCGGTGGCAGCGACCAGATGAGGAAACTTGTATTTCACAGTTTTTTGGATCGTTCCAATTTTCATAACCAGTTATCCTTTAGATCATTCTTTTCGGGGTATTTTGCGATTGAAGTCTTAGGAAATCCGCTCTTCGGTCCGCTGATCAAAGGCAACGGCCTTTTCCATATCGATGGCAAATTCCACTTGCTGACCAGGGTTCGCGTCTGCATCTGCTCGCATACGCGCAACGCACTCAAACCCGCCCAGAATACATGTTACAAATGTATCAGAGCCGGCAGGCTCAACCACTTCCACTGTCGCGGTTACGCTCTCAACGTGCTGAGAACCACGCTCAACGCCATGCGGGTCACTGATAGCTTCAGGCCGAATTCCAAGTGTTATGGTTTTGCCATCATAGGTTCGCAGTGCATCAACAGCATTGGCGCACTTCAAGCGAACCGCAGCACCTTCATTGGTTTGCGTAACGGCATAAACATCATCATCCTCTACCTGAACCGTCATTTCCAGCAGGTTCATGGACGGTGAACCCATGAAAGAGGCAACAAACAGGTTGGCCGGTGTGTCGTAAATTTCTTTCGGCGTGCCCAGCTGCTGCACATAGCCACCATACATCACGGCAATGCGAGTTGAGAGGGTTAACGCTTCAATCTGATCATGCGTCACATACACAATCGTCGTGCCGAGCTTTTGATGCAGCTTCTTGATTTCGGTGCGCATATCCACGCGCAACTTGGCGTCTAGGTTGGACAGCGGCTCATCAAACAAAAACACATCAGGGTTTCGCACCAAGGCCCGCCCCATGGCCACGCGCTGGCGCTGACCACCTGAAAGCTGCCCGGGGCGGCGATCCAAAAGTGGTTCAATTTGAAGCAGCTTAGCAACTTCATCCATGGCCTTCTCACGATCAGCCTTTGGCGTGCCGTGCATTTCAAGCCCGAAGGTGATGTTCTGTGCCACCGTCATATTGGGGTAGAGCGCGTAGCTTTGGAACACCATGGCGATGTTGCGTTGGGAGGGATGTACGCCGTTCATTACCCGGTCGCGGATCTTAATCTCGCCGTCGGTTATACCTTCCAAACCAGCGATCATATTGAGCAATGTCGATTTTCCGCAGCCCGAGGGACCAACCAACACAAGGAACTCGCCCTCTTCCACTTCGATATCGACGTGGTGAAGAACCTTCACTGTTCCATAGGATTTGGTGACACCATCAATGTCTAAGAAACCCATGAGTCTAACCTTTCACTGAGCCGGCCATCAAACCGCGCACGAAGTAGCGACCTGCAACGATGTAAACGAGCAGTGTGGGAGCGGCAGCCATAATGGCGCCTGCGAAATGCACATTGTATTCGCGCACCCCTGTTGAGGAATTCACCAGGTTGTTCAGCGCCACTGTCATGGGCGCAGCGCCACCGGACGCAAAGGACGCACCGAAAAGAAAGTCGTTCCAAATATTGGTGAACTGCCAGATGCAGCAAACTGCAATGATTGGCCCTGACGAGGGTATCATGATGCGCCAAAAAATTTGGAAGAAGCCTGCACCATCGATCTGCGCAGCGCGCACAAGCTCTGTTGGGAAAACCGCATAATAATTGCGGAAATAGAGCGTGGAAAAGCCAATGCCGTAGACCACATGGACCAGGATCAGCCCATATGTTGTGCCTGCAATGTCCAAGATACCCAGGATGCGCGCCATAGGGATCAGCACTATCTGGAACGGTATGAAGCACGAGAAAAGCAACAGACCAAAAATGACAGTCGCGCCCTTAAAGTGCCACTTGGTAAGCACATAGCCATTGAGCGCGCCAATGACGGTAGAAATAACCACCGCCGGCACAGCCATTGCAATGGAGTTGAGAAAATAGGGCCGCAAGCCTGTAGGCTCCACGCCAATCTGCGCGGTCGACCAGGCGCTAAGCCATGGCTCAAGCGTCCATTGCTGCGGCAAAGCAATCATGTTGCCACCAGTGATCTCAGAGAGAGGCTTGACTGAGTTGATCAGCATGATGCCAAACGGCAGCAGGTAAAATAGCGCAAACAGCAACAACAACAGGTAGATGAAGGTGCGGGCGACGTTGGACGATCGCATCGCGTTTTCGGTTGAAGCGACAGCCATTATTTCTTCTCCCGCAGTTCAGCGTACAGATACGGCACCATAATCGCAGCGATGGTCATCAGCATGATCACTGCCGAGGAAGCCCCAATACCCATCTGGTTTCGGGTGAAGGTGTAGGAATACATGAAGGTAGCTGGCAGCGCCGTGGCATTGCCCGGCCCTCCGCCTGTTAGCGCGATCACAAGATCGTAGGATTTAATCGCCAAGTGGCTAAGGATGACAAAGGCCGACAGAAAGGCTGGGCGCAATTGCGGAAGAATGATCCGGCGATAGAGCTGGAAATTGGAAGCACCATCCATCTGTGCAGCTTTTAGAATTTCGTTATCAATGCCCCGCAAGCCAGCCAAAAACATGGCCATAACAAACCCAGAGCTTTGCCAAACGGCGGCAATAACAATGGTGTAGATCGCCATTTCGCGATCTTTAATCCAGTTAAACTCAAAGCTCTCCCATCCCCACATATGCATGGTCGCTTCGATGCCGATGGACGGATCAAGAAACCATTTCCAGGCGGTACCGGTCACAATGAAGGACAGCGCCATAGGGTAGAGAAAGATCGGGCGCAGCACGCCTTCGCCGCGAATTTTTTGATCAAGAAATATTGCCAGCATCAGCCCTATGAGCGTGCTGATAACAATATAAAGCGAGGCAAAGACTGCTAGATTACTAAGCGCAATATTCCACTCACGGATGCGGAACAAGCGATCATAATTTTGCCACCCAACCCAACCGAAAGACGGCAGCATGCGGCTGTCGGTGAAGCTTAGAAATACCGTGAAAACGATGAAGCCGTAGACAAAGATCAGCATGATCGCCAGTGACGGCGAAAGCACAATCTTTGGAAGCCAATTTTGGACGCGCGTGCGCATGTCCGCTCCCGAAGCGGATGATCCAGCCATATGGCCCTCCTCTCAATCGTTTTGTTGGTTGTACCGGTTTTTCCCGGCAGGGTGAGCTGGCCCGAAAGCAGGGCCAGCTCTGTTCATGTGTGCGTGAAGCTTACTGAGCCAGCTCGACAGCGGTGACCATTTCCGCAGCGGCTGTTTCGGAGTCAAACTCACCGTTAAAGTGCGCAGTGATCACGTCGTACATTGCGTTCTGAACCGATGGGTTGTTTGCGTGGCCATGGGCCATGGAACCAAACAGCGTGCCATTCTCGGCAGCTTCAGCCAGCTGTGCCATGCCCAGTTGGCCACATGCATCAAACTCACTGTCTGAGATGTCAGTACGCGCAGGCACAGACCCCTTCACAACGTTAAACGCAACCTGGAATTCTGGGCTCATAACCGCAGACGCCATAGCAACCTGAGACGTCATCTGGTCGTCATCGCTCACGTTAAACATGGCGAACTGATCAGAGTTGAATGTCACGGTGCCTTCGGTGCCTGGCACGCGGAAACAAGCGAACTCATCACCAGCGGTTTGACCAGCATTGACGAACTCGCCCTTGGCCCAATCGCCCATGATCTGGAACAACGCTTCGTTGTTGATGACCATCGCGGTTGCAAGGTTCCAGTCACGACCTGAGAAATTGTCGTCAACAAAACCGCGCAAGGTTTCCATACGATCAAACGCTTCAACCATGGTGTCAGAACCCAAGGCATCTGCATCAAGATCGACCATGGAAGACTGGTAGAAGTCTGCGCCACCAACACCCATCACAATGGAGTCAAAGACCGTGGCATCCTGCCAAGCCTGACCACCATGGGCGAGCGCCACATAGCCTGCATCTTCAGCAGCCTGCATGGCTGCAACAAACTCTTCCCATGTGCCGGGCTGCTCAATGCCCAGCTCTTCCATAAGGGAAGTGTTGGCCCAAACCCAGTTGGTTGAGTGCACGTTGACAGGAGCGGCAACCCAATTGCCTTCATGCGTTGAGAAACGCTGCAATGCGGCTGGTACAACCTCACCCCAGTTTTGCTCGGCAGCTAGGTCATTAAGGTTCGCCAAAGCGCCCTCACCGGCCCAATCCTGGATTGAGAAGCCAAGCATTTGAACAGCCGTTGGTGGATCACCAGCAGTGACACGGGCACGAAGAACGGTCATGGCATCAGAGCCGCCACCGCCTGCAACTGGCATATCAACCCAGCCCACGCCGCCAGATTCAAGATCGTCTTTCAACACGTTAAGGGCAGCCGCTTCACCGCCAGATGTCCACCAGTGCAGAACTTCCACATCGGTCGCCAAGGCTGGTGATGCTGCCATCAAGGCACCAATCGCCGTCATTGTTACTGTTAACTTACGCATGGTTTTCTCCCTTTTTGCGTATGCAATTTGTGTTTGCGCACTTTTCTTGCGCGCTTACACATCCACCCAGGGCGACCGTGTACGGCCAATCCGCATTGTCACAGTTTTTGCCTCTAGGAATTCTTCAAGTCCGTATCGACCAAGCTCTCGGCCCTGGCCACTTTCTTTCACGCCGCCAAACGGCATTTCAGCGAAACCGTCCATCCATGTGTTGGTCCACACCGTGCCAGCCTGCACACGCCGTGCAAAATCTAGGCAGGTGTGGATGCTTTCACTCCACACACCGGCAGACAAGCCGTAGGCGGCGTCATTTGCAAGATCGATCGCCTCATCAAATGTATCAAAGGTTAGCACCGAGAGGACCGGGCCGAACACCTCTTCGCGAGCAATGGCCATATCGGGCGATACATTGGTTACCACAGTGGGCTCGTAAAACTGACCCTTCAGGCCTGGCACAATTAAGGCCTGCCCACCAAGGCGTACTGTGGCGCCAGCGTGTGCAGCGTCAGCCACATAGGCATCAATTTTTGCCTGGTGCTCTGGTGTAATAATTGCACCCACTTTGGTGTCAGGGTTCAACGGATCGCCGAACGGCACACGTTGCGATAGGGCTACAATCCGCTCAGCCACCTCTTCAGCAATGTCCTTATGGACGATGATCCGAGAGCTAGAATTGCAGCACTCTCCAGCGTTAAAATAAACACCAAAAACGATGGCATCGATGGCCTGGTCAAGATCAGCATCGGGGAACAAAACTTGCGGGTTCTTGCCTCCCAATTCCAAAGAGACCTTTTTCAGCGTCTTA
>JBGCDM010000010.1:0-14685 GCA_045105395.1 Devosiaceae bacterium | reverse complement strand
ATGTATGTCATTGGCGCATTCGATCTTTGGGATCAGGCGATGCAAACCATCGCGATCATGCTGGTTTCCATTCTGCTTTCGGTTGTCATTGGTGTGCCGGTGGGCGTGATCATTGCCCGCTCCAACCGCACACGATCAGTGGTCAATCCCATCCTTGATCTGATGCAAACCATCCCAAGTTTTGTGTACCTTATCCCCGCGGTCATGTTGTTTGGTTTGGGTAAAGTTCCCGCCATTATTGCCACCGTCATTTACGCTGTTCCTCCGCTCATTCGACTGACCGATCTTGGCATCCGCCAGGTGGATGGCGAGGTGACAGAGGCAGGGCGAGCGTTTGGCGCAACGCGTTTCCAAATTCTTAAAGGCGTGCAGTTGCCGCTTGCCATGCCGTCCATCATGCAGGGTATCAACCAAACCACCATGATGGCGCTGGCTATGGTGGTGATCGCCTCGATGATCGGTGCGCGCGGTGTCGGTGAAACTGTGCTTTTGGGCCTTCAGCGCAATGACCCTGGACGTGGTTTGTTGGGCGGTTTGGCGATTGTTGTCCTCGCCATCGTGTTTGACCGTATCACGCAAGCTTATGGTGCGCGCATGCAAAGCTATCGCACCGCTGGTCACTGATTGTTTTTAAAAAGTTAGGTTCGCCCCGTGGCATTGATTGACGTTCAGAACGTAACCAAAATTTTTGGCCCAAGCCCAAAACAGGCCCTGCGCAAGGTGAAGGCTGGAATAGGCAAAACCGAGCTGTTGGCCGAAACCGGCCATACGCTGGGCATTCATGACGTGTCGCTTTCAATTGAGCAGGGCGAGATCTTCGTCATCATGGGGTTGTCGGGTTCGGGGAAGTCCACCCTCATTCGTCATTTTAACCGCCTCATTGATCCCACTGATGGCAAAATTCTCATTGAAGGTGAGGATGTGCTGAAGCTGAGCACCAAGGCGCTGGAAAAATTCAGGCGCCAGCGCATGTCGATGGTGTTTCAGCGGTTTGGTCTGTTCCCGCACCGCACGGTGCTGGAAAATGTTGGCTACGGGCTGGAAGTGAAGGGAATTGGACCGGTAGAGCGGGCTAAAACAGCCCGCGAATGGATCATTCAGGTTGGCCTTGAAGGTTATGAAGATCAGTACCCGAGCCAACTTTCTGGCGGTATGCAACAACGTGTGGGCCTGGCCCGCGCGCTGGCAACCGATGCTGATATCTTGCTGATGGATGAGGCGTTTTCAGCCCTTGACCCGCTTATCCGTTCGCAAATGCAGGACCAGCTGGTTGATCTGCAAGACAAGTTTCAAAAGACCATTGTGTTTATCACCCATGATTTGGATGAGGCGCTGAAAATCGGTGACAAGATTGCCATTTTGAAAGACGGCGTGCTGAGCCAAGTTGGTACCCCAGCTGACATTTTGATGCATCCAGCCGATGATTACGTGGCTGATTTCGTACGTGATGTGAACCGTGCGCGCGTGTTGACGGTGGATGTGGTGGCTAAGCCGCCGAAGCTGCGCCTGACCAATGAGAATCTTGAAAATGCGCTGGCTAGTATGCGTTCATCCGGTGCAGGTGCTGGCTATGTGGTTGAAGACACTGGCAGCTATGTTGGTTTTGTGACCCAGAAAAGCCTGGAAGAGGCCATTGCGGCGCCTGGTTCGCCCACCCTTGGTGAGGTTGCCGATAACGGCAATCAGCTTAAGCAATCCAGTTCTATCGAAGATGCTTTACCAAGCGTTTTGGATGCTGATCACCCTTTGCCTGTGGTGGCTAAGGACGGCGAGCTTACCGGTGTTCTCTACCGCGATCAGGTTGGTAGCATTCTGTCTCCATCTGCCATTCATCCCTCTGATGATGATGAACCGGTGGAAGAGGATGCCGGCGATGATGAATCAGATAGCTTGGGTGAAGCAGAAGCAACCGCATCTGAAACTACCCAGGCGGCGAACGATGATGCCAAGAAAGCTGCGGGCTTATCAGCGAACTAGGGCCCGGACCCTTAGCATACACCTTTGGTATGAAGCGTGTTTGTTGCGTCGCACTGCGAACGCTCGTATGACAACGCTATGAGCCATAAGCACGCTGAAAATGACGCAAAATTTCATATGATACAGGGCGCTGCGCAGCCCGTTGCACCCTTTTCTCATGCCGTTGAGGCTGCCGGGTGGGTGATGCTGACGGGCCAGATGCCCACTGATCCCGATGATGCAGCCGCTCCGCTACCTGATGGTATCGTGGCGCAAACCCATGCGGTGATGCGCAATTTGGAAATCGTACTAGCCGGGCTACAACTTGATCTGTCTCATGTGTTGCAGTGCCGATGCTACCTCACGCAGTTTGAGCGTGACTATGGCGACTTTAACACGACCTATCAGAGCTATTTCCCGGTTGATCGGCGCCCTGCGCGCACCACCATTGGCGTCACAGGCCTGGCGGTGGGCGCGCTTGTCGAGATTGATATGGTGGCCCGGCGCCCAGGCGCACAATCAAATTCACCGGTTTTGCCAAAGGTTGGTTACTGGTCAGAGCCAGGCGCCTAAATGATCACTATGGCAGTGTTGTCCCGTTGTCTGATCGCGTTTTTGGCTGCTTTTGTCATCAACTTGAGTGCTGGGGCTTTGCCCGCCCACGCGCAGGAAACAGATTCGGCCAGCTCCGTCGACACGACCACACTGAGTGAGCCAGCAAGCACGCAGCCAGCCGAGCTAACGCCCGCAGCACTGCCCGCGGCATTGCAAGACGATTTGCAGCTGTGGACCGCAACTTTGGATGGCATTGAGGCTGATCTTGCCCCCGAAGAACTAACCCTGTCTGCATTGGTGCAACGACGCGACCGGGTGGTTGCGGTGCGCGGCGAGATGGACACTTATCTTGGCGAATTAGCGCCGCTCTATGATGAGCAGGTGGCCATTCTGGCTGAGCTGAACATTGATGGCGCTGAGCAGGTGGAAACGCCACAGATGGTGGATCTTCGCCAGCGCATTCTCAACCTCAATGCGCAGATCCAGCCGGTTGAATTGCTGCTTGCGCGTGCGGAAGTTTTGCGCCGTGATATCGCAGATCGACGTGCTGAGGCCTTCACCCGTCAGCTTTTTCAGCGCACGTCCTCTCTTCTAAACCCTGTTCTATGGAGTGAAGGTGTCGCTGGACTACCAGACGTTGCATCAGATTTTGAAGGGCTGTTTGGGCGCACAGTTGCGGCGGTGCATGACAGGGCAACCCCGCAGGCTTTCGCTGGACTTGGGCTGGTGGTTCTGGTGCTGTTTGGTCTTGCTATTCCAGCGCGGCGCTGGGCTTTGCGCCGCTCGGTACGTCGTGAAGGTCATGAAGCTGGTCCACTTGAAAAAGTGCTTGGTGCTCTGCGCATCGTGTTTGCAAGCGCTGGTGTGCCTGCCATCGGTTTCCTGCTGCTCATTTTGACGCTTGAATCCATTGGTGGCTTATCGCTTCGCGCGCGTGGATTGTTGGATGCGTTCGCGATCAACATCACACTCTATTTCCTTATTTCAGGCATTGTGCGCGCCTTCATTGCGCCAGGTCGACCCAATTGGCGCCTGGTCCCTTTAGATGATGAATGCGCAAGCCGCGTTGCTTTCTTCATCCGCATTGCCGCGCTTGCTTATGTTGTGGGTGAATTTGCCCGCATTGTTGCGCGCAGTTTCTTTGCTCCGTTGCCAAGCGTGCAATTGGTTGAAGCGGTGCCAGTGTTTGTTTCCGCTCTGGCTGTTTTGGCGGCGGTGCGTGCCATTCTGCGCGGCTTGGCTGTGCGTGCTGAAGGTGATGAAGCGCCGCCAATGGTGCATATTTTGTGGCGTTGGACGGTGCCGGTGGCGGCTTTGGTTGCCTTGGGCGCACTGCTTGCTCAATTGTTTGGTTACCTCGCCTTTGCAGCCTTCTTGATTGATCGCTTGGTGTGGACGGCAGCGGTGCTTGCGGCATTGCATTTGGCGGCCAGTTTTATTGAACAGGCAAGCAATGCGCTCTTCCAGGAAAGCGCGCGCGCATCGGGCTGGGTGCAGGAAAATATTGGACTTTCGCGCACCGGTCTTGGCCAGTTTGGGGTGTTACTGTCAGGGATCGTCAAGATCGTTCTGATTGTTGCGGCAGCCTCGTTTATCATTGCGCCATTTGGCGTTGAAACAGGCCAGTTTACCCATATTTTTGGCAGCGTCTTCACCGGTATTGAAGTTGGTGGCTTTTCATTCTCACTCACCTCACTTCTGGTCGCGCTTGGTTTGGTGCTGATCGGCGTTGTTGTAACGCGCGGCGTGCAGGGATGGCTTGAAAATCGCTATTTACCGCGCACCTCATTGGACAGTGGGCTTAAGGCCTCCATTCGCACCGGTATTGGCTATGTTGGCATCATTGCAGCAGGCGCGATTGGCCTTTCCTATCTGGGCTTAAACCTTGAAAATATTGCCCTGGTTGCTGGTGCCCTGTCTGTAGGTATTGGCTTTGGCTTGCAGTCCATCGTGTCGAACTTTGTCTCTGGGCTCATTCTTCTGGCCGAGCGTCCGTTCAAGCAGGGCGATTGGATTGTGGTGGGAGACGAACAAGGCATTGTGAAACGCATCAATGTGCGCGCCACCGAGCTGCAAACCTTTGACCGGGCCACAGTTCTTATTCCGAACTCAGACTTTATCGCCGGCACAGTGAAAAACCGGGTGCATCGCGATACGCTCGGCCGCATCGATGTGCCGGTTGGAGTGGGCTATGATAGCGACCCGCAAAAGGTGAAAGAGATTTTGCTGGAGGTCGCCAACGCGCACCCGCAAACGCTAAGCTTTCCTGAGCCCGCGGCCTTCTTTGTTGAGTTTGGCGCAAGCTCGCTGGATTTCATGCTGTTTGCCTACCTTGCCGATGTCGGCAACGGCTATGGCGTGCGATCGGATATCAGGTTTGAGATTTTCCGCAGGTTCCAGGAAGAGGGTATTGAGATACCTTTTGCCCAGACCGATGTTACATTGCGTAATATGGATCAGCTTTTGCAGGTTATGGCACAGGCAGGCGTTGCCCCGCCTGAAGATTTGGGCGCTGGCGGTTTGAAGCCTGATGATGGGGTCAAGCAACCCGGTGTTAGCACCGTGCCAGCACCACCGGTTGAACCAGATCGGACGGTTGAAACCGATGCTGAGCCCACATCCGATGATGGACCAGCTGGTCGCCCATAGTGGCCAAGGGATGATGATGCTTGCACCCCCTGCAACTTATGATGAGGCGCGCGCAGCGTTTGCCTGGAACGTGCCAGATCGGCTCAACATGGGCGTTGAGGTGCTTGATGCGCCTGCCAGCCGCACACCCGATGCTGCAGCCATTATCGATGGGCAGAGCGGCGATGTCTCAACCTTCGGAACTTTAGCGAACGATGCCGCGCGGCTTTGCGGTGCCCTGCAAGCCTTGAGCGCAAAACGCGGTGATCGGGTGGCAGTTATCGCGCCGCAGGGGCCACGCACGCTGATTGTGCAGGCGGCACTTTTGCGCAGCGGCCTAATCAGCGTTCCCTTGTCTGAGCGCTATGGCCGCGATGCGTTGGATCACCGGATGCGCGATAGTGGCGCCCGGTTTGCCTTCGTCTCAAAGGCTGGTTTTGCAGCTTTGGCGACACTTATTGATGAACTGCCAGACTTGGAGCAGATCATCACCATGGATGGCGCTGAAAGTGGTGCGCTGCTTTATGATCAAATCTTGGCAGACAAAGGTGAGCCGGTACCAGCGGCCGACACGGGGCCTGATGATCCGTGCTTGATGATTTACACATCCGGCACCACTGGGCCTGCCAAGGGTGCGCTGCATGGTCATCGCGTGTTGGCGGGGCATCTGCCAGGCTTCCTGTTTGCTCATGGCGGGTCGGTGAGCCACGATGATGTGTTTTACACACCGGCAGACTGGGCTTGGGCAGGTGGCATGCTCAACCTGCTGTTCCCCGCGCTCAGCCTTGGATGCCCAGTTGTGGCTTTTCCTGCGATGAAAGGCTTTGAGGCAGCGCGCGTTGTTTCCATGATGGGCCAACGCGGTGTTAGCCATGCCTTTTTGCCGCCCACGGCTCTGAAAATGATACGTGGCACTGTCGATGATGCAGATGTACGCGCCATTGGCCTGCGCTCGGTTATGTCGGCAGGTGAAGCGTTGGGCCGAGAGACCTATCAATGGGCTGATAGCGCCTTGGGGTTCCCGATCAGTGAGGCGTATGGGCAAACCGAATGCAATCTCATCATTGGCTCTTCACAAGGTTTTGGTGCCAGCCGCGCCGGGGCGACGGGCAAAGCTGTGCCCGGCCACAACGTCTATGTGATACGTGAGGATGGTAGCCAGGCCGAGCCGGGTGAGCTGGGTGAAATTGCCGTTGGTGCGCCGGACCCTGTGATGTTTTTGGGCTATTGGAACGCCGATTTTGCGACCCAACGCAAATACATCACCTCGCCAAACTTTGGCCAACTGTTGCTCACTGGCGATATGGCCATGCGCGATGTGGACGAATTTATCTGGTTCATGGGCCGCGATGATGATGTCATCACATCGTCTGGACACCGCATTGGTCCAGGCGAGATTGAGGACAGTCTCACCGGGCATCCTGCGGTATCTATGGCCGCCGTTATCGGCGTGCCGGACCCGTTGCGCACGCAAATCGTGCGCGCCTTTGTGGTGCTGCGCGATGGGTATGAGCCCAGTGATGCGATTGCAGAAAGTTTGCGGGTTCACGTGCGGGCTAATTTGGCAGCGCATGAATATCCTCGCGATATTCGTTTTGTCGATGAACTGCCGATGACAACGACGGGCAAAATTATCCGCCGGATGCTCAAAGATATCGACTAGCTGGTTTTTCGCGTTTTGGCGTTGCGCACAAGCTCGCGTGCTGCACGGGCTGCATCATAGGCGCGTTTGCGGGTTCGCTCGGCCATTGCAATAGCCCGGTAAGCGGAACTGCCTCCTGGTACCAGATCGATCAGTACATCAGCAAGCTGCCAGCGCTGGCGCCACAGGCGATTGGCAATCACGCTGCCCTCATCAGCCAGGCTATCGAGCACGAAGGGTGCGTCATTGTTTTGCGCTTCACTCAATAAAGTTTCGGTCAACTGCGCCAAAGATAGCGAGCCTGCCCCATAGTTTGCATAGCGTTCGTCATAGGCGGTTTTCCACGGCATCCAGCGCGGCGCACAATCGGTGCCATCGCGCAGGCTAACCGTGGCAGCAATGGCCACATCATCCAAGTAAGTGATGTCGATGCGCGCCCGGTTTCCTGCCGCTAAAGCCTCCACTGCTTGTGCGGCAAAGCGGTCATGGCCAGCGGTTTGTAGTGCGGTGCCTTTTTGACCCTTCCAGCCGAATGCCTCCAATGCCAAGAATGTTTGCAAGGCGGCTGATAGGTCTGGCGGCTGCGTCACCGTGCGATGAGAAACCGCGCCGATGGCGGAAAGCTTTTCGCGGCTGCGATTTATCGAGCGACAGCTTTTCTTCCCGGTGAGCGAGCGCAGAGTAATCTCAGCTGAACGGGGCTGGTTCACACCCGCCCGGCTATGGGTTTGTAACAGGGCATGGCGCCTGTTGGTGTTTGTCAGAGCTTGCAACAAAAGCGGCCACACCGGCCCATCTGTGCGCATCAGAGGCAGCAGCAGAACCTGGGGACCATCACGGCGGCTGGCAGCTTTTTCCAGTAGTTTTTGCAAGGCCTGCACCGGAGCCTCGGGCGAGACCAACGGTGTGCATGCCATGGCATAGGGGTGCAACCAGGCAACCAGTGGCACCGGCGTTGGCAGTGGGCCATAGCGCCGACGGGCCCGCCTTAGGGGGATTGCTGCCAGGGGAATTGCGCTTTCTGGCTCACGCGCAACGCACATTTCCACGCTCTCATCGGCCAGATGTTGTAGGCCCGCAACCAGAAATGCAGGCTCATAGAATATGTTTGACTCCACAGCGTTTTGCGCCAGCCAATCATAGCCATAGGGCAGGCTTGCCGCCTGATCAGGGATGAAAGCCAAGCTCATTCGGCGGGCTCCGGTAAGCCTTGGGCTTTGGGTGAGCGATTGAGACGCCCAGTGACGCCAATAAAACTTATCACGCCAAGGTGCCGGCGCACCATGATGAGCAACAACACAGCTTCCACAACCATGGAAATAGCGGTTGCGATCGCTGCGCCCAGCAAGCCAATGGTTGGGATGAGAATGAGGTTGAGGCTGAGATTGACCGCAAATACCACGCCATAAACCCAAGCCGATGTGGTTTGCCGATTGGCCATCGTCAGCATGGCTTCAGCTGGACCAACGGAGGCGCGGATGACCACGCCAACCAGAAGGATTGTGAGGAATGCCATTCCGTCTTCAAATCCATCGCCAAACAGCGAGAGAATGAACTGACCTTCCAGCATCAAGAAGGCTGCGATGGCCAGCGATGGCCAGAACGTCCAGTGCAATGTGTCCGATAGGGTCCGCTCCAACGCCGCACGATCATTGGTGGCGTGGTATTCGGCGATCTTGTGCGATGTGGCCACGCGGATTGCGAAGGCCACGAAATGCACCAGGGCGAGTGTTTTGGCGGCGGCATAATAAACGGCCACTTGCTCTGGCGGCACAAACAGGCCTGCCACCATCACATCTGTGTTGATGATGAGGAAGAAAAAGCCCTCAACAACCAGCATTGGCAGGGCAGCTTTTACCCATGGGCGCGCCTGGCCTTCACGTGGGCCACGGCCAATTTTTTCCCTTACGCGCGGCGCCAGAATGAGCAGCTGACCAAGCGTCACAATCCATACCGCACTCAGGGCTGCAATCATGGCGGTGGATGCGCTGGCTTCAACACCTGCCCAAGCCATGCCGATAAAAATTGCCAGAATTAGCAATGGTCGCACAATAAAGCTTGGGACCAAGCGAAGGGTGGTCCAGTCAAAGGCTTGCGCAACACCGTCTTGGTTATCACCCACCACAATCATTGGAATGCAGAAGGCTGCTAATATCATGGGCAGCAAAAACTCGTTGCTGAACAGATTTGGAAACGCAATGAGCACCGCAATGCCAACAGTTACAGCCAGCGTGGATAGACCAATATTGACCAGCGGCCCGCGCAAGATAACCGTGCGCAGCTCACCAAAGCGCTCGGCCTTGTAAAGCTCAGGGATGAAGCGCAGTAGGCCGGTGGAATAGCCGAGCGAGGCAAAAGCTGAAATGACCAGGACCCACACCCAGACAATGGCGTAAATGCCATAGTCGTGCGCGCCCATCATGCGTGCCAAAACAACCTGCGCAGCATAGGCCAATACCGCTGCAAAAACACGGATCGCAAAGGTCAAAAGCGCCGCCCGTGCTGCGCGCGAACGAGGCCCCTGACCAAAAAAGGCCAAGTCCAGCTTTTCACCAACAGGGCCCAAAGGACCGCTTATTTTGGTGGGTAGCCGCAAGATGAGATTTTCAAACAAGTGCACGTGATCAGCCTTCTATCAAGACAGAAGGCATAGATCAGAAGGGTTTAAGGTCGCGTTCTTTATGATGGTGAGCGTGGCGTGAACGGGTAGGCTTAACCGTTCGTCAATGCAGTGGGCGCTGACATCGATTTCCTCTTCTATGCTGTACAAAGCCCAGGGTGATGCACAGTATGCATGCGACACGCGTGCAGGTGCGATGGTTGATATGTTCCCGGTGAATGGTGCGGCAGCCTAACGGCACGAGGAAGAGTGAGTGCGTCAGGCGGAGAATCCGCCAGACGCCATGTACGCATCTTCCTGTGGCGTCGAAATGCGGCCCAGAATTTTGTTTCTGTGCGGAAAACGTCCAAAGCGGCGGATCGCATCCATGTGCACCAGCGCATAGTAATAGCCGTTCTGGTTGCCGATCTGGCGAAAGATGTCGCAGCAAATGTTCTGCGCGTCGATGTCTTCGCAGTGCATGTAAGGCATGTAGAAAAAGCCCCGCGCAACGCCGTTATAGGCCATATCAAACCGGTTGGCGCGTGCATAATCGGCCAGTTGCATGGCGTCGGTGTCGCTGGCAAAAGCTTCAGGCGTGCCGCGATAGATGTTGCGTGGCAGTTGATCGAGCAGCAGCAGCAGGGCAAGCGCTGTATGCGGGGTGTCCTTCCAACTGCCGAGCGCGCCTGCCCGTGCTTCTTTGACCAAGTCACCAAAGCGTTCTGTCAGCATCGCATCGGTCTCATCAGACTGGCTGTACCAACCCTCTTCACCAATGGCCCACCAGACCTCCAGCAGGTCGAGCGCACGTTCATCCATGGATATGATCCTATTGCTACGTTGGATTGTGTTGGCAGACGGTGGCACAAAACACCATGATTGACCAAATGACTGACCAATCCATCGATACACCAGCAACTGTGGTCGACTGCATAGGCCTGAAATGCCCGCTGCCGGTGCTGCGGGCCCGCAAGGCGCTTTTGCAGGTGCCCATTGGCGCGTTGGTGCAAGTGGAAAGCTCTGACCCTATGGCCGTTCTGGATGTGCCACATATGGCGGCAAGTGAAGGTCATGAGGTTGTGGCGCAGCGTGTGAACGGCGACCGCGCGACGTTTTGGATTAAGCGTGGTTCTGCTTAAGGCAAGCAGCAAATAGCTCGCGCAAACGCTGGGTCTGATCGGTGCGTGTGATCACCACGACTTGGTTTTCATCGGTTTCCAGCTTGGCCGCTATACCATCGCGTATTGGGCGTGGTGGATGCTGAAGCGGTCCGGCGGCATGGATGGCCCAAGGGGTTGCGTGCGCCTTTGGGCCTTCATTGTTCGCGATCCACACAATGCCTTTCACGCGCAGCACATCGCCAGGCAGGTTCATGCCAACAAGGTCCATGAACATGGTCACGATCCGCTGTTCCATCTCTCCGGTGTGCCGCAAAACCACGCTGTAGGCATGCTGATGATGGTGATCATGCGCGTGGTCATGTGAATGTTCCTGCTGCCCAGATGCATCGCTCGCTGGCAGTGATGGCAAAACCACCGCCTGTTCCAGAAGTTGCGTAACCCATGCGGTGTCCTCAGCAAGCTGTGGTGCAAGGGCGATCTGAGCATGGCTATTTCTCAGCTCAAGCTGCTTGGCGAGCTTTTCTGTTTCGCCTGCATCAACAAGGTCGCTTTTGGAGATGGCCAGCACATCCGCCACGGCAATTTGGGCTGTTGCCTCAGGCGTCTGATCTAGGGCGCTTAAATCTTGCGCTGCATCCACCACGGTAACAATGCCACCCACCAGATAGCGCAGGGCCAAATATGGGTGCTTGGCAAAGGCGCCAAGGATTGGGGCAGGATCAGCAAGACCGGTGGTCTCGATGATGAGCTGTTTGAACGGTTTGATGCGGCCATTATCGCGTGCACGCAGAAGATCTTCCAGCGTGGAAATCAGCGGCCCTTGCAACGTGCAGCACAGACAGCCGGAGGTTAGCTCTTCTACCAACAAGCCCGAACCGCTGGCTTGCGCCTCTTCTTCCAAGAACAGGCTATCAAGGCCGGCATCACCAAACTCGTTGACGATCACCAGGCTGTCGGCCAGCGCAGGCGTGCTAAGCAATTGGTTGAGAAATGTGGTTTTGCCTGCACCCAAAAAACCGGAGACCACCAGCACTGGCATGCGGTCTGGGCGTTTAGCATCGCTCATGGTTGCTTAATTGGGACGCGGCATGGGCGGTGGCACAAGTACGGGCACGGCGCGGCCTGTGGTGCCAAGTATGGCGCCAGGATTACCCTGCGGGGTCAATTGCACAGCGGGGCCAGAGGCTGTGGCGCTGATCTGCCCAGGCGCTGTTGCTGGAGCAGCAGCTGCAACTGGTGTGGCTGATGCGGGCAGGATGGTAGCGCTGCCTGCTGCGGGCCTAACCACTGGGTTGGGCACAAGCCACCGACCTGCAGCTGCAACGGCAGGGCCGGTTGCACCACCAAGGGCAAGACGAACGGGGCGTGGCTCACGAATGACCGGGCCAAGCACCAAATCCAGCACATCGATATCGCCGGCACCATCATTTTCGCCTTGATCTGCACCAGGCAAAACGACCGAACTGGAATCACCGCCAGCAAAGGCTGTGGTGCCAACACTGGGATTATAGGCTGGGCCTTGGGTGCCAAACTGGGCGATGATTTCTTCCAGCGATGGTCGCACCCGCGGGCTTTGGCAAACAATCGGGCGCAAACGCGTTGCCGTGGTTTGCACGGCGCCACGTGGGCTAAACTGCGCCATAGGTGTACCAGCCGCATCGCCAAACAGACCACCAGACCTGCGGAAACCTTCATCAAGCTGGTGGGCCGAAGCTGCTGCGCGCTCAAGGCCAGACCGCGCTCCCAAAGTGACGGTGATCAGCGAGCGTCCGCCGCGCTGGGCCCCGGCCACTAGGTTAAAGCCACTGTCGCAAATATAGCCGGTTTTGAAACCGAATGCCCCGCGATAGCGCTGGAGCAGTAGGTTGTGGTTCACCCATCGCGCTGAGCCCAGGGTGACCGCGCCCATGCTGTAAAAGTCATTGTGCTGGGGAAAGTTGCGCATCAACCCCATGGTGAGCAGAACCAGATCATAGGCTGTGGTTACCTGGCCACGGTCCGGCAAGCCGTGCGGGTTGGTAAAGGTGCTGCGGCTCATGCCCAGCGCGCGTGCTGCACTGTTCATCTGGTCGATGAAGGCCGGCTCTGAGCCAGCAACGCTTTCGGCCAGCGCAACGGCAATATCATTGGCGCTTTTGACCATCAGCACGCGCAGTGCCGCTTCCACCGTTAGCACTTGGCCCACGGCCAAGCCCGCTTTTGATGGAGGTTGGGCTGCCGCATTGGCTGATATTGTGACCGGTGATTGCATGGTCACGCGGCCTTGGGCGATGGCATCAAACACCACATAAGCGGTCATCAGCTTGGTGGTGGAGGCTGGATACCAGGCATCAAAGGCACGGTTGGATGACAGCACCCGCCCAGAGCTAACATCAACGGTGATGTTGGGCCCATCATAACGGCCAAGGCCGGAGGATTGGGCCAAAACTGGGTTGGCTTGTAGCAGGGTGAGCGCAAAAACCAGAGCAAGCGCAAAAGCTGCATAAGGGGAAAGCGGATGGCGGATCACAGTCACGGGTCAGCACACTCTATCGTTTATGGGTGAGCCGAGATGCGACTCGTTCAACGCCCCTATCTCGTTTCTAACCGATGTGGCGCAAGGATGGCAAAGGGGGAATGGTCCTCTCAAGCCAACTTGACTGGCCTTGTGCCTTCAACACCGGTTTGTCTGCCTAACTGTTAGGCTTTACCTACCGCCTTTGGTCGTACTAAGAACTGCGCATAAGCGTTGGCGCCGCCGGCTCGAAATCGAGCGGTATAACAATCAACGTAGAGTTTTTTTGGGAGACCATGATGACACATTCCGCCAAACCCACCCGCCGTTCGGTCCTTGGTGCCGGTGCGCTTGCTGCTGCACTCACCGTAGGCACAATCGGTTTGCCAGCCTCCGCACAGGCTCAGGATGCGCAGGATTATCTGCTCGCAACTGCGTCTACTGGTGGCACTTACTATCCCGTGGGCGTTGCGCTTTCTACGCTCATCAAAGTGCGTTTGCAGCCTTCCATGGGCATCAACGTTTCGGCCATCAACTCTGCTGGTTCAGGCGAAAACATTGCGCTGTTGCGCGATGGTGAAGCACAGTTTGCCATCGTTCAGGGCCTGTTTGGCGCTTATGCAGCCACAGGCACTGGTCCCTTGATGGATGCTGGCCCGCAGGAAAATTTGCGTTCGATCACTATGCTTTGGCCCAATGTTGAGCACTTTGTTGTGCGCTCTGAGTTGGTGGACACAGGCACGGTTTCTGACATTGAAGCGCTGGCTGGTGAATCCATGTCTATGGGCCGCCAGAACTCTGGCACCATCGGTTCCAACCGCACCATTCTTGCTGGCCTGGGCATCGACATGGAAGAGACCTACGACCTGGTGTTTGCCGGTTATGGTCCATCAGCCGATGCACTGCAGAACGGCCAGATTGTTGGCATGTCCACTCCTGCTGGTGCGCCAGTGGGTGCTGTCTCACGCGCTTTTGCGTCCATGGGCGATGACATCACACTGCTTGAATTCACCGATGAGCAGATGGCTGCTGCCAATGGCGATTTTGATCAGCTCTGGACCCGCTACACGATTGCAGCTGGTACCTATCCAGGTGTGGACGAAGATGTGCAGACCGTTGCGCAGCCAAACTTCTTGATGGTGCGTGATGATGTGCCAGAGGAAACCATCTACGAGATCACAAAGACGATCTACGAGAACCTTGGTTTCCTGCAGGGCATTCACCCGGCCACCAACGCGATGAGCCTGGAAACAGCCATTGGCGGTTTGCCACTGCCTCTGCACCCTGGCGCGATCCGCTACTTTGAAGAAGCCGGTGTTGATATCCCAGATCGTCTTCGCCCAGCGATGTAAGCGAGCAGGACGAAGGTTTTAAAGCCAATTGCCCCGCGCCATTTTCTGGCGCGGGGTTTTTTGTAACATGGCAATAAACGGGGCTGGAACACGGTAATGGCCGAGCAAAACGATCAATCAAAGGCTGCCGACCCTATGGTCTCCATGGATGAAGACCATGTAGAGGACCAAACGCGCGCGCTTGATGCGGGCTTGGTTGGCCTTGTGTTCTCCGGCTTGGCACTGGCTGTGTCGATCTTCCATCTCTATGCCAACTTTATCGGCACGATGAGCACCTTTTGGCTGACCGGCATTCATTTTGCCGGGTTCGCTATGCTCGCCTCCATGCGCTACCC
>JBGCDM010000009.1:0-4418 GCA_045105395.1 Devosiaceae bacterium | reverse complement strand
GTGCCGCCGGAGAAGGACGAGTAGGCGGCAATCGCCAGCGCCTTGCCGGCATGGCCCGCTTTGGCCAAAGGATAGCCATCAAACGAGGATGCCACGGTGCCCGCAACGCCCGGCGCGTTGATAAGAATAGAGGAGGTAGAGCCGCCAAAGATTGCGCCATAATAGACGCCAGCCATCAAAATGAGGCCGGTGCTTGGGTCAAACCCATAGGTGATGGGGATCATCAGCGCGATGGCAGAGATAGGCCCAAGGCCGGGCAGCATGCCGATGAACGTGCCCGCAAAGCAGCCCACCATGACCATCAGAAGGTTGATTGGCTGCGCAGCAACACCAACGCCGGAGAGAATACCGTCAAGCATAGTGCTACCTCAAAAACTCAGGAAACGGAGCGACGAATACATCAAGCCCCTGTGTCATCAGCACCCAGAAGGCGATCACCACGGGAACAGAGGCTCCCACCAGCATTAGCCAGCGGCGCTCGCCCATAACCCAGAAGCCGCCCATCAAGAAAATGCTCGTGGAAAGGATAAAGCCAAGCGAGCGAACTGTAAGGCCATAAAACACCATGAGGGCGCATAGCAGCCCAACACGCTTAAACGTCATGCCACTGGTATCAATGGGGCGATCATCACCAGGTTTGATCAGCAGAAAAATTGCAAGAATGATTCCGGCGAAGGTCAGGAACTGCGGCGCGGTGCGCGCATGAAAGGCGCTGTTTAACTGAAACGGCAGCAGAGTGATTTTCGTGCTCAGATAGCCGTAGGCCACAAAAAACACCAACAACAGCAATGCGCCAACGCGGTCACGCGACATGGCATAAGCCCCTAGTTTGTACCCCAGAACGAAAACTGGCGCTGAACTTTCCGTTCAGCGCCAGCTACTATGTGATCAGTTGATCAAAGGAACCCAAGCTCGCGCATCAAGTCGCCGATGATTTGTTCCTGGTCTTCCAGGAAGCCGGTGAACTCGTCGCCTGGGTTGAAGATTTCAACCCAACCATTGCGGTCACGCACTTCAGCCCATTCTGGCGTGTCGTACATAGCAGCCAGCTTATTCTGATACGCCATGGAAAGCTCATCCGACAGACCAGGAGCGCCAAAGAAACCGCGCCAGTTGACGAACTCAGCGCCTGGTGCGCCTGCGCTATCACATGTTGGGGCGTCTGGCGCTGCGGCCACTGGCTCTAGCGAGGTAACGCACAAGATACGCACCTGGTCCTGACGGGCCATTTCCACCGCTTCAGAAAAACCGGTGGAAAGCGCCTGGGCTTCACCGGAAAGCAGGCCAGCCATGGCATCGCCGCCAGCATCATAGGGGATGTACTTCACGGCGGTTGGGTCACCACCGGCAGAGCGCATCACCAGCGCAGCAACCAGATGGTCCATGCCGCCAGCAACAGAACCACCGGCAATGCCGACCGAGCGTGGATCATCGTTGAAGTCGCCCAAAAGCTGTTCAAAGCTTTGATACTCAGAATCGTTATGAACAACGATGGCCGCATAATCGCCAATCGTGCCAGCAACGGGTGTGAGGTCGCGGAAAGACTGCGGGAACACGCCCTGCAGCGAACGGATCACAATAGGCGTCGAGTTCACCATCAAGGTGCCCTCTTGCTGTTCAGCCGTTTCAATGAGGTGAGCAATCGCCACGCCGCCGCCGCCGCCGGACATGTTTTCATAAGATGCTGATTCCAGCAGGCCAGCCTCGGTCAAGGCTTCGCCGGTGCCGCGTGCTGTTCCGTCCCAGCCACCGCCTGCGCCCCCTGGCACAAGGAAGTGTAGTTCGGTCACAACATGGTGGTCCGCCTGTGCGGTGGTGAATGCGCCGCCCGCAAGCACGGCTGCAGCAGCTGTGCCCAGCAGGGCACGCTTGAGTGTTTTGGTCATTGTAGTCTCCCTAGGAACCTGATGTTTCGCGCAGGCTTTTCCCGCGTCTTGCTTAAGCCCAAGGCGTGAGCTTAGGGCGCAGTAGGGCATAGGTTTCTAGGGTTGAAAACCCCTCAAGCGGAAACATTGGAGATTTTTGCAACTGGTTGCAAAGCCGCCTGGCTTTGGCACTTTGCCAAATCTGTATGCACTGCCATGTCAAACGAACTGGCTGGTGGCATGCATCGCGCTGAGATTGCGATGGCAGGAGGGTGAGGCAAAAATCGATGGCACCTTCTTTCAAGGCACCACTCCGATAGGCTTTTTGGAGCCTTCTGACGGTGTGGCGATCCCTGGCATATACAGCCGATCAGGCATCCAGCAGTGAGCGTGGTATTGCCCGTTGGGGAAGGCTTTTAGGTGTGGCGTGCACCCAGTTGTTGCAAAGCAAACCTGGCGCGCTTGGCAAGCTTCAGTGCCTTGGGTGATCGACGTATATAATTGAGCATCCCACGCTTGAGCGAAGAGAGTGCGCCATAGACTTTGCCCTTCCAGGACAATGCGACCTGCGCATCATAAAGTTTCACAGGATCACACCACATGTGTTTGTAAGCGTTCTCGCCAAGGCCAAGATCGAACAGTTCAAGCCCTTGCGAACAGAACAGTTCAATGATGCAGTTCAACGACAATCGCCCTGGGCTATGGGCAGCAAATTGTGGGTCATCGGTCATTGAATTGATGCCCATCGAAAAGCGGTCCTTATGGTGCCCACCACCAGCGATGGCGATGGGTTGACCGTTGACTATGAAGGCATAAAATTCGAGCGTTTTATTACCGCTTTTCAATGATGCGTGAGCAAGCTTGCGAAGAATTTTCCGGTTGATGTCCTCGTCAAAAGCACTGCTCTCACCGGCTTGATTGAGGCGTGCGCCCTTTTGTTCAAAAAAGGCATCAAGCACGTTATCCAACATCGTTGGATCATCGATTCTCACGAACTCCGGCTCACCAATCTCCTGGATTTTTTTCAGATAGCGTCTCATTTTACGCTGCGAGCGGCCTGGCCTTCGCCTTGCCTGCAGGGCTTCAAAATCGCTGCTCAACTCGCCGCTGAACAACGTAACCTCGCTGGCGGTGCAAGCCGAGGACACCAAAACATTGGTTTCGCCGTCCAAATTTTTGGGCATGTCGGTCAATACTAACACATCTGCATGGCCATCATTTCTAATGGCCTTTGCAATTGCAGGCATCACAGCGCCAGCATTGCCAGCTTGAATCATCCTCAGCCGGTCAGGCGCAAATGAGGTTATGAATGGCACGCGTATATTGGCGTGATCATCACCCATCAGACGGGCAACCTTTGTGCCTAATGGTCCACGTGACACATAAAGAGGCAGCAGCAGCGCAGTGCGTGTATCGATGCTCCAAACAACAATGAGAGGTATTATGTCGTGCTGGCTGCTAACAACGTCGAACCAAATTTTGCACCAATCATAGTGCTGATAAACCGAACCACTGGCGCTCTGCTCGAACGTGCGCCAAAGGCCCTCAACATCTTCAAAGCTAGAAAAGCATGTAATGCTTGCATTGGCATCTGGTTGCAAAGTGTCGCTTTGCAAAGCTTCTTCGATATCTTCAAACCCAAGTGAGTGGCCAAAATCAGCTACACTAGACCGTGATAGCGTTCTCATTATCGTGAACCTTAACTGTGCGATGTATCCGAGCTTTTTTGAAATACATTTGCTCGCTAAAATTTTACACGCGCAAAGATTTACTCTTGTTTCGCTGCAATCACGTTAAAGCGCACGTTCGATGTGCGAACGAGGTTAAGAAAGTATCTTAAACAGCCATAGGTCATTGTGTTGGGAATAAGGGTCGAGCGCTGATCAGCCTTAAAGCCCACCAATGCAGGTATATTTGGTCTCCAGATAATCATCGATACCTTGCCAGGATCCTTCCTTGCCAAGGCCGGATTCTTTCAAGCCGCCAAAGGGGATTTCTGGGGCAACGATCAGCACCTCATTGATGCCGATCAGACCATATTCCAGCTTGTCCTGAAGCCGGAAGGCACGCGCCAGATCGGTGGTGTAAGCGTAAGACGCCAAGCCATATTGTGTGTCATTGGCTGCCGCGATGGCTTCATCCTCGCTCTCAAACTTGTACACCGGCGCGATGGGGCCAAAAATCTCTTCCGTGGTCACCCGCATGTTGGGCGTCGCATTGCCAATAACCGTTGGCTGATAGAACAGCCCACCGCGTGCGTGTGGACCACCGCCGGTAACCAGATCCCCACCCTTGGCCAAAGCATCGGCCACAAGTTCTTCGATTTTCGATAGGGCAGCATCATCCACCAGCGGGCCTTGCTCGGCACCTTCCTCTGCACCCGGCGCCACTTTCATGGACGATACGCGGGCCGCAAAGGCTTCAACAAAGCGATCATAAATACCCGTCTGCACAAAAAGCCTGTTGGTGCAAATGCAGGTTTGCCCAGCATTGCGGAACTTAGCGATGATGGCGCCATCAACGGCCTTATCCAGGTCCGCATCATCAAACACG
>JBGCDM010000008.1:0-3611 GCA_045105395.1 Devosiaceae bacterium | reverse complement strand
GCATCAATGCCGGCGTTTTTTAAAGCGGCCACGGCTGGGGCAATGACCGCTTCATCTTCAGCGCCCAGTGCACCATCTTCGCCAGCATGGGGATTTAAGCCTGCAATCGCGAGCCTGGGATAAACAATGCCAAACCTGCCTATAAGGTCTTGGGCTGTACGCGTGCCAATCTCTACAATGCGTGCTGTGGTCAGGCTGCTGGCCACTTGGTGCAGTGGAATATGCACAGTTACCGGTACCGTACGTAACTCAGGCCCCGCCAGCATCATAACGGCCAGTGGATTGCTATCCGGGTCGTGCGTGCGGGCATAGTCTTCCAAAAACTCAGTATGCCCAGGGAACGCAAATCCAGTTGCATAGAGATTAGATTTATGGATCGGCGCTGTCACCAGCCCTGAACATACACCGGCCTTAATGCTATCCAGCGCGGTGCGAATGGCCGCCACAGTGTGTATGCCCGTTGCCGGGTCCAACGCGCCAGGCGCATCGGCAACATTACCAATGTGCACCACGGCCAGCGTTCCGGTCGGCAGATCACTGGCTTGCTCAACATGTGAAAGCCCCGTGACCTTGATATCCAGATCAAGCCTCGCCGCTCGGCTTTCAAACAAAGCAGGGTCGCCAAAAACGATGAGTTTGGGCGCTGTGCCTGCACTTTTGAGCGCAGCATAACTTTGCAAAATACAGTCTGGTCCAATGCCAGCAGGCTCTCCCATGGAGATGGCAAGAGGCTTTGAATTATCGTGCATAGACTGAGCTAGTTGTTCGGGCGCAAGATGGTTGCCGAGGCACGAAGATCGCGAAGATAACCGCGCGAAAGCAGCAAGCCTTCCTCATTGCGCAGTTCGCTTTCCACATCACGGCGCGCATCAGCATCTGAGCGTACTTCCCGCTTGTTACAAACGGCGATCATCACCACGCCTTCTGCGCCACTTTCTGGCGGTGTTAGGCGTCCTACCGCCGTCTCATTGAGTATCTCAACAAAACCGGCTGATAGATCGGCAGAAAACCGGCGGTTTTCTTCTTGCACCACAACGCCAGACAATTGGCGTGCCGCAGTTATACCGCTGCTGCAAGATTCAAAGCGCGCCCGGAAAGCGCTGGCTTCGCTGCGACGTTGGTTACGCACACCGTCACCAGCACCTTCAGGCACGATAAAGATCACCTCGCGCAGCGTATATTCTGTTGTTGTTTGTTCGCTAGCGGTATCGTCATCGGTGCGTGTATCGAGCGCCGCCAAGACGTCTTGCTCATCCACACGAACTGTAGCCTGGAAGCGTGCACGGATCACTTGGTCCCACAGAATTTGCGCCTCAATAGAGTCTTGAAAGCTGGAAAGGTCAACGCCGCGTTGGCCTAATGCCTGGCCGAATTGTGAAACTGAGAGACCGCTTCTGCTAGCAATTGTTTGGACGGCCTGATCCACTTCCGCCTGGGTGACCGATATGCCAACACGGCGTGCTTCGGCGCGTTGCAAGGCCTCATCAATCAGTTCATCTTCAGCGCGTGAGCGTGCCTGACCGCTGGAGGCGCCTTGCAATCGCAACAAAGCCACGCGGGCATCAATATCGTAATTGGTAATGGGCACATCATTAACCAAAACCGCCGTGAAGACAGACTGCGCAAGAGTTGGTGTTGGCGCCATGAGCACGGATGCTGATGACACACCCGCGACAAGCGATGCGGCAACAAGGCCGGTGCGCAGTCGACATGCCCAGCGGGATGGTTTGCGATCAGCTGTGTGATGATTGGCCATCATGTACTCCTTCATATCCCGCAAAACGGGCTGTGCCTTGCCTTCGGGCGTCTTGTTGATGCTAAGCGCAATGCCAACCAAATGTGCCAAAATTCTGCCATTGCCTTTGCCAAGTAGCATGGCATGTCTTTCAACGATTATTCAGGCAGGATTTCACCAAAACCGCCGCCGCCTAGGATTTGGGTCTGGTACCCACCAATTGTGCGCAATGACACATTTAGCATCACCCGGTTATCTGCGATGCCTTCGTTGGCTGAGGCTGGAATATGCGTGAATTGAAGACCAATGCCATAGCAGTCGCACTGATAGGCAATACCAAGTCCGATGCCCATAAGCTGTGAGTCGTCAATATCGTACCGGGCACTACCTGTAGCCCGCCAACTGTCTGTAATATTGAAGGCTAGACTACCAAATACCCCATGGTGTTCATCCGGTACACCGCGATTGGGTTGGGCTGCCAAAAATCCGTAAATTGCTGAGGCGCTGACGCCATGCATGTTGGCAGACGCACGCACTTCACCCCGCTCAACCGAGAAATCGTCTTCGTCAAACCTGCCTGAGGCACTGAGCGTCAGCTGGTTGCGCCAATTGGCGCCCACCATGGCCACATAGTCAGACTGGTCTGTCTCTAGCCCGCTGTCAGCTTCATTGCGAACCTGCAGATTGGTTTGTGCGTAGGGGTTGTCGCCTGCCAAGTGGAATGATTGGCCAATCAACGCTGACAGACCGAGCCCATTGTCAAAGGTGCCAGCATATCGAACACCGACATTGGCGCGGGTGCCACCCTCCAGCTGGTCAAAGCCGGAAAATTTATCATTCTCAAACAGATTGGAAGCATCGAAAACGAGGCTCTGCGAATCTTCAATTGGCACTTGGCCAAACTCTGTCGCATTGGGGCGCACAATGACTTGGCCAATAGGCTCAACCACATGTGTGCTTCCTGGTGCAGTGATGAGGAAGGGCCAGCGCCACTCTAGAGCCGCCATGGGCATAGCGCGGTAAACGACATCCTCACCATTGATGAACCCGGCCGTAGCCGCATTATTATCGAGATTGTAACCGATGACATCGCCACGGAAACCAACCTGTGGCGTGAAAACCTGACCAAGTGGTCCGATGAACTCGCGCCGCCACCCCGTGTCCAAACTGATGCGCGTCGATTGCCCTTCAAGGCCTTCAAAGCGTGAGGCCGCTGCACCATTGATTGTGATCGCATCGATATCGGAGTCTTCACGCAGCGTCGTGGTCAGGTTGGCTTCAACGCGAAGTTCACCGCCCAGTGCGCCTGGCGTGAATCGGCGGTCATAATCGATAACCGGTAAGGTCCAGGGCTGGTTCTGGTTAAGCGCAGAAAGCGTGGTGACTTCAATACGCTCAACGCGCGCGTCAAAATAACTACGATCATGCAGTCCGGTAATGTAAATGTCAGAAACAACTTGATCCGCTGAGCCAGATTCAATCGTGTAGTCACGGAAATAGCGACGGTCGGATTGCCAATAAAGGTTCCAGCCAAAGTCCCAATGCTCATTTATTGAGAATGCACCATTGCTGGCAAGGCTGCCCCGGAAGTCTTGTTCGCCAGGTT
This sequence comes from Devosiaceae bacterium, assembly GCA_045105395.1. GTDB lineage: Bacteria > Pseudomonadota > Alphaproteobacteria > Rhizobiales > MH13 > MH13. The sequence goes on along the minus strand of JBGCDM010000008.1, from coordinate 270 downwards.
GGCCCAAGAACTCATCCGAATTGAACTGGCGAATGCCCGAAGCACGGATGCTGTAATGGCCGCTTTCAAGCCGCTGCCGCCATTCAGCTTCCAGATGCAGGCCTTGCTGGCTGTAGCCAGTACCGGTCACCGTGAGATCATAGCTAGGGTCGAGAGCAAAATAGTAAGGCACCGACACACCAAAACCCAACTCGCAATCAGCAACATAGTCGGGGCGAAGGAAACCGCTTTTGCGGTCTACCGTTGGGTCGGCGTGCGCGAAGAAGGGGA
>JBGCDM010000007.1:0-82922 GCA_045105395.1 Devosiaceae bacterium | reverse complement strand
ACCGGTACGCGTAGCAACCCAAATGAACCATTCTCGCCCGAGTACGGCTACAATGGTAACGCAGAGCAGCTTGCGAACGTTGTTTTTGATGTTCGGGCTAGTAGCGCTGAGGCTGTCCGAACACTACCAGACCGCGTGATCAACGGTGAAGTTCCCTTCAATCAGTTGCCGATGATGGTGCGATTTGAAGACGTCACGGACCCGCCAACAGTTGCTTTGGTTAATCCATACGACTTAGCAGCCAGCTTTGGTGAGGGTATCAACCTGCGCCGTGTGTTTGTGCAAACTACCAAAGCGAACGTGACTGAGGGGATTAGTGATCGCCTGCCATGGCTCGCCAACCAGCGAGGCTCGCTTCGCCCAAACCTTCGAGGTTCAATTCTTCGAGGCATATATGATGGATCATTCAGGATAGGATTTCGGCAATGACAAGCCCAACGCAAGATGACCTCTTCAAAGCTATCCTAGCAATGGACGCTTACAATCGCGGATATGATCGCGGGTTGGAGATCGAAGGCAATAACGCCCAAGGCGATCCCGATGTTGGCCTGGGCCTGCGACCAGCTTGCAGCCTGCCATACTTAGAAGTGGGTAAATAAAATCGCTCAATTGCGATATGTTAAGGTTTGAGAAACCTTTCTCGGTTACCACTTAACTTATCGAATTTATTCGACAGTTTTTGAGCGAGTTTGTTCATTGACGCCTCCCTGTTTTTAAACTGATTTTATAGCCGTGGCTTTTGCTGCGGCTTTTTTTTGCCTAAAATTAACAGGTGGGACGCGATACACTGACCAATCGTCGTTAACCGACCCTGAAGATGAGACGCGTTACAGTGCTATCGGCTGGTTTACGACGCGCCCAAATGGGCTATGTTCGCAATCTCAAGCACAATGAATTAAGGTTCAGTACAAAGCGATGGATCGGACAAGCGGCATGGATGATGATCGACTGATGAGCGTTGAAGACCCTGTGTCCTTCGCTGACCGACTGGTTGGGTCCAATGCGTTTCATGATCTTTTTGAGCATGGCATGCGTCTGGTTGAGACCACCGCTGAATATCTGGACAAGGAAGGGCGCGAAGAAGCCAAGGGTTTGGCCCGCGCTGGGGCGATGGCCTACGCCACTGAATCGATGCGCCTAACCACGCGGCTTATGCAACTGGCCTCCTGGCTTTTGTTGCAACGCGCTGTGCATGAAGGCGAAATGACGCTGGAGCAAGCAGCCCAAGAAAAAGCCAAGGTGCGTATTCACGGCCTTTCTAGCCCCACTAAAGGGCCAGGCTGGGATGAATTGCCAGGCACGCTGCGCGAGCTGGTTGGTGCATCGCTGGATTTACAAACGCGTGTGCAGCGCCTGGATGGTATCTTTTACACCGCAGGTGCTGATACGAGCCAAGATGATGGCAACGCCGCCAACCCTGTGGCGGATCAGATTGCGCGCCTATCGGACGCCTTCGGCTGATCGATTGTTATATTTGGACCCAGAGACCAATAAAAAAGGCACCCAGTTGGGTGCCTTTTTTGTTCTGCGATACGGGTGTGCCAGCCTTATTTGGTGGCGAGGAACCCATCGAATTTGTTTTTGAATTTTGAAAGACGACCACCACGGTCAAGCAATGTCTGCTGACCACCCGTCCAGGCTGGGTGTGTTGTTGGGTCGATATCAAGGCGCAGCGTGTCGCCTTCTTTGCCGTAGGTCGAGCGTGTTTCGTACTCGGTGCCATCGGTCATTACCACTTTGATAGTGTGGTAATCGGGGTGCGTATCCTGTTTCATCGTCAATTCCGTCGTTGCAAGAGCGGTGCACACCAGTGGTAAGCGGCGCTGATCTTGTGGTCTTTGAAGGGCGGGGCAAAAGGTTAGGCTGGGTATAGCGCACAAACCAGTGCTTCAGCGCGCGTCGATACACCAAGGGATGCTCCCTTGCAAGCGGGCTGATGGCGGTGGCTTGCAGTACCTGCGGTCAATGCGCTCACTGGCCTAACGATCAAGTCTGTTTGGCTTGCAATCGAACCGATTTGATCGGTAGGAAAAAGCATGGCCAGATACCCCGAACCTTCACTGGATACATCACGCGCGAAAGACTCAAAACGTCTGGATGTGCAAACCGCACGCCGCACGCTGCGTGACCTATGGCCGTTCATTGCGCCCTATAAGGGGCGCATCCTTGCTGCCTTCTTCGCGCTTATCGGTTCCACCGGTGCAACGCTCACAGTGCCGCTATCGGTGCGCATGGTGATTGATCGTGGTTTCACCGGCGAAGAAGGTGTGCCACTGGGCGGCGTGTTCCTCGGGCTCATCGCGGTTGTCAGCATTTTGGCTGTGATGAGTGCGCTGCGTTACTATCTGGTTATGTGGCTGGGTGAGCGGGTGGTGGCGGACCTGCGAGCGGCTGTTTTTGCCCGCATCATGCATTTTGACCTGTCCTTTCATGATAGTGCGCGCGCTGGCGAGCTGGTTTCTCGCCTCACCAGTGATGCCACGCAAATGAAAGCGGCTGTCGGTTCCAGTGTGTCGGTCGCCCTGCGCAATGTGTTCATGTTCTTGGGCGCCAGCATCATGATGGTGATCACAAGTCCGGCGCTATCTGGCGCGGTTTTGCTGGCCATTCCTTTGGTGGTTATCCCGTTGATCGTGTTTGGCCGCCAGGTGCGCAACCGCTCGCGGGTGGCGCAGGATGTGTTGGCAGAGGCTTCGGCTATGGCCAGCGAGGCGATTAGCTCTGTGCGAACCGTGCAGGCCCACACCGCTGAGCATAGGTTGGCCGGTCAGTTTGGGCGGGCAGCGGAGGAATCCTTCCAGGCTGCACGCCAGTCTATTGTGGCTCGGGCGCTGCTCACCTCATTCTCGATCTTTGTTATTTTTTCCAGTGTTGTGCTGGTGCTCTGGTATGGCGCCAATGCCGTTGTTGCAGGCGATATGACCGCCGGTGAACTGGGCCAGTTCCTGCTTTATGCCGTGTTTGCTGCGGGCGCCCTGGGCGAGGTGAGCCAGGTGGTGGGCGAGGTGGCACAGGCTGTTGGTGCAGCGGACAGGCTGTGCGGCCTGCTGAAGGTGGATGTCAAAATCCTGCAAGGCGACAGGCCTGCGCAAGCCCCTCAACCGCTTAGTGATCAACGCTCTGGCCATGTGGTGTTTGATCATGTGTCCTTCCGCTATGGCGAGCAGAGCAAGGGCAATCTCGGTGCGCCGGTATTACGGGGCGTTTCTTTTGAGGCGCTGCCGGGCAAAACGGTTGCACTGGTCGGCCCGTCTGGCGCAGGTAAATCCACCATTTTGCAGCTGCTCATGCGGTTTTATGAGGCGCAGAGTGGTGACATCATGGTGGATAACCAGAAGGTTGCTGACATTGATCCGGTTGCCTTGCGCGCAAAAATGGCGCTGGTGCCGCAGGATGTTGCAATTTTTGCTGCCAGCGTTCGCGATAACGTCGCTTTTGCGCGGCCCGATGCCAGCGATGATGAGATCAATGCCGCCCTTGATGCGGCCAATGCATCTGCCTTTGTATATGGCTTGCCTGACGGCATTCACACCATGCTGGGCGAGCGTGGCGTGACGCTATCGGGCGGCCAGCGCCAGCGGTTGGCCATTGCTCGGGCTGTGCTGCAAGACGCGCCGATCCTGCTGCTTGATGAGGCGACAAGCGCTCTGGACGCTGAAAGTGAGCATCTGGTGCAGGATGCGATTGAGCGCTTGATGGCTGGGCGCACAGTAATTGTGATTGCCCATCGTTTGGCAACCGTGCGCGGTGCGGACAGAATTGTAGTGCTTGATGATGGGATGGTGGTGGAGCAGGGCACGCACAGCGAGCTTGCTGCGGCCAGCGGGCTTTATGCGCGCCTGGCTGACCTTCAGTTTTCCGACAATTCCAAGCCCAAACCAAGATCGATCGTTGAGCCTGCTTAGCGCTCGGTGCGTTTAAACTCGATGCGCACCCGCCTCGCCCTTAGCAGATTAGCCCCGGCTAAGATCGCGAGGACAGGCAAAGCAAAAAATCAGGCGCGGTAATTTCTAATCAGCGTTCTGTCAGCTTAAACTCGATGCGCCGGTTCCGGGCCAGGCTTTCCACGTCTTCGCCCTCTGCAATGGGTTGAAACTCGCCAACCCCTGCCGCCATGAGATGCTCTGGTGATACGCCTTCATCGATCAGGAACCGCACAACTGATGTCGCGCGCGCGGTCGATAGCTCCCAGTTGGTGGCGTAAAGGCCGGTGCCGGAGAGGGGGCGGGCATCCGTGTGCCCATCAACGCGGATCACCCAGTTGATCTCTGAGGGAATGGCCGCTTCCAGTTCAATCACCGCTTCTGCAAGGCGGGAAAGTTCTGCACTGCCGCCAGGGTTGATTGCCGCTGCGCCAGAATCAAAGAGAACTTCTGACTGGAAAACAAACCGATCACCCACCACACGAATGTCTGAGCGCTGGGACAGGATTTGCCGCAGTCGGCCAAAGAAATCGGAACGGAACTGAGACAGCTCCTGCACCCGCTGGGCCAGCGCAACATTCAGGCGCGCGCCCAAGTTGGCAATGCGGGTTTGGCTTTCGCGGTCGCGCGTTTCTGAGGCTTCCAGCGCATCTTCCAACGCGCCAATTTGGCGGCGCAAGGCAGAGATTTGCTGGTTCAGCAACTCCACTTGGTTGAGCGCCTCGCGCGAGATAGCCTGCTCTTCATCCACCTGACCCTGCAGGCCTGCAATGATCGAGCCGCTATTATCTTCTGTATCAGGGGTCTGCAGCAGTCCTGTTAGGCGCTCTTGCTCATCGCGGGCGCTATCCAGGCTTGAATTGAGAGTTGCAAGGCGGGCTTGCAGTTCTTGGCCAGTGGCACGCTCCAACGCCAAAAGCTCTGTGAGTTCAGCGATCTGAGCGTTCAATCGGTTCAGAACCGTGTCGCGACCGGTAATTTCTTGGCTTAAGAAAAACTGCGCCAGCATAAAAATCGACAGAAGGAAAATGATGACGAGCAAAAGCGTCGCCATCGCATCCACAAAGCCTGGCCAATAATCAACGGCTCCAGAGCGCCGCCTTGATCGCGAGAGCGCCATGGCTGCTTATTCGCCTGGTGTGCGGCCGGGCCGCCCGTCTGACATAGATTTGGCGACGTCTTCCATCACTGTTGCGAGGCGCTGCGTGTGTTCGCCTTGCTCTTCCACCCAGTCACGCAGCATTTGCTGCTCTGAGCGCATGTGCTGCACCAGCGATTGTACCCCTGCCGCCAGGCTATCAATGCTTTGCTTCACGTCCGCAGCTTCGGCTCCACCGGTGGCGCCTGATGTGCCTTTGGCCCCGACCAATTGGTTTTGTGCTGCCACCTGGCGTGCAAGCCTATCAACCGAGCGCTCGAGCGATACAATTGCATTATCGGCGCCAGATTCTGCACCTGGTTGGCTTACATCGACACCAGCAAGGTTAGAAAGCCAATCTTCAAGCTCGGTATAAAAACGGTTCTGCGCTTGCCCTGCCTGCAGGTCTAAAAAGCCAAGCACCAGTGAGCCGGCAAGACCAAACAGGGAGGAAGAAAACGCTGTGCCCATGCCATCAAGCGGCGCGGCAAGGCCGGTTTTAAGGTTTTCAAAAATGGTGCCAAAATCACCGGAGTTCACATCAAGACCGTCGATTGTATCACCAACCGAGGCAATGGTTTGGGTTAGGCCCCAAAAGGTGCCCAGCAGGCCAAGGAAAACCAACAGGCCAATCATATAGCGCAGGATCTCACGGCCTTCATCCAGGCGCGTGCCGACAGATTCCAAGATCGAGCGTACAGTCTGCGTCGACATTGTGGGGCCGCTTGTGCCCTGCGAATCACGCAAATAGGTTCCAAGCTGCGAAAGCAGCCGTGGGTTGGGCTGATCAAGACCGGCGCCATGATCAACAAGGCGGAACGCGTTGACCCAGCGTATCTCCGGCATCAAGCGGATAACCTGGAAAACAGCCAGCACAATGCCCAGCAGCAGCACGCCGATGATAAGCCCGTTAAGGCCCGGATTGGCTGCAAAAGCAGTGCTAATGGGCCTGTAAAGAATAAGGGCCAGGAAGCCTGCGAGCGCCACAAACACTGCCATTAAAGCAAGGTAGATTGTGGGACGGGAAAGGCTGTGGGGGTCGGCACTGTCAGCCATCAGCATGCCTCATGCTAGAAATGCGGCCTTGTGAAAAAGCCGCTAATGCTTCGATCCATGGGTCAAACAAGCTGACCCTTTATCCGTCATAGCCTTTTATTACCCAAGACAGAACCGGGAAATGTGACCATCCTTGGGTGAGGCGTTTTCTTTATCTGTGTTTGGCTATTTGGCCGACGCTTTGGCGTTGGCAAGCCGTGCCTGCGCCTGGCGCGCTTCGCCCAGCACTTTGAGTACTTGACCAACAATCAAATCATTGCCTGCAACAATAGACCCTGTGCCAAAAATATCGCTGCCGCCTGCTGTATCACGGGTTATGCCACCAGCCTCGCGCAGAATGATAAGGCCAGCAGCCATATCCCAGGGCTGTAGGCCATCTTCCCAATAGCCGTCCATGCGCCCTGCCGCGACCCAGCAAAGGTCCAGCGCAGCAGCGCCCATACGGCGCATGCCTGAGACTTTGCGCATCATGGTCGCTGCTTCTCGCAGCCACAAGGCATGGTCGCCGCGACCCAGATGCGGCATGCCATTTACAATCACACAGTCAGCAAGTTTACGGCGCGAGGCGACACGCAGACGTTTATCATTCAGGTAAGCGCCTTGGCCCTTCTCAGCAGAAAACATTTCATCGGTTATCGGATTATAAACCAGGCCAGCAACCAGCTCGCCGTCGCGTTCCAGCGCAATAGACACAGCAAAATGCGGCATGGAATGCAGAAAATTGGTTGTGCCATCCAGCGGATCAACGATCCAGCGATGCTGCGGGTCTTTGCCCTTAACTTCGCCGCCCTCTTCGCCCAGGAAGCCCCAGGTTGGCCGTGCTTCTTGCAGCACAAAATAGATGCGCTCTTCGGCGCGCCGGTCGGCATCAGAAACGAAATCGCTTGGGCCTTTGGTCGAGACTTGCAGGCGCTCCACTTCGCCAAAGTCGCGTGCCAAGCCGCGACCTGCCTTGCGGGCTGCCCGTTCCATGATTGTTAGGAGCGCTGATTTTGCCATCTTAAGTCTATCGGTCTCTGTGTGTTAATCTGCGCGCTTGACGTAGGATATTTCTGCGGTGTCCACGATGATCCGCTCGCCGGACTTGATGAAGGGCGGCACCATAACGCGAAGCCCATTTTCCATTTTGGCAGGCTTATAAGAGGATGATTGCGTTTGGCCTTTCACCACGGCATCAGCCTCAACAATTTCAAGCGTCACCTGGCTTGGGAGCTGGAAACCAATCGGTGTTTCGCCGTGAAGTTCTACCATCACCTGCATGCCATCTTGCAGGAAGGCTGCGCGGTCACCCACAAAGTCTTTTGACAGATTGATTTGATCGTAGGTTTCGGAGTCCATGAAAACCAGCATATCGCCCTCTTCATAAAGGTACTGGAAATCCTTGGTTTCAATGCGGGCGCGTTCAACTTTTTCATCCGAGCCAAAGCGATTGTTGAGCTTGCGTCCATCAATGACGTTTTTTAGCTCAACCTGATTATAGGCTGGGCCTTTGCCCGGTTTCACCGCGCCGGCCTTTACCGCGACCCAAAGGCCGCCATCATATTCGATGACCATGCCTGGGCGGATTTCGTTGCCGTTGATTTTCATGCGTTGTGATCTCGTTGTGTGGAAAGGAAGACGCCAAATGCGCTGGCTGACCAGAGCCTTGTGGGCTGTGGACCATACCTGGTGCGTTAAGGCAAGCGTAGGGGGCTTCTTGCTATTGGTTGAACGGGTTCGCCGGAGCTCTATCCTGGGCAATACGTTCTTGCGCTTCCCGGCGTTGGTCCTCTGGTAGGCTGCCAACAAAGGCATCCAGGCGGGCATCAGCTAGGCCGCCTGCAACAGCACGGGCGTGGTAATAGGCAGCTTGCACCGGATCTAGCTGCACACCGAACCCTTGGCTATAGGCGTGGGCCAAACGATTTTCAGCAATTGGGTTTCCGCCTTCTGCGGCCCGGCGAAGCCAGAAGATGGCATCCTCAACGCGGCGCTCTTGGCTAAGGTCATTCTCGCCCGCTGATCCGTTGAGCAGGCCCAATGCAAACTCAATCTGCGCTTCGGTGTTGCCGCGTCGCGCCGCCTGCTCAAACCATGCATAGGCTTGTGCTGTGTCTTGGCGCACGCCTGCACCTTCCTGGTACAGGATGCCGAGCGTGTATTGTGCCGTCACATCGCCTGCATCAGCGGCTTGGCGCATAAGCTGCGCGCCAAGGTCGATGTCGCGTTCTACGCCCCGCCCTTCCAGGTGCAGCATGCCCAGCATTTGCGTGCCCATGCTGTTGCCAGCATCGGAAGCCTCGCGCAGCAATTGGGCAACATGCTCTTCGTCTCGCTCTGGGATTGGTCCGTCCATGATAGCGGTGGCCAGCAGAACCTTCGCCTCAATATCATTGGTCTCTGTTGCAAGGCGGTACCATTCCAGCGCTTCTTCTTGGCTCTGCTCGACGCCAAGTCCGGCGCTGTACATCTGCCCGAGCAGGCGCATGGAGGGGCCATCACCACGCCCGGCAAAGGTGACCGCCAGATCAAAGGCACGGGCATAATTGCCAGCGAAGAACGCCTCAAAGGCAACAGCAGGGTCGAGGGTGAAGGGGTCTTGCTCGGGTGCCTCTTGCGCGGATGGCTCCGCTGAAGCTTGCGGTTCTGCCGTCTGGGCATACGCTGGTGCGGCAAGGAGCACCAAAGCCAGAAGTGCGCGCCATAGCATTAGGCGGCGGCCTCCATGCGTTTTTTGGCAATGGTGTCGAGCATCGAGTTCAACCTGGCGATTTCTGCGCCGGGATCATCGGATTGCCAGATATGTTCACGCACAGCGATGAATTCCGCGCCCGCTTCTGCCAGTGCGCAAAAGGCTTCATCGCTGGTGCCCGAAAGCGCGACGCACGGGATCGCCATCATCTGCGCCCACCAAGTGGTAAGCGTTACCGTTTTGGGATGGGTTTCTTCGGTTGGCTCGCGGTCCAGACGCCCAAAGAACAGATAGTCCAATTCACGCTCGCCCGTTTGCATGGCCAGATGTTTGGTGTTGATCGCACCGCTGCCGACGATCACGCCGCGGTCCTGAAGTTTGGTTTGTTCCGTACTATCGAGCACTTTTGGCTCGGACATATGCACACCATCGGTGCCGAGTCGCTCGGACAAGCGCGTGTCGTCGATGACCAAAACTGCAACATTGGCGCTTTGCGCGGTCTGCACGAAGGGGGATGCGAAATCTTGAAACGCGCGATCATCGGTCTGGTCACCATCGATCAGCAGGCAGCCAATATCGCCACCAGCTAAGGCGCTGGCAAACCGCTCCATAAAGTCTTCGGGCGGGGTGCGCGGGGTGATCAAAAACAGACGGGTGCGAAAATCAGAAAAGGCCATGGGTTCTCACAGCAAAAGAAAAAAGGCGAAAGCGGGGCCAAGCTGACCATATCCGCTTCCGCCTTCAAGATAATGGTCGATGGCGCTTATTCTGCGGCCATTGCTGTGCTCGATACTGCAGGATCCAGATCGCCGGTTTCATAGCGCTTGGCCATTTCAGCAAGCGTATAAATTTTGCCGAACTTGGATGCATTGCCCGCTGTGCCAAACTGCTGATTGCGCTGGGCGCACAGGTTCTTCATGGCGGCGCGGGCAGGGGCCAGATATTTGCGCGGATCAAACTCTGATGGGTTTTCAGCAAACACTTTGCGAATGGCGGCGGTGATGGCCATGCGGTTGTCGGTGTCCACGTTGATCTTGCGTACGCCATGCTTGATGCCGCGCTGAATCTCCTCAACTGGAACACCCCAGGTCTGCTTCATCTCACCGCCAAACTCATTGATCATGTCCTGCAAATCTTGCGGAACAGAGGATGAGCCGTGCATCACCAAATGGGTGTTTGGCAGTTTCTGATTGATCTCTTCGATCACGTTCATGGCCAGGATGTCGCCATCTGGCTGGCGGGTAAATTTGTAGGCGCCGTGCGATGTGCCCATGGCGATCGCAAGGGCATCCACCTTGGTTTCAGCCACAAAACGCACCGCCTCATCTGGGTCAGTGAGCAACTGGTCGTGCGATAGTTCGCCTTCTGCGCCGTGGCCATCTTCAGCCTCGCCTGTGCCTGTTTCCAGCGAGCCAAGCACGCCTAGCTCACCTTCCACCGATGCGCCGGCAAGGTGGGCAAGGAAGGTGGTCTGCTTGGTGACGTTCGCATTGTAGGCATAGTCAGCGGGGGTCTTGCCGTCCGCTTCCAGCGAACCGTCCATCATGACGGAGGTAAAACCGGCTTGGATGGCGGTCATGCAAGTGCCTGGCGAGTTGCCATGGTCCTGGTGCATACACAGTGGGATGTGCGGATAAAGCTCAACGCAGGCATCGATCATTTTTTCCAGCATAACATCGGTGGCATAGCCGCGCGCACCACGTGAGGCGGCCATGATGACCGGGCTATCGGTTTCATCAGCCGCTTCCATAATGGCAAGCGCCTGTTCCATATTGTTGATGTTGAACGCAGGCACGCCGTAATTGTGCTCAGCAGCGTGATCGAGAAGTTGGCGAAGTGTAATACGGGCCATGGTGTTTCCCCTTGTGTTGATCGGGCACCTTAGCTGCGCCCTTGATGAGATGTTTCTAAATTATTGAGCTGCGTCTTCCAATGCCTTCACACCTGGAAGGGTCTTGCCTTCCAGCCATTCCAAGAAGGCGCCACCGGCGGTGGAAATGTAGGTGAAATCGTCTGACACGCCTGCATGATTGAGGGCAGCAACTGTGTCGCCGCCGCCTGCTACTGAAAGCAGGGTACCAGCCTTTGTGGCATCGGCTGCGCCGCGTGCGGCTGCAACTGTGGCAGCATCAAAAGGCGTGATTTCAAAGGCGCCCAGCGGGCCATTCCAAACTAGCGTTTTCGACGCTTTTATGGTTGCCACAACATTCTTCACAGTTTCTGGCCCAGCATCCAAAATCATCGCATCTGCGGGGCATTCATCCACCGGCACGGTCTTTGACCATGCGTTGGCTTTAAACTCCTGCGCCACCACAATATCGATGGGAAGGTGGATGGTGCAATTTTCCGACTTTGCTTTGTCCATGATGGCGCGGGCGGTATCGGCCAGGTCGTGCTCGCACAGCGACTTACCAACTTCTACGCCTTTGGCTGCCAGGAACGTGTTGGCCATGCCGCCGCCGATCACCAAGTGATCAACCTTGGCCAAAAGGTTGGAGAGCAGGTCCAGCTTGGTAGAGACCTTTGCCCCGCCAACCACGGCCACCAAAGGATGGTCCGGCTTGCCCAGCGCCTTGCCCAGGGCCGTCAGTTCAGCTTCCATCAGGCGGCCAGCACAGGCTGGCAACAGCTTGGCGACGCCCTCGGTTGAAGCATGCGCGCGATGAGCCGCAGAGAAAGCATCATTGCAGAACACATCGCCAAGTGTGGCCAGAAACTGCGCCATCTTCGGGTCGTTCTTTTCTTCCATCGAGGAGAAGCGGGTGTTCTCCATCAGGATCACGCTATCGTCTGGCGCAGCCTCGAGTGCCGCACGGTCGGGCCGTTCGATGAAGGTGATTGATTGGCCGAGCGCCTCTTCCAGAACAGGCACGGTGACCGCCAACGAAAACTCAGGATTGGGCTCGCCTTTCGGGCGACCAAAATGGGCGAGCAGAACCGGCTTGCCGCCTGCCTTCTGGATGTCTTTGATGGTGGGCACAATGCGCGCAATGCGCGTTGCATCGCTCACCTTGCCATCTTCCACCGGCACGTTGATATCCACGCGGGTGAGAACGATTTTGCCGTCTAGGTCCATGTCGTCGAGGGTGTTGAAGGGCATGTTGCCTCTTTTTTCTAGGCGCAGTTTTTCGGCCTTACGCTCATCCAAATTGTCGTTCAGGCGATCAAGTTTCCCGAAGGAATGTGAGAGCAGCTTACCCATGTAAAAGACGTACACGAGGAACGCGATGATCCCGCCAATGATCAAAATATTTTGCAGCATCTGCCCAGTCTCCAACGCATGCTTTTGGTTGCGTCGCACCCTAAAACAAAAAAGGCGCAGCTTTCGCTGCGCCCGATTGTCGTAAGCCTAGATGAGTTTGGCCATCGCCACGGCTGTGTCCGCCATCCGGCAGGAGAAGCCCCACTCATTGTCGTACCATGACAGCACCGAGACCATCGTGCCGTCCATGACCTTGGTCTGGTCGGCATGGAAGATGGAGGAGTGTGGGTCATGGTTGAAATCAATTGAGACCAATTGTTCTTCGGTGTAACCCAGAATGCCTTTTAGTGGACCAGCCTTGGAAGCAGCCTGGATGGCACCGTTGATTTCTTCCACTGTTGTGGCGCGCTTGGCGATGAATTTTAAATCGACCACTGAAACATTGGGCGTTGGCACGCGGATTGCGAAACCATCCAGTTTGCCGTTCAGTTCTGGCAGCACCAGGCCGACGGCTTTGGCGGCGCCAGTGGATGTTGGGATCATGGATACGGCAGCTGCGCGACCACGATAAAGATCCTTGTGCATCGTATCCAGCGTTGGCTGGTCGCCTGTGTAGGAGTGGATGGTGGTCATCATGCCTTTTTCGATGCCCACGGTATCGTTGAGCACTTTGGCCACAGGCGACAGGCAGTTGGTGGTGCACGAGGCGTTGGACACAACAACGTCATCAGCGGTCAGCACATCATCATTGACGCCATAAACGATGGTTTTGTCAGCGCCAGCTGCTGGTGCGGACACAAGCACGCGCTTGGCGCCAGCCTGTAGGTGAAGCGAAGCCTTGTCTTTGGCAGTGAAAATGCCAGTGCATTCCATCACGATGTCGATGTCCATTTCGCCCCATGGCAGATCCGCCGGGTTGCGTTCGGCGAGCACTTTGAAGCTTTCGCGACCCACATGAATGCGGTCGCCAGAAACAGTAACATCATGAGGAAAACGACCATGGACAGAGTCATAGCGCATCAGGTGGGCATTGGTTTCAACCGGTCCCAGATCGTTGATCGCAACGATGTCGATATCATCGCGGCCAGATTCAAAAATGGCGCGAACAACGTTACGGCCGATGCGGCCAAATCCATTAATGGCGATTTTGGTTTTCATGATGTGCTCTCTCCCGGTGAAAAACTGAAGCGCTTTCGTAAACTTTACGCGCGTAAAATACTAGATGCTTTTTCACGCACATTAGGATGCTCTTGCGTGACAATAAAGGGCTGATCGTGCGTGGCAGCCATGCACCACGCACGCATCATGTTTTTAAGCCTCGGCAAGTTTGGCTTGGGCTGCTTCTGCTGCGGCTTGGGCAGTAATGCCAAAGTGCGCATAAACTTCCTTGTAAGGTCCAGAGGCGCCAAAGCTGTCCATGCCGATAAAGATGCCATCAGCGCCGATGAACTGATCCCATCCCATGCGGATGGCAGCCTCAATGGCGATTTTAACGGGTGCATCGCCAAGTGTGGCTGCGCGATAGTCGGCGTCTTGGGCGTTAAACAGCTCCATGCAGGGCACAGAGACGACGCGGGCATTAACGCCCGCTTCGCGCAGAAGGGCGCGCGCTTCCATGGCAATTTCGACCTCAGATCCTGAGGCAAACAGACTAACCTGGGCATCACCACCAGCCGATGCCAACTCATAGGCACCTTTAGCTGAATGGTTTTTGCCATCGTTTTCGGTGCGCAGCGTGGGCAAGCCCTGGCGGGTGAGGGCATGCACGCTGGGCCCATCTTCGCTGAGCAGCGACAAGTGCCAGCATTCTGCTGTTTCTACCACATCGGCAGGGCGGAAGACCTTAAGGTTTGGGATCGCGCGTAGCGCAGCCATGTGTTCCACCGGTTGGTGGGTTGGTCCATCTTCGCCAAGGCCAATGGAATCATGGGTTAGCACGTGGATAACGCGCTGGTGCATGAGAGCCGCCAGGCGGATGGCTGGGCGCGAATAATCAGAAAACACCAGGAACGTGCCGGACATGGGAATGATGCCGCCATGCAGCGCCATACCGTTCATAGCGGAAGCCATGCCGTGCTCGCGGATACCCCAATGGATAAAGTTGCCGGCATAATCGCCCGGTGCAACAGGGGTCATGGTGGTGGTGCGGGTGTTGTTGGAGCCGGTCAAATCGGCCGACCCAGAGGCTGCCTCGGGCAGGTGTGGGATCATCGCTTCCAGCGTCATTTCTGACGCTTTGCGGGAGGCAACCTTGGGTGCCTCTTCAATCATCTGTGCGATGAAAGCTTCAACCGCGTTTTCAAGATTGGCTGGCAGATCGCCACGCATGCGACGATCAAACTCTGCACGCACCTGAACGTCCGATGCGTCGTGACGTTTGACCCATTCGGTGCGCTCATGAACGCCTTTCACGCCAACAATGCGCCAGGCATCCAGCACATCAACCGGCACCTCAAAGGGTGCATGGTTCCAGCCGAGGGCTTCACGGGTCGCCGCAATTTCATCATCGCCCAGCGGTGAGCCATGCGCCTTGGATGAGTCTTCCTTGTTGGGAGCACCAAAGCCGATCTTGGTTTTACAGGCGATCAGGCTTGGTTTGTCAGATTGGCGGGCGCGCTCAATGGCGGCCTCAATGTCGACTGGGTTGTGGCCATCAATGCGGACCGTATCCCAATTGGCCGCTTCAAACCGTTCCAGCATGTCGCCGCTTTCTGACAAAGACACACGGCCATCAATGGAGATATCATTGTCATCCCACAGCACGATTAGCTTGTTCAGCTTCAGGTGGCCAGCAAGTGAAATCGACTCATGGCTGATGCCTTCCATCAGGTCGCCATCAGAGGCCAGCACATAGGTGTAGTGATCCACCAGATCGCCGCCAAAATCAGCGGCAAGCATGCGTTCAGCCAGCGCCATGCCAACGGAATTACCAAGGCCCTGGCCCAGGGGCCCTGTGGTCGTTTCGATGCCGCCTGCATAGCCATATTCAGGGTGGCCTGCGGTTTTGGAGCCCAACTGACGGAAATCTTTCAAGTCATCCAGCGTCATATCTTCCACACCCAGAAGGTAGAGGATGGAGTAGAGCAGCATGGAGCCGTGACCGGCAGACAGCACAAAGCGATCACGATCTGGCCATTTGGGGTCGGTCGGGTCGAACTTCATGAACTTGGAGAACAGCACGGTGGCAATGTCGGCTGCGCCCATTGGCAGGCCCGGGTGGCCAGAATTCGCCTTTTGTACGGCGTCCATGGAAAGAAAACGGATGGCGTTTGCCATATCCGTGTGGCGATCAGTATCGGTCATGATGGTGATAAACCGTTTGTTCGTGCGCAGGCTGGAGAGCTGCGATCAGGGCGTGATGATTGGATATGCGGGCGTCTTAACGGAGGATACTCTGATTGAAAAGATGCCCGGTGCTTGAACCCCTGTTCCAACCTGGATGTGGGAAAGACCACACAACGCGTTGACGGGGGTTGGGGTGGCTCCCTACATTGTGTCAAATAGAAAGGCAGGGCCTGCTTGGATCATCTGATTCCAGTTGGTTTAGCGCTTTGATAGGGCCGTCACTAGGGACTATATAGCAGTAACGATGGCAGGCAGTGATCTTCAATCAGCGTTTGACCGGTTAGACCGCGCGATTACAGCGGTGGAGGCCGAAGGTGGGCATCGCCGTGCGCTGCTGGATGAGCGAGAGCGCCTGTATGCTGAAGTGGCCCGACTTTCCACCGACCGTGCGCAACTTGCCCAATTGCTGGATACCGCACGTGCCGAAACCCGGGCCATGGAAACCGCCAATCAGGTTGTTTCGCAGCGCTTGTTGGATGTGATGGACAACATTCGCACAGTGCTCGCCTCAGATGCGCCTGCGGCATCGAGCTAGATCAATGGAGCGTGCGTGGGACAAGTAGTGGTAACCATTGCAGGGCGATCTTTTCGTCTGGCCTGCGAGGATGGCGATGAGGCGCGCCTTACCGCCCTTGCTCAAACCTTTGATGCAACGGTGGATGAATTGCGTGGCTCCTTCGGCGAGGTGGGCGATACCCGGTTGGCCGTGATGGCAGGGCTGGTGATGACCGATAAGCTGGGCGATGCGCAGGGGCAAATCGACAGTTTGCGGGCGCAAGTGGCCGAGTTACAAGCCTCGCTGGGCCTTGTGCAGAGCACCAATGTTGGCGCCAGTGATCAAGTGCGCCAGCGCGTGGAAGAGCTTGCCGCGCGGTTGGAGCAGCTAACGGCGCAAGCGCCTGCCAACTAACAGAAACGATTTCGATTGAAGTTGCCGTGCCTTGCGCCTATCTCTTGTGATGAAGCTGCGCTCCTCGTGCATCGGCAAATATTCCTGGGGCCTTACCGATCCCTAAGGGAGCTGTCCCTGGACCGGTCCGTGGACCGGATTACACGGCGCCCACCTACTTTGTAGGTTCCCAGGATCGAGTTCGACACGGTTGTTGTGGCTTCACTTTTCTTTTACCCAGATTATCAGCAAATCATTCAGGTTAGCACGCGTTAACACGCTGATATTTATGGCGATTCATAATTCTTCAAACGCAATTTTGTAATCACTTCCCAACGCACAAAAATGGGGAGTTTATCATGCGTCTTCTTCTATCAGCTGCGCTGGCAGCATCAGTTTCCATCGCTGCGCTTGCACCAGCGCAAGCTTGCATTTCGGCTTGTAGTTCTGGTCCCGGGCCAAGCTCATCATCCAGCTCAACGTCCTCAAGCAGCAGTTCGACCTCGACCACGAGCAGCTCAGAATCATCAGACAGTTCAGACCATTCCAGTCAGAGCAGCATCGACCAATACACTGGTCAAGACACCAGTGCCATGGGCGCGTTTTTGGAGTCGCAGAATGTAGATACGGCGCCCAATCAATCTTCAGATGCGCCACAAACTGTAAGGGTTGATGGCTATCTTGTTACCGAAGCAGTCGCCCAGAGGGCCGAAGTTGTCTACCAGGAAGCCTTTGAAAGCGCGCAGAGGAGACATGCCGATTCGCTTAAGGATTTCCACCTAGGCCCAAACCCCACTCTCGGCGAACTGATCCTTTTCGCAGTTGTGTATGGATGGGAAATACAATGGTATGCGGACGGTGAGGCCAAAGATGAAAAGTCCGACTTCTTGGCTGCCAATCAGTATAGTGCCTGATTTCTGGGGTACTTAGTATTGCCTTTTACGTTCCAAACGCGGTGCGCTTTACGGCACCGCGTTTTCTGTTTTTAGCTCGGAATTATGAAGACTGATGAATCGGGTAAATTAAGTTTACGTGTGAAGGCTCTGGCGGAACGTGAAGCAGTTGTGATGCGGAAGCCTCTGCCAACGACTGTTTTGATAGCTTCAGAACGGATTGTTTCAGCCTATCATGCCATTGGCTCAGAGATTGATCCGGCACCCTTGATGGACGCTTTGGCAAAACATGGTGCGCAGCTTGCGCTCCCGGTTCTGCTGGACCGGCAAACCATGGTATTTCGGGCGTGGGATCAATCCAGGCCCCTCGTGCCAGTTGGTTTTGGCACGCTGGGCCCGGACGCAGACCAGCCAGAGGTATTGCCTGACCTCATTTTTGCGCCGTTAGCGGCCTTCTCAGCTACTGGCCAGCGCATTGGCTACGGCAAAGGGCACTATGATCGGTGCCTGGCCAAGATGCATGGCCTCGGCCATCACCCCGCCTATCTGGGCCTGGCTTTTGACGAACAAGAAGTGCCACCCTTTGAGGCTGAGTTGCATGACATTTCACTTGATGGCGTGCTGACCCCATCGGGTTTGCGCATTTTTGAGCATGGTCACGCTCGCCTTGACCCTTTTTTGCGTGCTAGCGAGCAGCCATGAGCTTTAATCTTCTTTTTCTTGGCGATGTCGTTGGCCGGGCAGGTCGCGAGGCGGTGGAAACCCATTTGCCTGATTTGCTGTCGCGCTATGACATTCACTTTGTGGTGTGCAATGGCGAGAACGCAGCGCACGGATTTGGTATTTCCGAAGGCATTTGCGAGCAACTGTTTGACTGGGGTGTGGACGTTATCACGCTGGGCAATCATGCGTTCGATCAGCGCGATACCTTGGTGTATATTGAGCGCGTGCCCAACCTGCTGCGCCCTGCAACCTATCCAGAAGGTACACCAGGGCGTGGTTCAGGCCTGTTTCAGGCCAAAACGGGTGAAACGGTGTTGGTGATTAATGCCATGGGGCGGTTGTTTATGGATGCGATGGAAGATCCGTTTGCCACCATCGACCGCGAGCTGGACAAAGCCCCGCTGGGGGTGGCGGCGGATTTTGCGATGATTGATTTCCATGGTGAGGCGACATCGGAGAAGCAGGCCATCGGCGCGCACGTGGATGGGCGGGCTACGCTGGTGGTGGGCACGCACACCCATGTGCCAACCGCTGATCACCGGGTGATGCCAGGCGGCACAGCCTTCCAAACCGATGCTGGCATGTGCGGCGACTATGACACCATCATTGGCATGGATAAGACCGAACCCCTGCAAAGGTTCGTCAACAAGGTGCCGCAGGGGCGCTTTTCACCTGGCGAAGGTGAGCCCACTCTATCGGGTGTGGCGGTGCAGGCGGACCGAAAAACTGGTCTGGCACTGGCGTGCGAGCCGGTGCGCTTGGGTGCGCATTTACAGCCGGTTCTGCCCAGTTTCTGGTAGCAGCCGCACGCAAAACTGGATTTTCCGCGCTAGGCAGACTATGTGCGAGAAAAATCACGCCTTCACTAAAGATCCGAGGGGCCTATGGCCGGACACAGTCAATTTAAGAACATCATGCACCGCAAGGGCCGCCAGGATAAGGCGCGCTCGAAGCTGTTCTCCAAGCTCGCCAAGGAAATTACCGTGGCGGCAAAAATGGGAATGCCGGACCCAGACATGAATCCGCGTCTGCGCCTTGCTGTGCAAAATGCGCGTTCTCAATCCATGCCAAAGGATAATATCGAGCGGGCGATTAAAAAATCGCAGGCCGGTGAGGGTGATGATTATGAGGAAATTCGCTATGAGGGCTATGGCCCAGGCGGCATCGCGGTTGTTGTTGAAGCGCTGACCGATAATCGTAACCGCACCGCTAGCGCTGTGCGCTCTTATTTCACCAAAAGTGGAGGCTCGCTGGGCGAAACCGGCTCGGTATCGTTCATGTTCGACCGGGTGGGGCAGGTGACGTATCAAGCTGATGCTGGTGACGCTGATGCTGTTATGGATGCCGCTATTGAAGCGGGCGCAGAAGATGTGGTGTCTGATGATAATGGCCACACGATTTATTGCGCGTTTGAAGACATCAACGATGTATCAGGCGCACTGGAGAAGGCCTTGGGCGCAGCCGAATCGGTGAATCCAATTTGGAAGCCGCAAAACTCCATTGATCTGGACGTTGAAAAGGCGGCCTCGGTTATGCGCCTCATTGATACGTTGGAAGACGATGATGATGTTCAAAACGTCTACGCCAATTTCGAGATGTCAGACGAGGTGATGGCCGCCCTTGCGGAGGCTTAGCTGCGTAAAATCGGGTCCAGCAATGGCAGCGATGTCACCGCTGCAATTAGGATCAAGCCAAAGGCCACGCGGCGAAACAGGGTGTCGTTCGTGCCCTTGAAAAGGTGAGCGCCGATGAAGATCGCCAGCCCGTAGGCAGGCATCAACCAGAGCGCCAATCCCACAGTGTGGCTGGTGAAAACGCCATTGGCACTGAAGGCCGCCAGGCTGCCCACGGTTGCGAAAAAGAAAAAGCAAATCAGATTGGCGCGTATAACCTGGGCCGGGAATGGTCCAGCGGCCCAATAGGCCACCAGTGGCGGCGCGGACACTTGGGAAATACCGCCAAGCACCCCGGCCACACTTCCAACACCTAATGAAATGGGCGTTTTTGGACGCGCGGCATAGCGCCAGCCGGTTAGCATGAAGCCAACCAATGCAATGATGATCAGGCATATCGTCCAGCGCAAGACCAAGGAATCGGTGGTTGCCAAAAGGTAGGCGCCAAACCACACACCCATCCAGGAACCCAGCGCACAAGGGATGACGGTGCGCCAATCCCAGTGGCGCAGCGCATTGACGACCAATGGCATGGTGATCGTGGTGTCGATGATGAAAAACGCGACCACGGCAAGGCGCGGGTCAAACAGGAAGCTGGCAAACGGCATGAACAGCATAGCGCCGCCAAAACCTGCAAATCCGCGCACCATGCCTGCCGCAGCTACAGCCAGCAACGCTGGAATAAGCGCCGGGCTTTCTAAAAAGCTCAAAAAGGCGGTGATCACGGCTTGCATGCAGCCCACTTTCTAACGGTGCCCTATGGCAGGCAAGCGCAGTGCGGTACGCCAATTGGTATGGAAAGCCAAGCGATTCGTATTTTTGGGATTGATCCAGGCCTGCGCCACATGGGCTGGGGCGTGGTGGAGCTTGCTGGCACGCGCCTGTCTTATGTGGCCAGTGGCGTTATCTCGCCGCCCGCCAAGGATGCGCTGGCGGTGCGGTTGGCTGCGCTTTATGAGGCGCTGGATGCTCGCTTGAAAGAGTTTAGCCCTGATGAGGCCTCTGTTGAGGAAACGTTCGTGAATAAAGACCCTCTTTCCACGCTCAAGCTTGGCCAAGCGCGCGGCATGGCGATGCTAGCGCCCGCGCGCCTTGGTATTCCTGTGGGTGAATACGCGGCCAATCAGGTTAAGAAGACTGTGGTTGGCGTTGGCCATGCCGACAAAAAACAGGTGCAGGCGATGGTGAAGGTGCTACTGCCACGTGCCACTTTTTCTTCACCCGATGAGGCTGATGCTTTGGCAATTGCTATTTGCCATGCACACCAGAGGCCGACCGCTAAGCTAAGGGTTGCTGCGCAATGATTGGGAAGCTCACAGGCCGTGTTGATACCGTGCTGGAAGAAAGCCTCATCCTAGATGTGCAGGGCGTTGGCTATGAGGTTTTTGGCTCCTCCAAATTGCTTGCCCGCTACATCGGCGGCGAGGATGGCGTGAGCCTTTGGATCGATACGCTGGTGCGCGAGGACCTCATCCGCCTCAACGGCTTTGAAACCCAGCAAGAGCGCCAATGGTTCCGTTTGCTGCAATCGGTGCAGGGCGTGGGCGCAAAGGTAGCGCTGGCCATTTTAGGCACGCTTTCAATCGGTGATTTGGCCTCCGCCATTGCCTTGCAGGACAAGGCGACCGTATCGCGCGCACCCGGCGTCGGCCCCAAAGTTGCCCAGCGCATTGTGGCTGAACTGAAGGATAAAGCGCCTGCCATGTCGGGTGATGCAACGGGCACAATCGGTTTGCAGCAGGAGCTTGGGCAAGGCGTTGCAGCATCGGCGGTGATGGATGCTGTCTCCGCGCTCACCAATCTTGGTTATTCCTCGCAGCAAGCCTCTGGCGCGGTGGCGAGCGCTGTAAACGAGGCGGGGGACGATGCGCCCGCCTCAACGCTTATCCGCTTGGGCCTTAAGGCGCTGTCTAACTAACGCTACGTTCAACTTCATTTGAGAAATGAAATCGCGCTCTGGTGCTTGCTGGATCGCTGGATTACAACGCCTCAAGCGCATCTGTTTGCGCTCAACACCGCACATGAAAAGCTGTTTTCCGCATGAAGATTTTGATCATCCTGCTTGTCGGTATCTTTGCATTTATCCCAGTCCTCATCATCGGTGGACTGGGCTTCAAGCGACGGTTTGAAAACGATGTCTATGGCCGTATCTATGTGTGGGATAAGCCATGGGTGCTTGTGACGCAGGATGATTATGTCAAACGTGCGTATGAAAAACTTCAGCGCCGATTTGTGATTTTTGCTGGCGTCGCTTTTGCCATTTATCTGCTGGTTGTTGCCTTTGTCCCTTGATGCTGCCCTTTCTCGATCTAAAATCACGCTGCCAGAAAAACCTTGGCCGCGAGCCTTGGTTATCAGTGCGCTGTTTTTGATTGCAGGCCCGCCCATTGCTGGCCTCGTTGCTGGCATTTCGCTGGCGCTGGCGGCCATGGTTGGTAGTGATACAAGTGCGGCTGAAGCCTTGGTTCAGTTCTTGCCGAGGGCGTTCGTGTTAAGTTTTTCTGGGGCTTTTCTGGCGTACAGTTTGGGTTTGATTCCGGCAATTATCATTGGTGCTGTTATAGCCTGGCACGAGGGATGGCGCGGCCCTGTCACTGGCTTTAGTGCGGTGCTTTTGGGCATGGCGATCGGCGCGCTTTATTATATGGTCAGCGAGTTCGCAGGGCTTAAAAACGCCGACTTTGGGGCGATGTTCAATGTCATCATTTGTGTTGTCCCAGCCTATCTTCTCTCCCGCGTTACCCGTTTTTGGGGGCGGGATGATCCCGCCGCACTTATCGCGGGGCCGGTGAACACATGAAACGGCTTCATCTGGTTTTGATTGTCGTCTGCATTTCAGTGGTTTTCCTTCCACCCTTAGCGGGCATCATTATGCTTGCGTTGCAGGTCTTAGGTGATCCCTCTTATGATTTGGCGCGGCTTTCGCTGGCTGATTATCCCCGCGCGGTTTTCGCGCTTCTGCTTTCGGGCAGTTTGGTGGGCTATCTTTATGGCCTGGTTCCCGCTTTGCTGACATCGCTTGGTTTGGCCTGGGTCATACTATCAGGTCGCCAGCTTAACTTTGGCTGGATTGCTTTTGCTATTCTTGGTGGAGGGGTATTGGGTTTTGCCGTCATGTCGCTGCTTGTTGGCGGCATAACCAGCCTTACGCTTACCGTCACTACGTTGCTTGGCGCATCTTTGCTGTGGTTTAGCCTTAAGCGTTTTACCCGCAACGGTGATGGATTGGGTCCAACGACATGAGCGAGCGCTCTGACCTTTTGGACGCTGAAACGCGCGCGCCAGATGAGGTTTCACTGCGCCCCAGTGCGCTGGATGATTTTACCGGACAAGCGGATGCGCGCGCTAACTTGAAGGTTTTTATTGAGGCAGCCGCCACACGCAAAGAGGCACTCGACCACGTGCTTTTTGTCGGTCCACCGGGCCTTGGCAAAACAACATTGGCACAAATTGTTGCACGCGAGCTTGGTGTCAATTTCCGCGCTACATCCGGCCCGGTGATTGCTAAAGCTGGTGACCTTGCGGCGATCCTTACCAACCTTGAAGATCGTGATGTGTTGTTCATCGATGAGATTCATCGCTTGACCCCTGCAGTGGAAGAAGTGCTCTATCCGGCGATGGAAGATTTCCAGCTTGATCTGATCATTGGCGAGGGGCCTGCGGCACGCTCGGTCAAGATTGATCTCGCGCGGTTCACATTGGTGGCCGCCACCACGCGTCTTGGACTTCTAACAACGCCCTTGCGTGATCGGTTCGGCATTCCCATCCGCTTGCAGTTTTACACAACCCAGGAGCTGGAAAAAATCGTGCGCCGTGGCGCCCGGTTGTTTGGCGTGCCGATATCTGATGATGGTGCGCGTGAAATTGCTCGACGTTCAAGGGGTACACCGCGTATTGCCGGTCGTTTGCTGCGCCGTGTGCGCGACTTTGCATTGGTTGAAGGTGGCGGTGACATCACCAAACAAAATGCTGATGCCGCACTTACCCGCTTGGATGTTGATAGCATTGGTTTGGACATGCTGGACCGGCGCTATCTGGACCTCATCGCTACCAAATTTGGCGGTGGCCCGGTGGGCATTGAGACGCTGGCTGCGGCTTTGTCTGAGCCGCGCGATGCGTTGGAAGAAATTGTTGAGCCGTTCCTGCTTCAGCAAGGGTTTATCCAGCGCACACCGCGTGGCCGTTTGATGACGCCTGCTGCCTTCACCCATCTGGGTCTTGCTGCTCCGCGTGATCTTAATGCTGCACAAATGGCGCTTTCCTTAGGCGAAGAAGACGAAAACTAGCCCGCCACAAGCCCACCCAATGTCTTAGTGAGCAGACCTTTCGCATGGCAGAAGCCATGCGTATATTACCTCACCTTTAGTATTGTTTTTTCTGGGTCAACCGGTGCTTCAAGCCTCGCCGAAACTTCATCATAGTTTTGCCCTTGGCGGTTTCACCGTCACGCAATTGCGTGATGGTTTTGTTGAGCACACGCAGCCGCATCAGTTTTTTGGGCTCAATGCAACGGAGCAAGACTTTTCTACCTTCTCTGCGTCGCGCAACATCAAAACAGACAGTTTTGTCTTCCCCGTCACGGTTACTTTGATCGAAGCGGGCATGCACCGCATATTGGTCGATGCTGGGCATGGCTGGTCTATGCAGCCAGAGGCGGGCAATCTTTTGGCTTCGCTGGAGCAAGCAGGTATTGCACCGGAAACGATAACGCAGGTGATTATTACGCATCTGCACGGCGACCATATTGGCGGCTTGTTAAACGCTGCTGGCGAGCCAGCCTTTATCAATGCCCACTATAGCATCAATTCTGCAGAAATAGCGTATTGGACAGGCGCAGCAGCCAACAGCGACATGGGTCGTATGGCCTGCAATATTCTTGGTGTTTTGGGTGATCTGGTAAGGGGTGTGCGTCCAGGAGTGCACCTTTTGCCCGGTTTGCAATTGGTTGCCAGCCCTGGGCATACGCCGGGGCATATGTGTGTGAAATTGGACAGCAAAACCAAAACATTTTTTATTGCCAGCGACCTTGCCAATCATCCCGTTTGGTCAATCGCTCAGCCCGCTTGGCATATGAGACTTGATGTTGATCGTGAGCAGGCTGCAAAAACGCGGCAGCGGTTGCTTGGACAAATTGCCGATGAGGGATGGCTTATGGCGGGCTATCATATGCCATTTCCGGCAGTCGGACGTATCCAGCGTGATGGCCAAGGGTTTGCCTTTATCGCTGAAGATGGGCAGCCTTAGCCTTGCTCAAGCCGTCTTGCTACGATCATCAGCATGGAGGCAACCAGGCCCATGAGTAACGAGCCGATGACAACCGGTGTGACATTCATCGCAAACGCAGCGCCCACGCTTGCCGCGACCACAACGCTGATCAGGCTTTGAATGGATGCGGTGATAGAGGATGCAATGCCTGCGACTTTGCCTAAGGGGCGGAGCGCGATGGCATTGTAATTGCCAAAGGTCATGCCAACCAGAAACAGCGTGACCGAGATAAACACGATCCACACCATGAGCGATGGCGTTTGGCCGGAAGCCAGGAGCCAGGCATAAAAGCCGAGCGACCACAGCACCTGTGCAGCGATGGCCGATGCGGTTATTTTCTCCATGCTATAGCGGCTGACCAACCAGGCATTGACCGTGTTGGAGAGCGCCACAAAAGCTGCCGTTAAGCCAAAATAGAACGCAAACAAATCGCCTGTTCCATAAAGGTCTTGCAGGATTTGTTGCGAGGAAACGATGTAGCCCAAAAGTGTGCCAAATGCGCATCCAGCCGCCATCGCATAGAGCACAGTCACAGGCGTTGTGAGCACCATGCGCGCTGATGCAATGAGCTGTTCTGCATGAAAGGGCGCGCGCTGCGTATGTGTTTCTGGCTGCCGAAGCGTCAGCCAGGTGCCACCAATCACCGCCATTGCAAGCAGAGCTGCAAAGAGGGCTTGCCAGGGTGCAACCAGCAAAATCACCTGGCCGATTGCAGGGGCAAAAGTTGGCACCAAGATGAAGATGGTCAGCGTGATCGACATAACCTGCGCCATCTTAGGCCCTTCGAAGCGATCACGAATGAGCGCGACAATGGCTATGCGGGGGCCAGCGCCACCAAAACCTTGCAGGAACCTGCCGATAAGCAGCATCGTAAAATCGGAAGCAAAAATGCACAGCAATGACCCGGCTATGTGAAAGCCAATGCCGATAAGAATGGCGGGTTTGCGCCCGATATAATCGGACAGTGGGCCGAACACGAGCTGGCCAACCATAAGGCCAACAAATATGATCGTGATGATGGCCTGTCGGTCATTGTCATTGGTGAGTGCAAAATGGTCGCTCATCGCGCCAAATGCAGGCAGCATAATATCCACCGACAGCGCGATGATGGACATAAGAATGGCTGCCAGTGCCACAAATTCTGCGCGACCTGGCTGGATGAGGGGGGCTTTTTGTGTGGTCAAAATCTAACTTGCCTAGCGTCTAGAACACGGTCTAGCCGGTGCATTTCACACCTACGCTTTGAAGTCGAGACCCGCGCCCTTGAGGCGGCCAAAGCGGGGTTGTAAGAGCTAGGTATGTCTCTTGTTGAACCATCCCCTGATTACACCATCGCCGTTCGTGTCTATTATGAGGACACCGATCTGGCGGGTATTGTGTACCATGCCAATTATCTGAAGTTCATGGAGCGGGCGCGCACCGAAACCCTTCGCAGCGCTGGCATCGACCAAACGCAGCTAGCCAAGGATGATGTGTTCCTTTCGGTAACGGCTATGGACATCGCCTTTAAAGCGCCCGCGCGTATTGATGATCTGCTGACCGTGGAAGCTATTCCTGTCTCCACCAGCGGCGTGCGCGGCTATATCGATCAGCGGGTGCTGCTTGATGGCAAAGAGCTGTGCACCGCACGCGTAACGGTTGCCTGTATGACCGGCAAAGGGCGCCCTGTTCGCATGCCACAAGCTGCACGCGATCTGTTTGGGCAAGCTTAAACGCTGCCACGTCATGTGCCGTTATCTCATCTGCAGTTTTCGCTAACGCTTGATTAACCATGTTTTAGGGTTGGTGCCTTAAACCAGCGTTTAAGACACGGCTGCGCACGAGGATATTTCGCGCTGCAGCATGGTGTCCTTTTGATGACACATTCGCGGCGCACCAGCGCCCGCCAGCTTTAAAGTTTTACCAACCCAAGCCTTGAGGATTCCCATGGAAGGCACCGACGTCCTTACCACCGCGCTCAATGCGCAATCGCATGACCTATCGCTCTACGGCTTGTTTCTCCAGTCGCATATCGTCGTAAAAATCGTGATGGTTGGCTTGGTCGTTGCTTCGGTCTGGTGCTGGGGCATTGTGATCGACAAGTACCTTATGTTCTCGCGCAACAAGAAGGCCATGGACCGTTTTGAGCGTGTGTTTTGGTCCGGTCAGTCGCTGGAAGAGCTTTATCAAGTGACGGCGCAGCGCACGAACACGACGATGGCCGCGCTTTTTGTATCTGCCATGCGCGAGTGGAAGCGCAGCCATGAACGCAATGCGCGCTCTATTGTTGGCTTGCAGACCCGCATTGAGAAAGTGCTGGATGTGCAGTTGGCGCGGGAATCTGAAAAAATGGAAAGCGGATTGCTGGTTTTGGCTTCGGTTGGTTCGGCAGGTCCCTTTATCGGGCTGTTTGGCACGGTTTGGGGCATCATGACCGCCTTCCAGGCCATCGCTGCAACCGAAAATGCCAACCTTGCTGTTGTTGCTCCGGGTATTGCTGAAGCCTTGTTTGCGACAGCGCTTGGCCTCGTTGCGGCCATTCCGGCGACAATTTTCTACAACAAATTCGTGTCAGATGTCGGCCGTCAAACAACCCGCATGGAAGGCTTTGCTGATGAGTTTTCCGCCATTCTTTCGCGCCAAATCGACGAGCGCGCTGGTGCAGGTGCGGCAGCGGCTGAATAGGCCCAACAAAGGATAAACGCTATGGGCATGGGTGTTGCCTCAGGTGGATCGGGTGGTTCGCGTCGCAGGCGTCGCAATCGACCGCGCGCGATGAGCGAAATCAACGTTACGCCCTTTGTGGACGTGATGCTTGTGCTGCTGATTATCTTTATGGTCGCCGCGCCTTTGTTGGTTGTTGGCGTGCCGATTGATTTGCCCGAAACCTCCGCCAACGCGCTAGAAAGCGAAGAAGAGCCCATCACAGTATCGGTAACCGCCGATGGCCGCGTGTTCTTGCAAGAAACCGAAACCACGCTGGAACAATTGCTTTCCACCCTGGAAGCCATTGCCTCTGAAGGTGTGGATACACGCATCTTTGTGCGCGGAGACCGTGGCACCGATTACGGCACCATTATGCAGGTGATGGCGCGCATTTCAGGCGCTGGATACCAGCGTTTGGGTCTTGTGACAGCTGAAGAAGAAGGGTCTTAGGCGGCGGATTTTGCGTCGGTAGATCAATTATGCGGTTAGGCGTCCCCACATCCTTGTTGCTACATGCCGCCCTATTTGGGGGCATGGTCATCAACATTTCCGAGCCCGATCCCTTTGATGTGGTGACCGCGCAAGCTGTGCCTGTTGATATCTTGTCGCCTGAAGAATTTAGCCAAATTACACGTGGATCGCGCACAGCTGAACCCTTGCCCACACCAGAAGCGCCACCGTCGGCTGGCCCATCAGATGTTGACCGTGGCACTGATACAGGCGGCGAGGGCCGGCAAGATGCGGCCACCGCAGCAGACAATGCGTTGGCGACCCCTGATAGCGCTGCGCCGCCACCTCCACCACCGCCGCCAGAACCCGAACCTGAGCCCGAGCCTGTGGAACCAGAGCCGGAACCTGCCCCAGCGCCGCCTGAGCCAGAGGTTGCCGAACCTGCGCCAGCTGAAGAGCCTACGCCCGAACCAGAGCCGACACAGACAGCACGGGTTGCAGCGCCTGCACCCATTGCGCGCCCAGATATTGCGCCCCAGCCGGTGCAACGGCCTGAACCGGTACAGCAGCCGCAAGATGAGCAGTTTAACGCTGATGAAATTGCAGCGCTGATCAACCGCGATGAAAACCAAGGCGGCGGCGGTGCCAATGATACGGCACCCGCGACGCGCGGTGCCCCTGAAGGGCGCGACCAACGCTTATCTGAAAGTGAGATGGACGCGCTGCGCCGCCAGATTGCGCGCTGTTGGAACCCACCAGTTGGTGCGGTTGGCG
The DNA here is from genome assembly GCA_045105395.1 of Devosiaceae bacterium. Classification (GTDB taxonomy): domain Bacteria; phylum Pseudomonadota; class Alphaproteobacteria; order Rhizobiales; family MH13; genus MH13. The sequence goes on along the minus strand of JBGCDM010000007.1, from coordinate 54,235 downwards.
CCAGTGACTTGGTGGTGCGTGTGCAGCTGAATTTAGCCGAGACTGGCGCGCTTAACGGTGCAGCACGGGTGATCAATTCATCTGGCAATCCAGCATTTCAAGCCGCTGCCGATAGCGCCGTGCGCGCTGTGCGCCGCTGCGCGCCTTATTCTCTTCCCTTTGAGAAGTATTCTGCATGGCAGGATGTGATAGTGAATTTCGACCCGCGTGACATGGTACGCTAAGCAAATGCTGCGCGGCTGTAGGAGTGAAGTGTGATGACGAAGCTAATGATGGAACCAAGCCCCAAGAAATTTTCAAACCCCGTGCAGCTCATAATGATGAGCGCAATGGTTTTGTTGCTTGGTGCCCTGATGCTGGTGAGGCCAGCCCATGCGGTGCTTGAGATTGACATCACACAAGGCAATGTTGAGCCGTTGCCGATTGCTATTCCAGCTTTTACCTCGGGCACGGGTGATACTGACATAGCCTCGCAAATGAGCCAGGTGATTTCCAACAATCTCAATCGCTCTGGCTTGTTTCGCACGCTCGACCCAAGCTCGTTCATTCAGCAGGGACTAACGGTTGACGCTGGCCCCAATTTTGCTGAGTGGCGGGTTATCAATGCCCAGGCGCTGGTGGTTGGCCAGGTTGAGCGGCAGGGTGATGGGCGCCTGCGGGTGGACTTCCGTCTTTGGGATGTTTTTGGCGCGGAATCGATGATCGGTCAGCAATATTTCACAACGCCGGACAATTGGCGCCGTGTGGCGCACATCATCTCTGATGCGATCTATCAGCGCCTCACCGGCGAGAGCGGTTATTTCGATACTCGCGTCGTGTTTGTTGATGAGACCGGCCCAAAGGAAGCGCGCGTTAAGCGGCTGGCCATTATGGACCAGGATGGGGCTAACATTCGCTACCTAACTTCGGGCACGGACTTGGTTTTGACACCGCGCTTTTCACCAGGACGGCAAGAAATCACCTATATGTCCTATGATGGCGGACAGCCGCAGGTCTATTTGCTCAACATTGAGACCGGACAGCGGCGCGTTGTTGGCAATTTCCCGGGCATGACCTTTGCCCCGCGCTTTGCGCCTGATGGCCGCAATCTCGTGTTCAGTTTGCTGCAAAATGATGGCTATTCTGATGTCTATCGCTTTGATCTGCAAAGTCAGACAACCACGCGGATGACCAGCTCAGCGTCCATTGACACCTCGCCTAGCTTTTCACCGGACGGGCGACAGGTAACTTTTGCCTCGGATCGTTCAGGCTCTGGCCAGATTTATGTGATGAACGCTGATGGCTCGGCGCAGCAGCGCGTTTCCTTTGGTTCTGGCACCTATTCAACGCCCGTTTGGTCACCGCGTGGTGACCTAATCGCTTTCACCAAGCAACAGGGTGGGCGGTTCTTGATCGGCGTGATGAACCCTGATGGCACTGGCGAGCGCATTCTTACCGAAGGTTTCCATAATGAAGGGCCAACCTGGGCACCCAATGGCCGGGTATTGATGTTCTTCCGCGATACACCTGGTGCCAATGGCGGGCCGCAACTGTGGACCATCGATCTAACGGGCCGCAACGAGCTGCGTGTTGCCACGCCGAGCTTTGGTTCTGACCCGGCCTGGTCGCCACTGTTGAATTAGCTCTGATCCTTTGATCATGATGCGTGACGTTTTGATCCTCACCACCGGTGGCACCATTGAAAAGGTGCATGATTGGCAAACCGAAGGTTTGGGCTTTGAGCTGGGTGGTAAGGCACAGATCGCTGATCTGTTGCACAATGCCCGCTGCTACCACGCATCGCTCAATGAGCTGATGATGAAAGACAGTTTAGATTTTACCGATGCTGATCGGCAGCTGATTTTGGATGCTGTGCTTGCTGCTGAGCAAAGCGCACTTGTTGTCAGCCAGGGCACGGGCACCATGGAAATTACGGCTCGTTTTTTGGCCGGGCAGGTTCCTGGCAAAACGGTGGTTCTAACCGGTGCGATGCGGCCGCACTCGTTTGGACGCTCTGATGCATCGTTCAACATGGGCGGCGCCGTTATTGCCGCGCAGACATTGCCTGCTGGCGTCTATGGCGTGATGAATGGGTGCGTGTATGAAGCTGCAAGCCTTCATAAAAACACGCGGCTTGGCCGATTTGATGTGTCAAATGATGCGCGCTGAGCCAGAGATGTTTACTTTTCGTTCAGCATAGGTTCATCAAGGTTGGGCAAATAAGGCACCTGCCACAAAAAAGCCCGCGTTTACCATGAACGAAAACGGGCACTTAACCTTGCCAATTCATAACCAAATCGCGTCAAATGCGGCGCAAACAGTTTTTCAGCGGCGGTGATGCCGCAGGTTTTACGAAAGAACATTCCTATGGTTCGGGCTCAGTTTGGTCTCTATTCCCGCCTTCTTATGGCGTCTTTCTTGGCGCTGTTTATGGCGGCGTGTGCGTCCACCACACCTGATCAGTTGCCGCTATCGCAGCAGGCCGCACCTCCAGGCAGTGCGCAAGACTTTACGGTGAATGTGGGTGACCGCGTGTTCTTTGAAACCGATTCCACGACGCTGACGGCCGAGGGGCGCACAACGCTTGATCGCCAGGCAGCCTGGTTAAATCAGTATGCGCAGTACGCCATTCAAATTGAGGGCCATGCTGATGAGCGTGGCACACGCGAATACAACCTTGCCCTTGGTGCGCGACGTGCCGCTGCAACGCGCGATTACCTTACCTCACGCGGTGTTTCGCCAGCGCGTCTTTCCACTGTGTCCTATGGTAAAGAACGCCCGGTTGCCACGTGTAACGACATCACGTGCTGGTCGCAGAACCGGCGCGCTGTATCTGCCCTTCAAGGCGGCTAAATTGGGCTAGTGAATTTGTAAAAGGCCGGGCTCATAGCCCGGCTTTTTTATTTGGCCTGGCTTTTTTAATTGTCTGGCCGTGCGTGCAACATGATGCTCCTCATATTTGCCGCCTTTGCATGAAAACTGCTTGGAATTGGGCCCATGGGGTCGCACAGTTTGATATGGGTTTTTGATGTCTTTGCCCCTTCGTTTTTTTGGTGTTTGCGTTGCAAGCGCGCTTTATGCCTCCTCAGCCTTTGCCCAGGCTCTGCCGGGCCAGCCGATACCCTTGCCTCCGGCAAGTGTGGGCAACGCTGGGCCTAGCGGACCTTCTGCAGTTTTTGTGCAGTCCAATCCGGCGGCAGATGCGCAAACCAATATTCGTATTGATCGGCTGGAAGGTGAACTGCGCGGGTTGACCGGACAAATGGAGCAGCTGATGTTTCAGATGCGCCAATTGCAAGAAGAGTTGCGCCGCGCGCGCGAAGACACTGAGTTCCGTTTGCTAGAACTTGAAGGCAATGGATCAGGCATGCCCATGGAACGCAGCGCTGTTGATGGCGCCGCGACGGATGAGCAGTTGCGAGAGGCATTGCTGGCGCGCGAACGCGGAAATCCACCCCGTGACCTTGGCACGTTGAGTGTTGACCAGGCTGGGCAACCGATTGGTGCAACGATTGGCGACCCGAATGGTCCGCTGGATCTGTCATCCTTGACCCTCAATGCTGCACCCGAGGTGCGTCCTGCTGAGCCGCTTAGTGGGGTGATCGCAAGCGTTGATCCGCTGACCAGCCTTAACGCCTCCGATGTTTATGAGCTTGGATATGATCATGTGCTGCGCGGTGATTACCGCCAGGCTGTGGCTACGTTTTCTGATTTCGTTGAGCAGTTTCCCGATGATCGCTTGCGCCCTAATGCGCATTTTTGGCTGGGTGAATCCCATTTTGCGATGGGCTCTTACACACCTGCTGCTGAGCAGTTTTTGGCCGTGTTCAACAATTACCCTGAAGACGTCAAAGTGCCCGATGCTTTGTTGAAGCTTGCTATGAGCTTGGAGCGTTTGGGCGCCGATAGCCAAGCATGTGCCACCTTTAACAAGCTTTTGACTGATTATCCGCGAGCGCCGCAAATTGTGCTGGATACAGCGCGAACCGAACAGGGTCTTGCTGGTTGCTAGATCGGCCATCAGATACGGCGGCCACTGATGCTTGGCTTCAGGTCGCCAATGGTCTGGTTGGCTTTGATGGCATCGTGCTTGCCGTATCTGGTGGACCGGACTCGCTTGCGATGTTGGTTGGCTTAATTGCCTTGCGCAACCAGAGCGTGCCTTTGCCACAAATTGTTGCCGTCACCATTGATCACGGTTTGCGAGCAGAAGGCGCTGCTGAAGCATCACATGTGGCCGATATTTGCGCTGATCTCGGTGTGGCGCATCAAACAATTGCCTTGGATGGTAAGCCCGCAGGCAATGTGCAGGGCTGGGCGCGCCAGTTGCGCTATGATGCCTTGGCTAAAGTTGCCCATAGCCAGTTTTCGGGCCGTAGCTTTGCCATGCTGACGGCGCACACAGCTGATGATCAAGCTGAAACAGTGTTGATGCGTGCTGCACGCGGTGCCGGCAGCGAGGGGTTGGCCGGCATTCGTGCAGAGACGAAGATCAGCGATTGCCGCGTTTTGCGCCCGTTCTTGGGGTGGCCCAAAGAGCGCTTGTACCAGGTGCTTTTGCACACACCTTTTTCGCCGGTTCACGATCCAACCAATGAAGATGCCTCTTATACCCGTGTGCGCTACCGGAAGTGGCTGGCCAATGCACCAATGCCTGATAGCGCGCGCACGCTTGCCGAAGGCATGGTGGAAACTGCTGCCATTGCGCAGATGGAAAACGAGGCGCTCAATAGCTACGCCGATCAGGCGTTTGATAAGCTTGATGGTGCCAAACATGGTTATCTAAGTGGCCAGTTGGCACTTGCTGAACTTCCGCTTGCTGTGCAGGCACGATTGCTGCGCCGAACACTGTTACATGTTGCCAGGCACCCTGATGCCCGCGCCAAGCTTGATATGGGGCGCATGGTTGCGTTGGCCAAACGCATTGAGCGTGAGGATAAAGGCTCAACTGCCTTTGCAGGCGCAAGGATTGAATGGTCTGTAGCCAGCGATATCGTTTCGCTTTTTGTTTATGCTGAGGCCGGGCGAACTGGCTTTTCCGCCATCGATGTGATGCCTGGTGACTGCGGGCTCTGGGATGGGCGTTTTTCAATCGCCAACCGATCAAGCGAGCAGTTGCGTGTGCAGGGATGGACATCAAAATTTGCCACAAGCCGAGACCTTGGCTTGCCAAAACGGGTGCTTTCGACATTGCCAGTGGTTCTCGACACAAAGGGTAGGGTGCTTGGCGGCCCAGGTTGGCATAGTGAAGCGGCAGACATTGCGCTTTTGTGCCGCCTTTGACGGTAAATATGGCCAGCTGCGGCTTTTTGCTTAACCTCAATGGGCAGAAACCACGCAAAACTGGCGATGTTTCGCCTTGGGTTGGTTGGCAACCGGCCTTTAGGAACCTATCTTATGATCAACGGAGCTTTTCTGACCACACGCCGTGGGCGGCTCCCAGATTTTTCCAGCCGAGGATTGGACCTTTTTGATGAATTCCAATTTCCGCAATTTCGCGCTCTGGGTCGTTATCGGCCTGTTACTGGTCGCGTTGTTCAACATGTTCTCAGGGCCAACGCAGCAAAGCGCGGGCACAGATATCGCCTATTCGCAATTTCTAGGCGATGTTGAGGATGGTCGCATTCGCGATGTAACGATCATGGGTCAGCAGATCAGTGGCGCTTACACCGATGGTGGCCAGTTCCAGACCTTTGCGCCCAACGATCCCAATATGGTTGAGGAATTGACCAATGCTGGCGTGCGCATTTCCGCCCGCCCGCAGGATGACGGTTTTTCTATCTTCTCTATCCTCATTTCGTTTGGCCCAATGCTGCTGCTCATCGCTGTGTGGATTTATTTCATGCGGCAAATGCAAGGCGGCGCTGGCGGAAAGGCAATGGGCTTTGGTAAGTCGAAGGCTAAGCTGCTCACCGAAGCGCATGGCAAGGTTACGTTTGATGACGTTGCGGGCATTGATGAAGCCAAGGAAGATCTTGAAGAAATTGTTGAATTTTTGCGCGATCCGCAGAAATTCCAGCGTCTTGGCGGTCGTATTCCGCGCGGTGTGCTGCTCGTTGGCCCTCCCGGTACCGGTAAAACGCTGACCGCCCGCGCGGTGGCTGGCGAAGCCAATGTGCCGTTCTTCACCATCTCTGGTTCTGATTTTGTTGAGATGTTTGTTGGTGTTGGCGCCAGTCGTGTGCGTGATATGTTCGAGCAGGCGAAGAAAAATTCACCTTGCATCATCTTTATCGATGAAATCGATGCTGTTGGCCGTCACCGTGGCGCCGGCCTGGGTGGTGGTAATGATGAGCGCGAGCAGACACTTAACCAGTTGCTGGTTGAGATGGATGGCTTTGAGGCCAATGAGGGCGTGATTATCATTGCGGCCACCAACCGTCCTGATGTTCTTGATCCTGCATTGCTTCGTCCAGGTCGTTTTGATCGCCAAATCGTGGTTCCAAACCCCGATATTGTGGGCCGCGAAAAAATCCTCAAAGTGCATGTTCGCAATGTGCCACTTGCTCCGGATGTGGATCTTAAGGTTTTGGCGCGTGGTACGCCTGGCTTTTCTGGTGCGGATCTGATGAACCTTGTTAATGAGGCCGCGCTGTTGGCGGCTCGGCGTTCCAAGCGCTTGGTCACGATGAGCGAGTTTGAAGACGCCAAAGACAAGGTGATGATGGGTGCTGAGCGCCGCACACTTGTTATGTCTGAGGAAGAGAAAAAGCTTACGGCTTATCATGAAGCCGGTCATGCTTTGGTGGCACTGCATATGCCGGCCTCAGATCCTATCCACAAAGCAACGATCATTCCGCGTGGTCGCGCGTTGGGCATGGTTATGCGCTTGCCTGAGAAAGATCAGGTCTCACTCACGCGTGCCAAATGTTACGCTGACCTTGCGGTGGCTATGGGTGGACGCGTTGCTGAAGAGGAGATCTTTGGCTACGAGAAGGTTACATCTGGCGCCTCAGGCGATATCCAGATGGCGACCAAGCTTGCCAAAGCAATGGCCACACAGTTCGGCATGTCCGATAAACTTGGCCCGCTGCTCTATGGTGAAAATCAGCAGGAAGTGTTCCTAGGACACTCCGTTGCACAAAACCAAAGTGTATCGGAAGCGACGCAGCAATTGGTTGATGAAGAGGTGAAAGCCTTTGTTGAGCAGGGCTATGAGACAGCTAAGAAAATCACGCTAGACAATATTGATCAGCTGCACACCATTGCTAATGGTTTGTTGGAATATGAAACTTTGTCTGGTGATGAGATCCAGGGACTGTTGGATGGCAAGTCGCCTGTGCGCGAAGACGGTGATGACACGCCGACACGCTCGCGAGGCTCAGCTGTGCCAAGTGCAGGCGCTAAACCCAAGGACAAGGGTGGCGATGCTGACGTTGGTGATATGGAGCCACAGCCAAGCTAAAGACCGAGATATTTGGTTGCAAGTTGACCCCGGCTTTCAGTTTTGATGCTGAGAGCCGGGGTTTTTGTTTGTGTTTTGTAAAGCTTGGTCACGATCTGTGATGAGGCTTGCTGTTGCGGTAACGCGATATTGGGCGTGTTTGCGTATAGGTGCGTAGACAGTATTTTGAGTTGGGGGTTTCCTGTGGTTCGTCAGTATTTTGGAACAGATGGTATTCGTGGTCGGGCCAATGCAGGCAACATGACCGCCGATGTGGCCATGCGTGTGGGTATGGCAGCGGGCAAAATGTTCAAAAATGGCGGGCACCGCCACCGCGTGATCATTGGCAAGGACACACGGCTTTCTGGCTACATGATTGAGAACGCGCTGGTGGCTGGCTTTACCTCTGTCGGCATGGATGTGTTTTTGGTCGGACCTATGCCAACACCAGCCATTGCGATGCTTACACGTTCGTTGCGCTGTGATCTGGGCGTTATGATTTCTGCGTCTCACAATGCTTTTCATGACAATGGGATCAAGCTTTTTGGCCCAGATGGTTACAAGCTATCTGATGATAAAGAGTTGGAAATTGAAGCGCTTATGGATGCGCCGGTGGAGCATCTTCTGGCCAAGTCGCGTGACCTTGGACGCGCCAAGCGCCTTGAAGGCGAACAGGCGCGCTATATTGAATTTGCCAAACGCACATTGCCGCGCTCAATGAGCTTAGCTGGCATGCGCATCGTTCTCGATTGCGCCAATGGCGCTGCCTATAAGGTCGCTCCGGCTGTTCTTTGGGAGTTGGGTGCTGACGTTATCACCATCGGCGACAAGCCCGATGGTACCAATATTAATGCAGGTTGTGGCTCAACCCACCCACAGGCCCTTTGCGACAAAGTTCGCGAGCGGCGCGCTGATGTCGGCATTGCTTTGGATGGGGATGCTGACCGCGTTGTCATGGTGGATGAGCGTGGAGATATCGTTCAAGGCGATCAGCTGATGGCTGTTGTTGCCGATAGCTGGCAGGGACAGGGCAGGCTTACTCAGCCTGGCGTCGTTGCAACCGTCATGTCTAATCTTGGCTTGGAACGTTATCTTGATGGCTTGGGCTTAAACCTTATTCGGACAAAAGTGGGCGACCGCTATGTTGTCGAGCACATGCGTGCCAATGGCTACAATGTTGGTGGTGAGCAGTCCGGCCACATCATCCTGTCTGACTATGTTACGACCGGCGATGGTTTGGTTTCGGCGCTGCAAATTCTATCTGTTGTTGCCCGGCGTGAAGAGAGTGTGTCGGATGTTTGCAGCCGCTTTGAGCCGGTTCCGCAAATTTTAAAAAATGTGCAGTTTGAGGGTGATAGTCCGCTTGTGCGGGATGGCGTGCAATCGGCCATCAAGGCTGCAACCGAACGTCTTGGCAATCAAGGGCGCCTTGTTATTCGCCCATCAGGCACTGAACCGTTGATCCGCGTCATGGCGGAAGGCGATGACCCTCTGCTAGTTGAAACACTCGTGGATGAACTTTGCGACACCTTGCGCAAGGCTGCTTAGGCTCGACCTTTCAAATCTTCTAAACAGGTTCGTTGAAGTCAGCATCGTTTCACGCTCTGGAATGTGCTGTCCCATTTTTGCGCAATTCAATATTTAAGTATTCATATAATGTTAATCAGATTTAATGATCTATTTACTTTAATTTTTAAGGTTAAAAATCAAGGTTAAACCTGTTTTAACTTCTGTTCGTCATATTCCACTACGCAGACGGCCCATCGCCACTTTGGCGTGAGCACGTTCAACAGCGAAGAAGGAAATGATGTGATGGGTAAATCATCCAAATCTCTGTTCATCGGTGCGCTCGCCTCGACCCTGGTCTCAGGCGTGTCTTTTGCTGCCGATTACATTCCACCCCCAATTGTGGATTTTGAGCCTGAATATGAAGTCGAGTTCGGCGGAAATCTTTATTTGCGTGGGTATGTTGGTTTTACCAACCAGGAAGTCGACCACCTCAACAACGCACTATTTGCAACGTCTAATGTGGAATTCCTGAACTCTGAGTTTGAAGCAGGCGGCCTTGCTGGTGTTGCCCTTGGCTATCGCTTCAACCAATGGTTTCGCGCTGATATCAGCGCCGAATACCGCATGCGTACAGCTTACGATGGCTTAGATCGTTATGATGCTGACCGAAACGGCAGTTTCGCTGACGCTGGTGATGGCACCAACCAGTATTTGGCTGACAAATCAGAGTATCTGGTTATGGCCAATGCGTTTTTGGACATGGGAACCTATCACGGCATAACCCCTTATGTGGGTGCTGGCGCTGGTGTCTCATACACGATGATCGACAACATGACTGACATCAACACACCGCAAAGCAGTGTCGCTTACGGTGCTGATAATGCCGAATGGGCATTCGCATGGGCTCTACACGCAGGTGTGGGCTATGAAGTGAATGATCGTGTCACGCTGGACCTTGGTTACAGATATTTGAGCCTGGGTGATGCTGCTTCTGGTGACCTCATTGCGTCTGGTGGTGCGAACAACTTCCTTAATCCGGTCGAATTTAACGGCATTACATCTCACGATGTAACGTTGGGCTTCCGCTATGCGCTTGGCGGTTTCGGCGGCGGTCATTCTGGATACTAGTTTTAATTTCCATACACACCTCAAAGCCGCTGGTTGCCGCCAGCGGCTTTTTTTGCGTTTGCACCATTGAAAGCTTCATTGGCTTAACTTGGTAATTGACGGCACCTTCCACATCGCTTAGTGCCCGCAGTGGGACACCCCTCCCCAACGAGGGGCTATCTATCTGGAAGGATAGCACTATGAGCATTGCAATGCCCGGCACGCGGCCGGCTAACCCGCGTTTTTCATCCGGCCCATGCGCCAAGCGCCCCGGCTGGACCCTAGATGGCTTAGCTGATGCGGCCCTGGGACGTTCTCACAGATCATCAATTGGTAAGTCGAAGCTGAAGCTAGCTATCGATAAAACACGCGCCATTTTGGGCGTTCCAGACGATTATCGAATCGGCATTGTGCCCGCCTCAGATACTGGCGCTGTTGAAATGGCCATGTGGAGCCTGCTCGGTGAACGTGCGGTAACAATGGTCGCCTGGGAAAGCTTTGGTGCTGGCTGGGTGACCGATTGCGTGAAGCAACTGAAACTTGATGCAACCAATGTAACGGCACCCTATGGCGCGCTGCCGGATATGGCTGCGATTGATTACAACACCGACGTGGTGTTCACATGGAATGGCACGACATCGGGTGTGCGCATGCCAAACGGCGATGCGATCCCCGCCACCCGCGCGGGCCTTACCATTTGCGATGCGACCTCGGCTGCGTTCGCTATGGACCTTCCGTTTGATAAGCTCGATGTTACCACTTTCTCTTGGCAGAAAGTGCTGGGTGGAGAAGCCGCACACGGTGTGCTTGTGCTTAGCCCACGCGCTGTTGAGCGCTTGGAAAACTACACACCTGCTTGGCCTTTGCCGAAGATTTTCCGCCTTACAAAAGGTGGCAAGCTCATTGAAGGCATCTTCAAAGGTGAGACCATAAACACGCCATCCATGTTGTGCGTGGAAGATTATCTGGATGCGCTCAATTGGGCGCAATCAATTGGCGGGCTTAAGGGTCTTATTGGCCGCGCTGATGCCAATGCTGCTGCCATTGATGCGTTCGTGCAGGCAACGCCATGGATCGACTATTTAGCCGACGTGCCAGAGACGCGTTCCAACACATCGGTGTGCGTGAAGATCGTTGATCCAGACATTTTGGCACTGGATGATGATGCTCAGGCTGCTTTTGCCAAAGCCATCGCCAAGCGCCTGGAAGGCGAAGGTGTGGCCTTGGATATTGCTGGCTATCGTGATGCACCAGCTGGCCTTCGCATTTGGGCAGGCGGCACGATCGAGACATCCGATATGGATGCGCTGATGCCGTGGCTCGATTGGGCATTTGCCCAGGAGAAGGCGAAGCTTCAGACAGCATAAGCTTCATTTTTGTTGTCTCTGGTCGGCGCGTATGCGCCGCCTAACCATCCCTCTTTTCTCTGGTCCGGCTATCCGCCGTCCCAACCGTGTGGTTGCCGCCTGAACGGCCAAGCTCGGTTCTATCCCAATCTGAAGGAGTGCCTAAAATGGCCCCACGCGTTCTTATTTCTGACAGTCTTTCACCCACCGCCGTTGAGATTTTTAAGTCTCGCGGGTGTGAGGTCACCTTCGAACCAGGTCTTGGCAAGGACAAGGAAAAACTCCTGTCCATGATCGGTGACTATGATGGCCTGGCCATCCGTTCTGCCACCAAGGCGACTGAAAAGCTCATCGCTGCTGCTGATAATCTCAAAGTCATAGGCCGTGCGGGCATCGGTGTTGATAATGTGGATATCGCCGCGGCCAGTGGGCGCGGTATCATCGTGATGAACACGCCCTTTGGCAATTCCATCACCACTGCCGAGCATGCCATTTCCATGATGCTTGCTTGCGCTCGTCAGATCCCAGCCGCCGATGCCTCCACACAGGCTGGCAAGTGGGAAAAGTCCAAATTTATGGGCGTTGAGGTTACAGCAAAAACGCTTGGCCTTATCGGTTGTGGCAACATTGGCTCCATCGTTGCTGACCGTGCGATCGGTCTAAAAATGAAGGTTGTTGCCTATGATCCGTTCCTCACCGAGGAGCGTGCGATTGAGCTTGGCGTTGAAAAGGCTGACCTTGATACGCTGCTCAAGCGCGCTGATTTCATCACGCTGCATGTTCCTAAAACCGACAAAACGGCCAACATTCTTTCTGCCGATGCCATCAACAAAATGAAGCCAGGCGTGCGAATCATCAATTGCGCACGTGGCGGCCTGGTGGATGAGGCGGCATTGCGCGTTGCGCTTGATAATGGCCATGTGGCTGGTGCAGCGATGGACGTGTTTGCTGAAGAGCCTGCCACGGATAACATATTGTTTGGTGCGCCAAACCTCATCTGCACCCCACATCTTGGTGCGGCAACCACCGAAGCGCAGGAGAATGTTGCCCTGCAGGTGGCCGAGCAAATGGCCGACTACCTGACCACAGGTGCGGTGACCAACGCGCTGAACTCGCCATCCATTTCTGCCGAAGAAGCCCCCCGGTTGAAGCCATTTGTTGAACTGGCTGAACTTGTTGGTTCGTTTGCCGGGCAGCTAACCGAAACAGCCATTGAAGGCATTACCATTGAATATGCGGGCGATGTTGCGGAGCTCAACACCAAGGCGCTTTCGTCGGCGGCTTTGGCCGGTGTGCTGCGGCCGCTGCTGTCTTCTGTCAATGTGGTTTCAGCGCCTATCATGGCCAAAGAGCGTGGCATCGCGCTTGAGGAAACCAAGCGTGGTCAGGAAGGTGCTTACGAGACCTATATGCGCTTAACGGTTAAAACCCAACGTCAGAGCCGCTCTGTTGCGGGCACAGTGTTTGCTGATGGCAAGCCGCGTCTTATTCAGATCAAAGGCATTGATATGGAAGGTGGGTTTAGCGAGCACATGCTTTACGTCACCAACAATGACAAGCCAGGCTTTATTGGTCGGCTTGGAACATTGCTGGGATCGCATAACATCAACATTGCAACATTCAATTTGGGCCGCGCTGAAAAAGGCGATGATGCCATCGCTCTTGTGCAGGTTGATGAGCCGGTGAGCAAAGCGGTGCTAGCGGAAATTGAAGCCTTGGAAGGTGTGGTTCAGGCCAAGCGCCTGTCCTTCTAAGGTGAAGCAAACATTGTGCGGGCGGCTTTTATTGGCCGCCCGTCAAGCACGGCTAAGCCGGCAACGATGACGAACAAGCCCAGCAGCTTTAAAGGGTCAATCGTCTCGCCCAATACAGGTACAGCGATTAGCATTGTGACTGCTGGAATAAGCATGGTCACCAGCGATACGTTTGTGGCGCCTGCCATTTTCAAGATTTGAAAGAACAGCATGTAGGCCAACGCTGTTGATATAACGGCCAGGCCAATCACGGACACGATGGCCGTGGTAGAAGGCATCGCCAAGCCCAGTGGATCCTCAAATAAGAACGCTATTGGTAGCATCATAAGTGTTGAGATGGTGAGCTGACCTGTGGCTGTGGCCATTGGGTTTTCGCCGGCAAAGCGACGTCCCCAAACACCGGCAAATCCGTAAGAAATCGTCGCGCCGATAACAGCCAATTCTGACAGTAAATTATCGCCCAACCCCAAGAGATGACGTGGGCCAATAACCAAAACAACACCTGCAAAACCAATCGCCAAGCCGATGATTTTTGCTGATGTGAAGCGTTCATCGGCCAAGACCAGTCCAGCAATAAGCACCGTGAAGAAGGGTGTTGCCCCGTTCAAAATGGACGACAGCGATGCGCCAATTTCCTGTTGTCCCCAAAAGATGAGGGAGAAGGCGATCACGTTGTTCAAAATGCCCATGACCGCATAGGCACCCCAGGCCTTAAGGTTAGTTGGAAGCCGCACACCTGCCACCAAGCACATGATATGCAGGGTCAATGCAGCCAGACCAACGCGCAAAAGCACCAGTGTAAGCGGGGTAATTTCGGTGACAGCGATTTTGCCGAATACAAACGAGCCGCCCCACATGAAGGCAAGAACAACCAGCATGGCCCAAGCCTTGGTCGACATTGTCTTTTGGGCAGTCAGAGGCAAAGTGATGGCCATGAATAGGCTTTCTGGGCGAAGAGTGGCAGGACTGTAGCGTGCGCTTTAGGCCTTTCGTCTGGCCTGCACCACCCGGAAAGCGACCGTCTATTTTGTGGTGTCTGCGCTTTGCGGCCGATAGGTGCCGTGCACCGGATCAATAGGTTTGATTGGGCCGCCTTGAGCTTCATTGATGGCATGGCGCCAATGCTGCCGACATAGCGAGATGTAGCGATCATTGCCGCCAATCTCCACCTGGGCGCCACCCGTGACCGCTTTGCCATCCTCGCCAACTCGGGCAACCATGCTAGCCTTTGATCCGCACCAACAAATCGTACGCACTTCACGCATTTCATCGGCCAGAGCAAGCAGCGCTTTTGAGCCTGGGAAAAGTTGACCGGCAAAATCCACACGAAGGCCATAGGCCATGACCGGTATTTGCAAGTCATCAACGATGCGCGCGAGTTGCCAAACTTGTTCCTCGGTCAGGAACTGCGCCTCGTCGATTAAAATGCAGGCGGGTTTATCTTCACCGGTCTTTGAGAGTTTCGCCAAATGCTCGATTGTAAAGGCATAAAGATCAGTGTCGCGTGCGTATGTGGTGGCTGATGCTTTGATGCCGATGCGTGAGCCAATCACGCCTTCGCCAGCGCGCTCGTCCAGTTTTGCCGTAAGCAAAACCGTTGACATGCCGCGTTCGGCATAATTGTAAGCGGCCTGCAAAAGCATGGTCGACTTACCAGCATTCATTGTTGAGTAGTGGAAGTGAAGCTTAGCCATTGGTTTGCTTGCTTTGTTATTTGGGTGCTGTTTGTGCTGCTAGATGCGCTGCGCGGCGGCTACCTGCCCATTCAGCAAGCATGACACCGCCAATCACAAAAACAATACCGGCTGCGTGATAGGCTGCAAACGTTTCGCCCAAGACCAAGACGGCCAGAGCGGACCCAAAAACCGGTACCAGATTGATGAAGACACTGGCACGACTTGGGCCAATAAGTTCCACGCCTCGCACCCAGAACACTTGGGAAAGCAGAGATGGAAAAATGATAATGTAAGCAAGAAGTGCTGGCACCTTCCAGCTCGCTTCAGGGAACACGCCGCGTGATACTTCCCATAGGGCAGGAGGGAAAGCCGTTATCATTGCACCCAAAGCCATAAGCAGCATAAAAATGTGCCAAGGTATTTTCGGTTTGTAGCGTAGCAGGATTGAGTAGAGCGAATAAACTAACACGCCACCCATCATGATAATATCGCCAACATTAAATTGCAGCGCGAGCAGGCGATCTAAGCTGCCCTGGCTAACAGTAACAGCGATGCCAACCACCGTCAGTGCTACGCCCAGGCCTTGAAGTGCGCTAATTCGCTCACGGTAGATGATAAACATCATCAGCATGACCACAGACGGGAAGGCCGATTGCTCAATTGAAACGTTCAATGCCGATGTGAAATTGAGCGCGCCATACAGTGCGAAGTTGAACAGTGAAAAACCAAGCACACCCATAAACATCACAAAGAGGCCGTGCTTGCGGATCGTTTCTTTGTGCGCGTCCAAGTGCGGGCGGGCCACAACAAATACAATGGCTACAACCAGCGTCCAACGCACAAAAGTCAGCGTAAACGGGGGAATCACCCCAGCCGCAAGCTTGCCTGCAATGGCATTGCCCGCCCAAAAAAGTGTGGTTAGCGAGAGCAAAACATAGGGTCGATCAAACAGTTTCATGGCCTGCACCAACACCTTTTGCTGCCGCTAAGCAAGGCATCGCGGCATTGATGGTCCTATCGAGCACAAGTTCAGGCTTGCATCGGCTGCATTTGTGATAAGGACACCTGAATGCCCCGATGATCGGTTGAGCTTTCAATCATCATGCGGGGCGCATGTGTTTGGCGCTAGCAATGCTGTGCCGCAAACAAGGGCGTATCAAGAATGGCGAACGTAGTGGTTGTCGGGTCGCAGTGGGGCGACGAAGGCAAAGGCAAAATTGTTGATTGGCTGTCTGAACGCGCCGATGTGGTGGTTCGCTATCAAGGTGGCCATAATGCTGGCCACACGCTGGTGGTGGGTGAAACGGTTTACAAGCTTTCGCTCTTGCCTTCGGGCATTGTGCGCGAGGGTACGCTTTCGATCATTGGCAATGGGGTGGTTATCGATCCGCATCACCTGGTCAAAGAGATTGCCACGCTGGAAGCGCAAGGCGTTTCTATTACACCAGAGCGCTTGCGTATTGCTGACAATGCCACGCTAATCTTGTCGCTTCACCGGGAGCTGGATGGCATGCGCGAAAGCGCCGCCTCACAAACAGGCACAAAAATTGGCACCACGGGGCGTGGTATCGGCCCGGCCTATGAAGATAAAGTTGGGCGTCGTGCGATACGCGTGATGGACCTGACCAACCCTGCAACGTTGCCAGCAAAAATTGACCGTCTGCTTGCCCACCATAATGCGCTGCGGCGCGGTTTGGAGGCACCAGAAATTTTGCCGCAAACCATTTTGGATGAGTTGCTGGAAGTGGCCGACAAGGTAACGCCCTATGTTGATCGGGTTTGGCAGGTGCTTGATGAACACCGCGCCAAGGGCTCGCGTATCTTGTTTGAAGGTGCGCAAGGCGCGTTGCTTGATATCGACCATGGTACCTATCCGTTCGTAACGTCCTCCAACACTGTTGCTGGCCAGGCATCCACCGGTTCGGGCATTGGTCCTGGTGGCATCGACTATGTACTTGGAATCACCAAGGCGTACACAACGCGTGTGGGTGAGGGGCCATTCCCTACTGAGCAGCTCAACGAGGTTGGGGAGTTTCTGGGCACAAAAGGCCATGAGTTTGGTGTGGTCACGGGACGCAAACGCCGTTGTGGCTGGTTTGATGCCGTTCTAGTGCGCCAAACGGTTAAAACATCAGGCATCACCGGGATCGCGCTAACAAAGCTTGATGTGCTGGACGGTATGGAAGAGCTGATGATCTGTACAGGTTATGAAGTGGATGGCGAAGTGGTTGATTATTTGCCCGCCAGCCAAGGCCAGCAGGCAAGAGCCAAGCCTATCTATACCCGTATGGAGGGTTGGTCTGACACAACTGCTGGCGCGCGTAGCTGGGCAGACCTGCCAGCCCAAGCAGTAAAATATGTGCGACAGGTGGAAGAGCTCATTGGTGCGCCGGTAGCTCTGCTTTCAACCAGCCCACAGCGTGATGACACAATTTTGGTCCACGATCCGTTCAAAGACTGAGTACGTAGCTTGGTAGGTACGAATTTGGCGCATACGTTAACCATGTTGTTGGCAAACAGGCGCTAGGGTCTTGAAATGGCCTGTTGATCTCGGTGGACCCATTGACCCGCGTTAGGCTAAATGGGCATTAGTAAAGTATTAAGTGTGCGTGGCCGCACGCCTGTACCGGTGGCGGCAGATTTAGAGTTGGTGTGAGTATGGCGGATTTTGATGCAATCCTGCGTAAGGCGTTGGCCTCCCGGCCAGGTGCCCCAGGCGACGAGCGACGCAAGATATATGAGCGCGCGCGGCAGGCTTTGGTGCGTCAGCTTACCGGTTTTGAACCACCTTTGCCGCCCGAGGATATTTCTCGCCAGCGGCTCGCTTTAGAATCTGCGATCCGTAAGGTTGAGGCCGATGTTGCGTCCAATGGTGGAGTTTTGCCTGGTGCAGCTGCGCCCGCCGCTGCACCAAGGCCAGCGCCGCCGGTTTCACGCGCGACCCCGGTGGCACCTCCTGTAACGCCTGCACGTACCCCCCCAGCGGCACCAGCACGACCACCTGTGCCTGCCGCCCCCAGACCATCTTCTGTTGCGCCGGTTGCAGCGCCAACGCCGCCCGTGATCCCGGCAGCGCCACAGCCGCGCGAACCATCGTTTGATCCATCGACTGCTTTCGATGCGCCTACCGAAATTGAGGCAACGCCAACAAACGCTGACCTACCTGAGTTCGATGCTGCCGCTGCGGCTGCACCGCCACCCAAAAAACGAGGCGGCTCGGCTGGCCTCATTATTGGCCTGTTAGGTTTGCTTGTTATCGCTGGTGGTGGTGTCGTTGCCTGGCAACTTGGCCTGCTTGATCCCTACCTCAGTGGATCAAACACAGAAGTTGCCAGTGAAAATGGCGAGACACTGGAAGAAGCACCCGAGGTGCGTACCGTTGGCAGCGACCCAACACGTTCGAGCGAGCGTTTACTGCCTGACAACCAAGGCGCCGTTGAAGAAACACCGCCTGCCACCGATACAACAGACACTGAAATTGCAACTGCTGATCCAGCAAATCCAGGTCTTCCCGTTGCGCAGACCGCTATTCTCTATGAAGAGGGTTTGACGCCAGATGCGGATGGGTTCACGGCCCCAGGGCGCGCGCTTTGGCGCCTGGAGGGTGCAGGTGAATCCACCGCTATTATTGGTACCATTGAAGTGCCTGCCCGTGGCATTTCGTTGGGTATGCGCATCACTGAAAACCAGGACAGTGCACTACCGGCCACACATCTGATCGAGTTTACCTTTGATCTTTCTGATCCGTTCCCCGCTGAAGGCATTGCCGAGCTTGTGGGTGTGGTGGTGAAGCCACAAGAACAGGCTGGTGGTGATCCGCTGCGTGGCGCTATCGTTGATTTAGGTGAAGGTGTATTCTGGCAGGCGCTTGCCGCTGGCGAAGCTGATCAGGTGGTCAACGTGCCATTGTTGCGCGATGGCCGTTGGTTTGATCTGCCACTGCTGTATGCCGACAATCGCCGCGCTATCATTACGTTTGAAAAAGGCGATGACGGTGTCAATGTCTTCCAGCAGGCATTGAACGCTTGGTCCAACTAAGCCTCGCGCCTGCTGGCCAGCGCATACACGCGCACGGCTTGCTGGCGCCCCTTCACAGTATGACTGCCTGCCGGCTCAAGGGCTTGGCGCAATTGGCTATCGTGATCGCAAGCTGCGCTAAGCGCCTCCTCGGTCACGAGGATTTGGGTTTTAAGCGTACCTGTTAGTGCCTCAACACGGGCTGCAAGATTAACGCTGTCGCCTATGGCGGAATACGCAAATCGCCGTTTCGAACCCATATTGCCGACGAACGCCTCGCCAGTATGGATGCCAACCCCAATGGCAAGTGGCGCGCTACCGGCTGATGAATTGGCGTTGTGTTTCTTCATGGCGTCACTCATCGCGAAGCCCGCGCGTATGGCTCTGGCTGCGTGATCTTCCTGGTCAAGTGGGGCATTCCAAAACGCCATCATGCCATCGCCCATAAATTTATCGATGGTGCCTTCCTCGGCTAAAACAGCTTCTGACAACGGATCAAGCAAGGCGTTGAGCAACTCCACAGCTGCCGTTGGCTCCATCCTTTCGCAGCGTGATGTGAAGCCGCGCACATCCATGAACAGGATGGTGATGGTGCGTCGTTCGCCATCTAGCTTCAGGGCGCTGGGGTTGTTCTCTAGGCGCGCCAAAACCGGTTCGGCCAAATAGTGCGAGAATGCGCTGCGTATAAAGCGTTGTTGTCTATCGGTGCCAATGAGCACTGGGACTGTGACAGCACCAAAGACAAGCAGTGTGAACACAATGGGGTAGCTGGCATCCACAAGCAGCAAATGGTGGGAGAACGCGGTCCATGAGCCTGCGCCAATAGCCAAAACGGTTGCTGCTGCAACACCGGCTGCTGGCAGTGGCCGCAGGAAAAGTGCTGCGATGATCACAAGCAAACCGCCTGCGGCCAGTAAGATCATTTCTAGACCCAGTGTCCAATCTGGACGCGAAAGATGTGTGCCATTGATGATGTTGGCGATAGCTTGGGCATGCATGGTAACGCCAGGCACAATGGTGCCAAGCGGTGTGGCACGTAGGTCGAACAAGCCAGGTGCCGATGTGCCGATAAGAACAATCGTCCCAGCAAGGTGCGGCACTAACGTGGATGGATTGTCCTTTGCTTCCAGCACGGCATTTGCTGGTAGGATAAGCGCTTCATCCAAGGATCCATAGCGTATGCGATAGGCGCCAACTTGGGTAAGCGGAAGCGTGAACGCACCAACCCGCAAGTCTTGGGGTATCCCAATTTCAGGGGCATTGGGTGAGGGGTTGGTGCGCACCACCAGGCTCTGTGCGCCTTGTGCTACGCGCAGCGCTTCCACAAACAGGCTCGGTAAAATGGCACCTTGGTCTGGCGGCTCGCCGACATAGGTGAGTGCTGGAATGCGCCGAACAATCGCATCATCATCACGCGCAGACACATGGATGCCACCCAATCCGTGAGCGGCGTTCTGCAAAAGAGGCAAGTTTTCGATCACGCCATTTATTTGCGTAAGCGCACGAGCCGGTGTGGCGCCCACCATGGCAATGCCAGCACGCGGGGTGAATCCGCTGCTGTCGTCACTGACCGCGATGCCCAGCACGCTTGGCGCATTGCCCAGTGCCTGTGCGAACTGCTCATCATGGCTGGGAAGTGCAGCGACGCTTGCTGCCAAATCGCGTGATAGGGCCGCTGGAAGTTCCAACTCTTGCAGAGCAAGGGTTGGGCTTGCGCGGTCAGGTTCAGGGAAGATCATATCAAAGGCGACAACCGCCGCCCCGGCCTCACGTAGCGCCGTCACCAGATCTGCCAACAGAGGGCGTGGCCAGGGCCACTGCCCGTGGGTTGCCAAGGATGCATCATCGACATCGATAATGCGAAGTGGTGTTTCCTGTCCAAGTGTAGGTGGATCTACCCGTTGGTAAAGGTCAAACACCCGCTCCCGGATGATTTCGACCAACCCAGGATCAACCGCGCGCACCACAAGCCCGCCTGCCAGGCAGGAAAGGCCAATCGCCAGGGGGATCAGTGTGCGGGAAAAGCGGCGCATTAGCAGGTCGCGTTGTTTTTATGGGTTTGAAGAATGTCCACGCCCCCTGCACAGCAGCAATGCGATGAAATAGCAACACAGCGGAAATTTACGTGTGGTCATTTTGGCAATAGCCCCAACCCTGTATTGCACAGCGCTTGAAAAGCTAACACTACGTTAACATGGGCTTGTGGGTGTTCAGATGCGCGCGAGCCGTGGTGGCATTGTGGGCGAAATATTGATGCATTTTTTTGGTAAATTTGCGTTTTGTAAGTTGAAGGTTAGCAGCTGGCTGACGCCACTGCTAATGGGCGCGGTACTAGCACTCGCTGGAAACACTCTGTCTGCCTCCCCGAGTTTGGCCCAGAGCACGCAGGCCAACGTCGCCTATCAAGCTGTACTTGCCAATCCAGATTCGCTGGAAACCAATTCGGCCTTGCTGCGCGCGCAGCTGGCAGACGCAGACTTTCAAGCTGCCTCCGCCACCTTGCAGCGTATTTTGCTCATCAATCCTAACTTTGACCGCGCGCGGCTCATCCGCGTGGCAGTGTTCCTGCGCCTTGGCGACAATGCCGGTGCGCTGGAAGACCTTGCTTTTTTAAGCGAGCGCCCACTTAGCCCTGAAGATCAGGCTGAAGCCAGTCGACTGGCAGGCATGGTCCGCGCCAGCCCAGTATCGCCGCGTGTTTCTGGCGTGGTCCGCCTTGGTGCCATGTACGATACCAACCCAGCGCTTGCGCCGGGTGCCGGCACCACGGATGCTGGTGTGCCGTTCAATGCGCCAAGCAATGATGAGGCCTTTGGCTTTGGTGAAGTGCAATTGCGCGGTGAGGTTCCCTTCGGCAATGGGTTGGGCCACAGCCTGCGGGCGCAGGTAAGCGGATTTGCGCGGCTGCGCGATGATGGTAATTCAGACACCGCCTCAGGCCGGTTGGCTGTGGGGCCGCGGCTTGATTTGGGTTTTGCCTTTGTGGATGTGATGGCCGTGGCCGGGACGCAGTTCTCCAACGGGCATTTATACGGGCACCATGTGGGCGGCGCAGTTCAGCTCACCGCCGATGTTTCGGATGTTTTGACCGCAACAGCTCGCGTGGAAGCGGTGCATGAAGCGCTCGATGTGAACCTCTTCTCCACCACCAATCTGGGCGATGCGGACGGCCTGCGCGTTTCGGTTCGCCCGGAGCTCACCTATCGCTTGAGCGGTGCTGTGGCTTTGTCCGTGCACGGTAGCTATGTCCACAAGGACGCGGGCAGCGCATGGTACGGTTATAATGGCTTTGGTGGTGGCGCCAGTTTGCGCTTCCGCAATGCTTCTGGTGTGTCCATGCGGGTTGGTGGATCGGTTCGCCAACTGGCTTACGATGCAGCCAATCCCAATTCTGCGGTTGCGCTAGCGCGTGAAGACACCCGCTATAGCCTCAGCGGTGGGTTGGCGGTGCCTGTGGCGCTGCTTGTGGAGAGCATTGATGAAGGTGCCGATGCAAGCTGGGCGCGTGGCTGGGCGGTAGAAACATTTGGCCGTTACACGGTTATTCAATCAAACAGCGCGTTGTTTGAGGCCGACAATTTCAGTTTTGGGCTTTCCTTCGCCCGCCAGTTTTCAATGTAAGCGGGGCATCAAGCCATGAAAACAATCATTGAAAAATGCCGCGCTGGCCTACTTGCCTTGCTGTTTGTAGGGGCTGCTGCGATGGCGGTTCCTTTTTTGGCTGGCGGTGAAGCGCAGGCCCAACAGGCCCGCATTGGGGTTGCAGCCGCGGTGCGTGGTGATGTTTCGGTTATCTCAGGTGCCAGTGTGCGTCGGCCCAGTGGTGGCGAGGCTATGCGCCTGGGTGACCGGGTGCAGACGCAAGTTCAGTCGGGCATGCAAGTACTGTTGCTTGATGAAAGCGTGTTCACCGTCGGCGAGAGCAACGATCTGGTGATCGACCGCTTTATTTATGATCCGGACCGCTCTGTGGGTGAAATTGCCGCGCGCACCACGCAAGGTGTGCTGAGGTTTGTTTCCGGTGGCGTCAGCGCCATATCGCCTAATGGCGTAACGATCCAAACACCCTCGGCCACCATTGGCACGCGGGGCACGAGCATTGATGTGATTGTGGGGGCGCAGGCCGTTGCACTGGCGCAGGCCGCTGGTTTGATCCCGCCGGGCGCAAGCGTTGATCCAGCAACGGCGGTGTTCGTTGTGCTGCGCGGACCTGACACGAATTATGCTGGTATCAGCCAGCGTGGCCGCGTTGTGGTGCAAACGGCTGGCGGTACAGTTGAGGTGCGCTCACCCGGTTTTGGTGTGTTTATTCCAAGCACCGGTGCTGGGCCGATCGGGCCATCGGTTGTGCCTATCACCGTCAACACGGCTGTTACCAACGCTATTGAACTGCCGGGCGTCGGCATTACTACCACCCTTGAGGGCGTTGATTTTACCGAATTGCCAGACAGTGATCAGGTTGTGACTCAGCAAAATGTGGGCAGCCCAGAAGCATCTGATCCACTACCAGATTTGCCGGCTATAGAGAGTGTTGTGCCGCAATTCGACCCTGGGCCATTGATGGGCACCACGGTTATGCCGCCAATGGCGTCTGATTTTACTACGCAGGCAAGCTGTGAGGCGGCTGGTTTTTCTTGGGATGCTGCGTATTTGACGACCGCACCCCTGTTTTGCCAAGAAATAACCTTTTAAAGAGCGAAAATTTGGCAACCGTTGGCAATGGCCCGTCGGTCTGCATATCGATCAAAAAAGTCCGGCATCGTGGGTCACGATGCCGGGCTTTGTAATTATTGGTGTTGGGCGCTCGGCTGTGCTTGGCTTACGCCTCCACACCACGCTCTTCCAGCATGGTTGAAGCGGCAACTACCGCTTCCTGAACCTTTTCAAAGGCCCGCACTTCGATTTGGCGCACACGCTCTCGGCTAACACCAAACTCTTGAGATAGCTCCTCAAGTGTCATGGAATCTTCCGACAGGCGACGCATCTCAAAAATACGGCGCTCGCGCTCATTGAGCACATCAAGGGACTCGCGCAGCATGGAGCGGCGGTTGTCCTTCTCTTCGCTGTCGATCAGCATGACTTCTTGGCTGTCGGTGTCATCCACCAGCCAGTCCTGCCATTCCAGGCTTTCAGAATCTTGGCGCACTGTCGCGTTAAGTGACGTGTCACCGCCCAAACGACGGTTCATTGAAATCACTTCGGCTTCAGATACGTTTAAGCGCGTTGCAATTTCGGTCACTTGATCGGGTTTCAGGTCACCATCTTCAAGCGCAGAAATCTTGCCTTTCACCTTACGAAGATTGAAGAACAGTCTTTTCTGATTGGCCGTGGTGCCCATTTTCACAAGGCTCCACGAGCGCAGAATATACTCCTGGATCGATGCTTTGATCCACCACATGGCATAGGTCGCCAGGCGAAATCCTCTATCGGGATCAAAGCGCTTCACAGCCTGCATGAGGCCAACATTGCCCTCGGAAACAACTTCACCGATTGGTAAGCCGTAGCCGCGATAGCCCATGGCTATTTTGGCCACCAAGCGCAAATGGCTGGTGACAAGTTGGTGGGCTGCGCCAGAATCTTGGTGTTCGGCAAAGCGTTTTGCCAGCATGAACTCCTGGTCCGGCTCAAGCATCGGAAACTTACGAATTTCGGTAAGATAGCCAGATAAACCGCCATCAATGGATGGAAGATTGGAAACTGATTGTGCCATGTTTTGCCCGCTCCCTTTTTTTCGTCTCTCCCAAAAGTGGCGAGAGGTTATGAGCCCTTATGGTTAAGCAGCTCTAAGTTTGAGAGTTGGATATAGGTATGGAATTGGCCAAAACAGGGGCTAACATCATTACAAGTTGTTCACTCTTGCGAGAGCTGTGTCTCAAGTTCTTGTAATTGTTTGTCTAATTCCACTTCAAAGCGCATGATTTCATCGCTCTTTGGATGGGTGAATTGTAGGGTTTTGGCCTGCAAGGCCTGCCGTGGGAAGGCCAAGAGCGCCTCTTTTATAGGATCTTCAAACGTGTTTGCACGGGTTCTTCCGCCTCTGCCATAGTCTGGATCACCAACGACGCCATGGCCGATATGGGCCATGTGGACGCGAATTTGGTGGGTGCGGCCTGTTTCCAATTGGCAAGTTATTTTGCTGACAGCAGGTCTTTCAGGATCGCCAAAACTTTCGATACGCTGGCCATGTGTTACGGCTTCGCGCGCATCTGGGCGCTTGGAAACAGCCATTTTGAGCCGGTTGGCGCGATCGCGCCCGATCGGGGCATCAACGGTGAATTGCGTTTTTGTCCCGCCCCAAACAAAGGCTGTGTAGATCCGTTCCAGATCATTGGTACGGCCATGGTCAGCAAATTGTTTTGAGAGATGCTGGTGGGCCTGGTCGGTTTTCGCCACAACCATAACGCCAGACGTGTCTTTATCCAGCCGGTGCACCAGGCCCGGGCGCTTAACCCCACCAATGCCAGCAAGGCTATCGCCGCAATGGTGTAGCAGGGCGTTGACCAGGGTACCTGATGGGTTGCCTGCACCGGGATGCACAACCAGTCCGGCGGGTTTATTGAGCACGATTAGCTGATCATCCTCGAACAAGATATCCAGAGGTATCGCTTCAGGCTGCGGTGTTGGGTCTTCTGCCTGCGGGATAAGCAGTTCTATCTGTTCACCACCTTTTATTTTGGCCGCAGCATTGGTAAAAGTCGTGCCGTTTACAGTGCAATATTGGTCTTTGATGAGCGTGGTGATGCGGCTGCGCGAAAGGCCTGTGCCCTCTGCGTGAGCTGCTAGCGTGGCATCCAGCCGCTTGCTCCGTTCGCTTTCTGATGCTTGAAGGCGCAGAAGCGATGTTCCATCGCTCCTCTCTTCAAGGACTGCTACGCTGATGTCATCTTCCACGCCTAATACCCCTCACAATCCAAATGATGAAGAACCGCTCGATCCACGGCTCGAAGCTGTCGCGGTTAAAATGAAGCGGTTGTCGTTGGTATCGTCGGGTATCATGTTTTTGGGCATCTTTGCTGTGTTGGGCGTTATCCTCTATCGCGCGCTCGCCATTCCGTCGACGCCTGACTATCCGAGCAATCTAAGTGCCGATGAAGTGCGTTCGCTTGTGGTTGCTAGTGTGCCCGGCGCGCAGATTGTAGGAACCAGCGTGGATGAACGCTCCTTGTTTGTGAGTGCGCAAAGCACGGATGGTGCTGTGGTGCTGGAAATTGACCGTGCAACCTGGCAGATCGTTTCATCGGTGCGATTTACCAATTGATACAGGTTAGCTGGGTTGGGAAAGTGTGCGCTTAACTGCGTCGTGCCACCTCGCCATATGAAACTGGCGCGTTTCCTCGTCGAGGTTTGGGCGGAATTCAGCATCTTTTTGCCAGGTTTTGGCAAACGTCTCCATGTCGGGGCAAAGTCCTGCTTTGAGGCCAGCCAAATAAGCTGCGCCTTTAACGGTGGTTTCTAGATCGTTGGGTCGTTCAACTGGCGCGTCAAGAATGTCCGCCAGCAATTGTAGCGTCAAATCAGATTGGGTCATGCCGCCGTCGACGCGCAGCACAGAGCGCTCGCCTTGCGGCCAGTCGCGCGCCATCGCATCCAGTAGGTCACGGGTTTGGAACGCCACGCTTTCTAGCACTGCGTGCGCGAAATCTTCAGGCCCCGTGTCGCGGGTAATGCCGTAAATCGCGCCGCGGGCATCTGGATCCCAATAGGGCGCGCCCAGGCCAACGAAAGCTGGCACCAGCGTGATTGCCCCGCGAACGCCTTTGTTGGCCAAATCGTTCACCTGCGGCGCGTTTTCAATGATTTTGAGGCCATCGCGCAGCCACTGAACGGCGGCGCCAGCAATAAACACAGAACCCTCCAGCGCGTAGGTGGGTTTTCCATCCAGCCTGTAGGCGAGGGTGGTTAGCAAGCGGTTCTTTGACTGGATGCGCTCGTTACCGGTGTTGAGCACAGCAAAAAGCCCCGTGCCATAGGTTGCCTTCACCATGCCTGGTTGAAAGCAAGCCTGCCCGATGGTTGCAGCATGCTGATCACCCGCGCAGCCAAGGATGGGCACCGACGCCCCAAACACCGATGGGTCTGTGATGCCGAAATCATCCGCACAATCAAGAACCTCAGGCAGCATGGCGGCAGGAATGTTGAACAGCTTTAAAAGGTCATCCGACCAGCCTTGCGTGCCGATATCAAACAGCAGCGTGCGGCACGCATTGCTTGCATCGGTTACATGTCGTTTGCCGCCGGTAAGGCGGTAAATCAGGAAGCTGTCGATGGTACCAAATGCCAGCTCGCCATTGGATGCGCGTGTCCGCAGGCTTCGATCCTGGTCCAGCATCCAAGCCAGTTTTGAACCGGAGAAGTAGGGATCGAGCAGCAGGCCAGTTTGCTCTTGCACCATAGGCTCTGCGCCATCCGCCTTCAGGCGGCGACATGTTTCAGCGGTGCGCCGATCTTGCCAAACAATGGCATTGCCAATTGGTTTGCCGGTGGACCTATCCCACACGACGACCGTCTCGCGCTGATTAGTGATGCCGATGGCCGCCATGTCGCTTGGCGCTTTGCCAGCTTTGTTCAGTGCCGTGCTGATAGTGGACTGTACTAAGCTCCAAATGACTTCGGCATCATGCTCTACCCAACCATCGGCTGGGTAAATTTGCGGCAGTTCTTCCTGCGCGCTGGCAACCACATTAAGCGCCGCATCATAGATCAGAGCACGGGCTGATGTGGTGCCTTGGTCGATAGCCAGAATGAAGCTCATGGTAGGTCTCCCGAGTATTGATTTGCGCTCTTGCGGCGCTTTTGAAACGGCGGCTTAGGCGGCATCTTTTTTGGCAAGGGCGTTATCGATAAGCGCCTGCACTTGATCAAAAGCTGATTGCGGTTTGCCGATGCCCAGCTTGCAACGGCGGAACAGCGCGTCTTCTGCCGTGCGCACCCATTCGTGCTCAACCATGTGGCTCACTTCAGCGGGGAATAAGCCTGCCTCAAGCGGTGCTTCTTTGGCGGCACCAATAATGCCCGCCAGCGACTGAGCTGAGCGCCCATACATACCCACCAGACGGTCTGCGTGGGCGGCAGCGTCCACCACACTTAGGCCCTGCGATAGGCTTTCACGCACCTGATCCAATACTGCTTTGCGCGATACATCGTCCACAAAAGCATCATCGAATGCTGTGTATCCTGTCCATCCACTTTCCATGCCATGGGATGTAGGCGCTGTAACTTCGGCAATGTCGTCAACGACCTTCTGCGACAAGGTACGGAAGGTTGTTAGCTTGCCGCCAAACACATTGGTCATGCCGGCAGCTAGGTGCTTTTTGGTCAGAATTTTGTAATCGCGCGTCACCTCTTGCGCATTGTCTGATCCATCATCAAGCAGAGGGCGTACGCCAGCAAATGTCCAAGCGATGTCATCACGGGTCAGCGGCCTGTCCATGTATAGGTTGGCTGCTTCCAAAAGATATTCTGTTTCTTCAGGCGAGATTTCAACATCGGCAGGATCGATATGGTCAGCATCGGTGGTGCCAAGCAGGGCATAGTCACCCTCATAAGGTATGATGAACACAACGCGCCCATCAGGCTGCTGCATTAAATAGGCATCATCTAAGCCTGCAGGTTTGCGCACAACCAGGTGCGAGCCGCGCACAAGGCGCAGGCCGATGGGGGAGTTTGATCCGGTAAGAAGGTGGGCCACTTTATCGGCCCACGGGCCAGCCGTGTTGACCACGTGGCGGGCATGCACCTCATAGCGCACCCCATCATCTTGGCGTTCCAATGTTAGCTTCCATAAACCATCGCTCACACTGGCACCAATGAGCTTTGTGCGTGGCTTGATAGAGGCTCCACGTTTGGCAGCATCAGCCAAGTTTGCCAAAGTGAGGCGCACATCATCCACGCGGCAATCATAATAGGTGAAGCCGCGGGTGCGCATTGCTGGCTTTAAAACTTTGCCTGCCGCATCAGAGGCAAGGTTGATGCCCTTAGAGCCAGGCACCTTACGGCTCATGGACAAGTTATCATAGAGAAACAGCCCAAGCCTGATGAGCCACGCCGGGCGCATGCCTGAGCCATGGGGCAAAACAAACCGAAGTGGAGAGACAAGGTGTGAGGCGACCGATAGCAGACGCGCGCGTTCGATAAGCGATGCGCGTACCAGAGCAAACTCGTTATGCTCAAGATAGCGTAGGCCTCCATGAATGAGCTTGGTGGACCAACTGGATGTTGCGCTGGCAATATCGCCCATTTCCACCAGTAAAACAGAATAACCGCGCCCAACCGCATCGCGCGCAACACCAGCACCATTGATGCCACCACCGATGACAAACAGGTCTACAGCTTGTGGCGTTCGCTCTTGCGGGGCGTTTGGCATGCGAGTGGGTCCTTAAATACGTTTTTGGACTGTTGGATCACTTCCTTACGGAGCAACTTTCGTCTTAAGTCGCTTGAACGTCGGTGAAAACCGCCAAATCATCACTAAGTATCATTAATCACAGCGCCAAGCGCACACATGAGCAGGGGAATGGACCAAAATGGCACGGGCAAAGTTTGACGAATTGGAGCGTGGTATTGCTGAGACCCGCTCCCAGGTCCAGGAAATCAACTCCACTCAGTCTAAAATTGATGAACGTCTTGGCGCCGTGCTTGGCGAAAGCCAGATGCAGACAATTGATGTGAACATTGACGATCAGGACTTTAAGTCTGTGGTCGAAAATGAAGACAAGCTGCAAGGCAATATTGCTTCGCTTGTTTATGGGCTTGATGAAATCACCCAATCCTTTGGCTCTGAATTCAAGTCGATGAGTGAAAGCACATTTGGTGAGAAGCTGTGGAGTATTTTTTCCAAGCGCCGCGCCGAAGAAATGAAAACATCGCGCATCCGCAATGCCGACATCCGCTCCAATCTCAATAATCTGATTGAAAAATCAGAAATCATTCGCGGCCTGCTTGAAGAGCAACTGGCGGTGATCGATGATCGTTTGGATAAATCGAAAAACGCTCAGGCCGATGTGCTTGAGCGCGCGCAAGTGACAGCACGCTCTATCGAAGAGACCGATGCGCAGCTTGATGTTCTTGCACCGCAAATCTCTGCCATTGATGCGCAAATTGCTGATGCAACCGGTGAAGCGCTTAAAGCGCATCAGGCAGAGCGCGCCCAGCTTGCCAATGCCTACAATGAAGCGACGGCCAAGAAGCAAGAACTGGTGGCGACACAGCAGAGCTTTGAGCGCTATGGCGCCATCTATGCCAATTATGTCGAGAGTCTGGCCAAACAAAAAGCTGCACAGCAAACGCTGATTTCCAAACTCAACATCGACACAGAGCAGCGCACCATCATGTATGATGCGTTGGTGGAATCCTTGCGTACTTCCGCCCAGCAAAACATTGGTCACCGTATTGATGATGTGGGTCGGGAAACCGATGCGCAAGCCGAAGCTATGATCACGCAGATTGGCATTTCATCGGAAAACCGCATTGTTTCTATGATGGAAGCTCATGAGATCTACATGAAGCGCACGCAAGATATTCGCCAGAAGGCAGACCTTGCCAATGCCGAATTTGCGCGCCGATTTGGCAAGATTGTCGAGCAGGTTGAATCTGGAAAATATGTTGAATAACTGGCAGCGTATCATCCGATGAATGCTTCGGTAATGCCGGATGTTCGGCGCGTCTATTTTGAAGCACTGCGCCGCGTGACGGCGGGGCTTTTACAATCTTCTGACACTGTGTTGGTGGATATTGCTGCGCGCATAGACGCTTCTTTTGACTTGCTCGATAAGCGTGATGCTGGCGGTTTGCCGGTGCGCGCTGACCGCAATGATAGCGGCTTACCGATATTGGCCGATATTATTGCCCTCGCGCGTGATGTGAAAGCGCGCGCTGAGCCAGAGCAAAGCTCTGCCTATCTGCGTGAGCGGTTGCTGAACCAGATGATGGAACGTCGGCGTGTGCCACGGAAGCTTCAACTGCAGGAGATTGGCCGAGCGATCTACCAGGAGGCGGTGCGCGGTGCGCTGCCGATTTTCTGGCCTGAAGGGCGCTCGCTACAACCGCAGGATGAGGGGCGGCTAAAGCAACTTTCCTGGGACCATTGGGATGGCAGCACCAATAAGCCGGTCTTTACGCAGGCCTGGATTGAATATCGCCAGCCACGAGCGTTCCCCCACACAGAAATGCAGGCTCTGGCACGCAAGTTCTCAGGCAGCGGATTTACCCCGCTGGCATCGGCCATTGAGTTTGATGATGCGTTTGACGACATTGCGCTCAAACGGATGAAGCGATGGACCTTGGGGCCATTTTACTCGCCCGTGTTTATGGATCTACCGCCAGCCTTTGCACCATTGTTTGCTGATCTTCCCGTTGATGATGCCTGGATGTTTGTTTGGCATGTTGATGAGGTTATCTCGGTTGGTACTGAAGAGACCAAAAGTTGGTTTCTTGCACCCACGCGTTATCGCGAAACCTACGCTGTCGACACCACTGATGGGCTTGCCACTGAACGTGGCGCCAGTGCCTCGCGGGCGCATGCTTTGCTGCCGCATCGCGCCCACCAGAAATTAATGGCCACCAAAGGCGGCATCGATACGCTGATGCGTGGCATGCGCATCCATTCGCTGTCGCCTGATGGCAAGCTGTTCGAGGATATCTGATTATGATCGACGCCAGTTCGGTTCGCATTCCTGAAGCACGCATTGTTGAGGCTTATCCTGCGGCCCTTGGTTTGATGGAAAATGCTGAGGTGGAAGAGGCATTGCCGCGCGCGCCAGAACAACTGGGACGCACACGCTTTGTCTCGCCCATTGCAGGCAGTGCTGCGCCGACCCGCCGTGTGCGCGCAAACCTTGAAGCGGCGCTGCGGAAATCGGGCGGCGATGATCCGCTGCTATCGACTCGCGAGCACGGCATATTGGTCAGCCTACGTCGTGCGCTTGCTGTTGGTATGACGGTATCGGAGTTCTTTATTGAGCCGCTGGGCTATCTCGATCTTGGCGAGAAAAAGCGCACCTCCGGTTTGTCAGCGACTGATGAGAGTACCTTTCGCTCGCTTGTTCGCGCGCGGGCGTTAGTGGCAAGCTTTATTGCGGCCAGCCATTTTCTTCACGCTTTAGGCGATGCTCCAGCTGGGGAACCAACGGCGCTGGGCGAGCCAAGCTACGACACAGCTACTGATGCTTTGAGTTTTGTGGTGGCTCAAGTGGCTAAGGCGGCCACGGATGCTGTGGATGATGAAGACTTAGGTCCGCGCATTGCGCGCGCAATGGCCGATGTGATTGACCGCGTGGAGGGCGATGCCCACCGCATTATGGGCGATAGCTTGCAAGCTTATCTCGCGCGCACCTACGCCATTGAGGCGGATGATTTTCATGTACGCGGGTTTGAGCGCTCGGCCTCTACCAAGGGGCGCAAACCTTTGGTCATGCAGTTCAAACAAGTGCATGAAGTGGTCGGCAACCACATCGCCAAAGCCCAGGCTATCAAGCTTGCCAAAATGCTTGTCGCCTATGATTTTGAGCGGCAGAAGAACCCCTTCGTTGAGCTTGGCGGGTTCCTCTTCACCTTCGTGGGTGATGGTTTTCCCGGTACCGGAAAGACCACCCTCATCCAGATGACCGCAGGCCTGGTGAAGGACTATTGCGACATCGCTGGATACCCGTTTGTTTATGAGAATTTTGGTATCGATCAGATATCAGAATACCAGGGCAAATCGGGCCAAAACTGCCGGGCTTTCATTGACCGTGTCTTAGACCCCAAAGCCATTGGTTTTGGCACTATTGATGACATCGATCAGGTGGCAGGCAAGCGTGATGATCGGCAAAGTTCCTCAGGACAACAAGAGGTTACGGGTGTTCTGATGGGCGCATTCTCCGGCGCGGAAACTGTGATACGGGGTAACTCAAGTTTTGGCATGTTTTCCAACTATCCAGAGAAGGTTGACGATGCGCTGCGCCAGCGTGCCGGTGCCAGGTGGCTGGTGGACGGGCCGCAAACGGAAAACGATTATATCGACATTTTCCATCTGCTCTTAGGCAAGAAGCATGACGTGCCTTTGGGCCAGGATGACTTCTTTGCAGATCAAGCATTGAAGCAGGCAGTGGCCAAATCTTACGCACAACACAACCAGCCAAAAGAAGACGGCCTTCTGGCGGTGTGGGAGCGATACACACGGGAGCATGGGCAACCGAAAACCATCGGTGATGTCGGCCTTGATCTTCATGCAATTAAAGAGGCCGAGCCACGTTTCACAGGTCGCGCCATCAAGAATGTTACCGATGCTATTAAGTACCGCGCGATGGATGTGGAGTTGCCAGACGCATGGTTTGAGCAGCCAGAGGCCTTCTTGCAAAAGGGCTATGATGAGAAGCTGGCGATGATCGAAGAGCTGCAAAAGCCAATTTCGATGGATTTCATCTTGCAGGAGATCAATCGATATGCTGACAGCGAGTTCCGCTATTCGGATAAGTCCGATGAGGCCGCCATTGAAGCGCTGCTGCGCGACCACCGTGTGCGCGAAAAGGCGTCCAAAAGGTTGGAGCAAAGCTAACCAATGCAGCGCTTAATTGAAGAAGGCTTACGCTTTGGCGGGCTGCTGCATGTGGATAGCGCGCATCTGGTGGCGCGCTATAATGCTGCCTTGCAAGCCTTTGGGTTGCCGCAAACTCAGCTTGCTGATTTCTATATCGATGCCTCTGGCTATTCCTATGAAGTTGCCTTGGAGATGCAAAATGCATCTTATCTTGATCCTGAAGGCATCAACCGGCGTTTTATCATCCTCTCGCCTGATCAGGCCGATTTACCACTGATCCGCACATCCTTTTCCGCTGATGGACAAGTAATCCGTGCGTTCTTTTCCGCCAATGATCGTATGGTCCGTGCCGTTACGCTGAAAGACGCGTTATATGGCGAAATCGAGAACTTGGTTTTCGATGTGGAACGTCCCGCTGATGTGCTTGGTATTCGTGATGTGCGGTTCATCGTGCGCACCCCCACCGGATTGCTGGAGGAAGCCCAAACGCTAAAAGTCCAAATGGATCGGTTTTTGAAAGAGCCGAATGCATGGGCCGATCATAACCTGATGGAGAATATCGTTTCTGGCGCTGCACGTGTTGGCGATGTGCGCCGCAATGGCTTCTTGCCCCAGCAGCTCTCCTTCCAATGGCCGAACGTTTTTTGGACCAGCCATTTCGGTGGCGCCTACGTGCTGGCGCGCGAGGATGGCTCGGTTATGATCGGAGATGCCGATCAGCTGGTGCCCAAGCCCTTCGGCGCATCTATAATCGCGATGCACGAAACGCCAGTGCTGTTCTCCTACCTTGAGGAAGAGCGCTTGTTGGAGCCATTTAACCCTGAATGGCTCAAGCGATCAGGTCTTTTGGAGCATCGCCTTCGTCTGCTTGTTGCTGAGCTTTTGATGTTGGGCGATCACGACTTTGATGCGAGCGGTATGATTGAAGACGCTTACCTTTCGCGCTGGATTGCCGACAACATGGCTAAGCTAAACCCTGACAGGCGCTTTCGTGTGATCAGCCAGATGCGGGGCCTGCTGGATACGCCTGCTGAAGCTGCGGCCTATGAGCGGCGGCTAACACCTGAACAGCGGTTTTATTTCCGCCGCGCCGTGCCGGATGCGCCTGGTGCCTCTGATATCAATCGTATCATTGTCGAGCATCTACCTTTTGATCTGCTCTCGACCTTCATTTTGAACAAGCGTCGTTTTTACGACATCTACGAGACCTACACCGAGCGCCAAAAGGCATTTGCGGTAGACTATCTCACCACGCATTATGCGCCGAACACGCACGACCGCTGGCGTATGCGCGCGAAGGTGCGTGAGGCGTTTTTTGGGCTGCACTAGCCTGCCAGATAAGGACATACCCATGTTTGACCCCATTATTGATTGGCTGCGGGCTATGTGGCGCGGGTTCATTGCGCTGTTCAAACTGCGTTTGCCCAAGCCTGAAGAGGGCGGCCCGGAAAAGATGCGCGGCATGCGCGCAACGGGTCGCATCGCGTGGCGCGGCGGGCTGCTCATCTTCCTCATTCTGTTTCTTATTTGGAACATCACCTTCTTCTGGAATGTGCTTTGGACACGCGGCGACACGCTAACCTATCCGCAGGATGTGCTGCGTGCGAACGCCATGGCCACCGCCGAAGAGACCGCAACCGTTGATGGCTCCCCCACAGATGCGCGCACCTGTGACCGTTCGCAGATCGTGGATATGCAGGTCTATCTGCTGGACTTGATGGTGAATCGCAACGCGTGGGTGCCAAGCATGCCACA
Organism: Devosiaceae bacterium; assembly: GCA_045105395.1. Taxonomy (GTDB): domain Bacteria; phylum Pseudomonadota; class Alphaproteobacteria; order Rhizobiales; family MH13; genus MH13. The sequence continues at coordinate 19,193 of JBGCDM010000007.1, read as the reverse complement.
GTATAAAGTTGGTATTCTGGGGCTCATTGAGTGGGAGGCGACCCCATTTCTCGACAACAAAGCGGCCTTCCAAACTGGGGTGCTGATTGCCCTGCGCCGCACTGCAGTTGAACTGGTGGATGTGCTGGGCCGTGAACGTGGAACATCCGGCGCCGATAGCGACCTAGAAACCGCGCGTGGCCGCCTGCAGTTTGATGAGCAAACATGGTGGTTCAATCCACTGGATGATCAACGTCCTTTTGGACCGGTTCAGCCGTCCTCGCGTTTGTTTGCCAATGCGATCCCACTTTATGAGCGCTACAATGATCGGCTTGAGGCTTGCGAAGCCTTGTTTGACGCGCGTGCTGATAACCTCATCCAGTTTTTGGACCGTATCGCGCGCGACATTGGCTCAAGCGTGGATCAGCTCTCGCGCCGTTCCACCGGTCGCCAGTACGACCCGCAGCTCGATGAATTTGTGCCGGGGGACGGTAACGATCGCGGCTGGTTTGATTTCCGCGCGGACAATCTGTTCATGGAAGCCTCTGGCCAGATGTTTGCCTATCATGGGCTTTTGCAGGCCGCGCGTGAGGATTTCGCTGACGTCGTGGCTTCGCGCAATCTGGGCGGCGTCTGGGACCGGATGGAACAGCACATCGCCGAGGCGGCAGCGCTCTCTCCGTTGGTTATCTCTAATGGCCGCGAAGATGGCGTGCTGATGCCTGATCACTTGAGCATCATGAGCGAGAACATCCTACGCGCCCGCACCAATATGAGCGAGATCAGAGGTATTTTGGAGCGGTAGGGCACAAGCAAACCTTGGAAGCTCTTGAAGAGTAGGCCATCCGCCGGGATGCCTATAATCGACAAGTGCAAGTTTTGACACCACTAGACTAGAGGGTGAGATGTCATTGTCGCCTCCTCGTCTGCGGCGATCATGCCTGGTTGAGCGCACCTGCGGATGAGATCATCCAAACGGCCTGAATTCAGTAGGGCGGGGTGCTTTTGTGGCGTCGGCATTTCACCGAATGTGCATCAAACCCATGCAGCTTTGGCCGTACGTGATCTGGTTTGTTGGAATTGGCTCGCCAACAGTTGGAAAGTGTTGGCGGCGTTTACATTTGTTTTAGTGAGCATGGGCTATAACCATCTTTATGTATATTGATGTAGCCCCACTAGACATTATGGTGATCGATGACTCCGCCTATATGCGGCGCATCGTGTCGGCCATGTTGCGTGGGTTTGGCGCACGTCGCATTCATGAAGCTGAAGATGGTGCAGATGCTCTTGAGAAAATCGAGATGCAGCCACCAGACCTCATCATCGTCGACTGGGTCATGCCGGTTCTTGATGGTGCAGAGCTGGTTAAGCTGATCCGTCAACCAAACTTTGTCTGCGCCTATGTGCCGATTATCATGCTGTCGGGCCATACCGAGCGTAGCCGCGTTTTGGCTTCATCGAAGCTTGGCGTGAACCACTTCTTGTCAAAGCCCGTTTCTGCCAAGGCGCTTTATAATCGTATGGCAGATTGCATTTTGTATCCGCGCCGCTTCGTGAGTACAGATGAATATTTTGGCCCGGAACCGCGCAGCTCAAATGATACTTTAGGACGGAACCATATTGGTGTTGCTCTGGACGAGAACGGTTTGCCGGTGGAACAAACCGGTTAGGTAGCCCTGGTCGATAAGTTTGGCCCAGACATCAGCAGCAAGAGATTAGGTCTGCCACTTGGCTCGTAAGACGCAGTGACACCTTCAACAGTTCTACAACTATGCTTAGAGTTTTATGACCAGCTTTGGCGTGCGATCGTTAGAGCCTGATTAGCTGAGGTCATAGCCTTCGTGTCTCTTGCGGCAGATAGCATTCTGTCTGCGCAGCGAGCGCGACTGTCAAATTACCTTAAGGTCGCTTTCACTGGCTCTAGGCATGCCGCCGGCTTTTTCAGAGCTCGTGCCCGAAGCTGTCGCCGCAACAAGTTTGGCGTTGGCCGATTTTGTTTTCGAGTCCGTTTTTGTCTGACCGTCACCAGTTTTGCCACGCGTTGATACAGCGGACTTTCTTGGGGATTTTGGCGTCGCCTTTTTGCTGCGCAAGCGGTTGCGCGCTTCAACAAGCGATGTGACAAGATTGCTATCAGCACCTTCTTCTTCGGCTTCATCTAGCAACGCATTGATGCGATCATTTCCGCCGGTTGCGCTAGCAGCGGTGGCTGTCAGTGATGCGGTCATCGCATCAATGGAATTACGCAATGAATCAAGATCTGTTGCTTGCGACACTTCTGTTGATGGCGTGGCTAAAGCTGGTGCATCTGCACTGCCCAAAGCGCCAAGGTCAACAAGTTGTGGTCCGGTACGGCGCGGCGCATTTTGCAACTCAGCTTCTAGCTGGCTGATACGAGCTTCCATACCTTTACGTTGTGCTTCGAAATCAGCTTTTGCAGCGGCGATAACCTGGTTATCCTCGCGGGCGTCTAACAAGAGACGAGCACGAGCAGCAGAGGCTTCAGCAGCATTTTTTTCTGCTCGCAGTGATCGCACGGTTTCGCGCAGGCTCTCGATTTGTGTTCGCGCCATAGCGGCAGCATCACCGCTTTGTGCCAATTCCTTCACACTAGCTGGGTCGCTGTTGCCGACCATGTGTGCAGCAAGTTCTGCGCGCAAGGCATCAGCTTCACCTGTCATCCTATTAAGGTCATCATCGCGCATAGCCAACTCTTGGCGGACGTCCACAAGGTCACGTCTTAAGTCAGCAATGTCATTGTTTCGCTGAACCAATGTTTCTTCGTGATCGCGCAAACGCTCACGGGTACCATTAAGTGTATCGCTTAGATTTATCAGCGAGGATTGCGTGTCGTCGCGTTCGGCAAGTGCGAGTGCAGAAGATGACCCCATTTGATCAGCCATTAGGCGCGCTTGAGCGGAAATTTGGCGCTCGCGCTCAAGCGCTCGTTCCAGCTCGCGAATGCTGATGGCAGCACGCGCTTGAGCACCGGCAATACGTGCTTCAAAGGCCCGCAAAGTTTCGGGACGATCACGTTCCAGCCGTGCACGCGTTAGGCGCACAGCGCGCACCCAAACGAGCCTGCATGCGATGAGGCCTAGCAAGCAGGCGCATAAAAAACCAAGGAGGAAAACAACTGTACTAGCTACGGTCACGGCGCTTTGATCCAGCAAAATGAGGTAAGGTATGGTGCGCAAAATGCACCTTAACCCAGTGTCAACCATACCTCTGTTTTACGCAAGGGATGGTTGCGCAACAGCCTTAACAAAAACGCTTGCGCAGGCCGTGATGCCGGTCACATTCATGTGTTTAGCCGGTTGGGCGTGCAGGCTAGGTAACTGAAGTTAATCCTTAGAAAGGGTTCCAGGTCGGTTCTGGCGTAAACTTTAGATAGCCAACATTGATGCCCAAGCGCGCACCAATGCCTGCGCGAATGGGCGCGACAACCACCTGGCCACTCTGTGCTGCTGAAACAGAAAGCCCTCCGACCAAGAAAGCTGAACCGCTTACCCCTGGGTAGCGTTGATACATGCTTTCTACCGATGGAAGATTGTAGACCAGAACCATTGTGCGTGTGCCATCGCCACCAACATCAAAACCGATAGACGGCCCTTGCCAGAATACGCGGTGGTTGCCTGCGTTGCGGGTGTAAAGCGTGCCTTCGCCATAACGAAGGCCGCCAAAGAATGCTGCGCTTGCCTCTTCACCCAATATATACCCGTTAGGTTGGCCATATTGTGATGTCAGGTTTTCGATGACCTGCGCCATGCCCTGGGCCATTGTTCCGAAAAACACATGACCTGAATCTACGATCTCTTGGGAAGAAAATGTGTTTCCAGTTTGCGCCTGCGCGCGCGTCATTAAGGGTGTGAGAAACGTTAGCAAGAGCGCTAGAACGCATGCCAACGCCATTCCTTGCCAGCGCTTTGTGGCTGCAGGTGAAATAGTCTGACTCAACGATATGGCTGTAGCCGGCATGATCAGTTTCCTTCCAAAAGGTACATGGGCGATGGATGACTTCGCCTGAAATTTGTTGCCATTTGTGCGCCGCGCTTAACGGTCCGCTTAACGATCACTGTTAGGATTGGGCGATAGTAAGGCCGTTAACAGGTGATTTTGGCGGCAAGTTTCATTGCGAGCGCGTTTAGGCGTCCTGGTCCTAATTTACGCGCAATATGGTGAACGAATGGTTCTGATTGCTTATAAACACTTAGCCAGAGCGGCTGTTGCTGCGTTTTTTAGCGCTGCACTTTTGCTGCCCAGCGGTGTAACGGGCAGCGAACGCATCGTTTCGAACCCTGATTTTCAGTTGGCTTTGTTTGGCTATGATCCGGTGGCTTATTTTGCTGATGGCGAGGCGCGTGAAGGCACCGCCGAGTATGAGGTGCTTCACGAAAATTTAGCTTGGCGGTTTGCAAGCGCTGGCAATTTGGAGGCATTTCTGGCCGAGCCCAGTTTGTTTTTGCCGGCCTTTGGCGGGCATGGCGCTTTGTTTGTTGCGCGGGGAACGGCAACCCCTGGACATCCGGAAATATGGGTTTCCTTAGGGGGGCGCGTTTTCTTTTTTAAGAATGTGGCCTCTCGCTATGCCTTTCTTCTGGAAGCTGAGCGGATGATTGTTGATGCCGATGCCAACTGGGCGCTGTTGCGTGAAACACTGGCCCCTTAACCACTTCCCCCTAGTGTCGAGCTTGATACACTCAGCCCGATTCGGTGCTCAGAACGCGCCGCAGTAAGTCACTCCATAAGGATAAAGATATGTCGTTCACCGAACCCACCGCGATGGAGCTTGCCTCGCTTATCGTCAGTAAGACATGCCACGACATTATCTCGCCCGTTGGCGCGTCATCCAGCGCGATGGAGATGTGGTCCACGGCCAAGGATGAGTCCACACGCGAAGTTGCCCAAACATTGATGCAAAAATCCAGCGTGCAGGCGGTGAACAAATTGACCTTTGTTCGCATTGCATATGGTGCCTATGGCGATGTGGGTGGTGATGTTGACCTGGGCGAAGCTAAAGACGCTGCCATTCCCTACATCACCGATCATCGCACAACGCTTGCCTGGAATTTGGAGCGGCTCATTGTCCCTAAAAAAGTGGCCAAGCTGGTTCTTGGCCTTGTTTCTTTGACCAAAGACGCTGTGCCACGTGGTGGCGATATCAGTGTTGACGGCACTGATCTTACCGGGCAGGTGCAATTGGCGGTGCGCGCAGAAGCCAAAAAGGTGATTATTCCCCAAGGCGCTGAAGATGCGTTATCTGGCCGCTGGGTGGATGGTATTCATGCTCGTAACGTGCATCTTTTTCATCTTGTTCGGTTGGCGGATGAGGTTGGCGTCTCCATTGAGCCGGATATGGATGAGACATCTGTTACTTTTCGCACTTCGCCAAAATGATGTAACTATGATCGATTTCCCTAGCGGCATTTTCGCTGAAAAGTGACGTTGAGAAATTGACCTGAAGGCGTTCTGCCATCGTATTATGTTAGCTGGAACGAATTGGTTTGCTCGTTTCAGCTTAAATTAACCGTTCCAATCCACATTCATAAGTGAAAGTGCTGGGAGTCTGGTCGATCGACCTGCGCCCTGGATTCACAATTGTTCGCTTCATTTTAGTAAGCGACCATTTGAGGTGTGAGTATGGACGATCTTCTTCTTGAGTTCCTGACCGAAACCAATGAAAGCCTCGACGTTGTTGACGTTGAACTGGTAAAATTCGAACAGGATCCCAATAACGCTCAAATCCTGGATAATATTTTCAGGTTGGTTCACACGATCAAAGGGACGTGTGGTTTCCTTGGTCTGCCGCGTCTGGAAAGTCTTGCCCATGCTGGTGAGACACTGATGGGCAAATATCGTGATGGGTGTCCAGTCACGACCGAAGGCGTTAGCCTTATTTTGCTGTCCATTGATCGCCTCAAAGCTATCTTGGCCGACCTGGAGGCCAATGGAACCGAGCCATCGGGTGATGATCAAGACTTGATCAACGAACTTGAGCGCATGTCCATTGCTGCTGAAAGCGGCGAGGCACCCGCTGCCGAACCTGAGCCAGAACCAGAGCCCGAGCCGGAACCAGAGCGCGAAGTTCGGTTGGGCGAAGTGCCACTGGATGAACTTGACAGAATTTTTGCTGAAACTGAGAGCGACTATGACGCTGAAGCTGCTGCAAAACAGCAGATGGAAGAGGCGTTGGCCGAGGTAAAGGCTAGTGCCGGTAACACCGACGATACCACGGATGTACAAGTTGAACCGGTGGCAGTGGATGTGCCAAATGTTGAAGCTTCAGAGCCTGCAAAACCAGCAACCAAAGCTCCGGTTAAGCGCCCCGCGCCAGCAGCTGATGCAGCCGATAAGCCTGCGGGTGAAAAATCCTTGGCTTCGCAATCTATCCGCGTTTCGGTCGATACGCTTGAGAACTTAATGACCATGGTTTCTGAACTGGTGCTAACGCGCAACCAGTTGCTTGAAATTGTGCGTCGCCATGAAGATTCCGAATTCAAGGTGCCGTTGCAGCGCTTGTCCAATGTGACAGCGGAACTGCAAGAAGGTGTAATGAAGACGCGCATGCAGCCGATTGGCAATGCGTGGCAAAAGCTACCACGTATCGTTCGCGATCTTGCCGGAGAACTTGGCAAAGACATCGACCTAGAAATGGTTGGCGCTGAAACCGAACTTGACCGTCAGGTGCTTGATCTTATCAAAGATCCACTGACCCATATGGTTCGCAATTCCGCTGATCATGGTTTGGAAATGCCTGATGTGCGGGCCATGGCTGGTAAGCCTGAAAAAGGCACCATTAAACTCGCCGCTTATCATGAGGGTGGTCACATCATCATTGAAATTGCTGATGATGGCAAAGGCTTGCCCACCGAGCTTTTGAAGAAGAAGGCGATTGATAACGAGCTTTACACCGAAGCCGAAATCGAGCGCATGCCTGAAGCGCAAGTGCATAAACTCATCTTCCATCCGGGCCTGTCGACCGCTGCAAAGGTAACCAATGTATCTGGCCGTGGCGTGGGCATGGATGTGGTGCGCACAAATATTGAAGCCATTGGTGGCACGATTGATCTGAAGTCTGCGGAAGGTCGTGGCACTGTGGTCATGATCAAGATCCCACTGACGCTGGCGATTGTATCGACACTGATTGTTGAATCCTCGGGCGAACGCTTTGCCATCCCGCAGTTGGCGGTGGTTGAACTGGTGCGTGCGCAGAAAGATTCAGAGCACAAAATCGAGACGATCCGAAACACGCCGGTTCTTCGCCTGCGCAATAAGCTTCTTCCGCTGTCACCTCTTTCACACCTATTGGGCGTGGAACCTGCCGGTGATGCCGCGTCGATTGGCGAGGAAGGCTTTATTGTCGTCATGCAAGTTGGCAATCAGACCTTCGGGCTGGTGGTTGATGCGGTTTTCCATACAGAAGAGATTGTTGTGAAGCCGATGTCTTCAATGCTGCGGCATTTAACAATGTTCTCTGGCAACACGATTTTGGGTGATGGATCGGTGATCATGATCCTGGATCCAAATGGCATTGCCAATGCTATTGGCTCGGCCATCGAAGGCGACGTTGCAGAGAAGAGCCAGGTAAGCACCGAGGTAGGTGTTTCTGATGAGGCCAAACCAGTGTCGTTGCTCGTGTTCCGCGCTGGCGGCGAGGAACCCAAAGCGGTGCTTCTGTCTCTGGTTACACGTCTTGAAGAGATACAAACTGAGGCCATTGAGCATGCCAATGATCGCGATCTGGTTCAGTATCGTGGGCATCTCATGCCGCTGGTCAAAGTCAATGAGGGTATGCAGCTTCGCGATAAAGGCACCCAGCCCATGCTGGTCTTCGCTGATGAGCATCGCTCGATGGGCTTAATGGTCGATGAGATCGTCGATATTGTCGAAGAAACGCTCGATATCGAAGTGACGTCGGAAAAAGATGGTGTGCTTGGCTCAGCTGTTATCAAGGGCAAGGCAACCGAAGTCATCGATGTTGGGCACTTTATGCCCTTGGCGTTCGATGACTGGTTTATGATGAAGGACGTTGGTTCAAAGAAAGACAGCTTTGACGTACTGCTTGTTGATGACAGTTCGTTCTTCCGCAACATGCTTTCACCTGTGCTGCGATCAGCAGGCTTCAGCGTGACGACCTGCGAAGATGCACATCAGGCTCTTGAACTCTTAGATGAGGGCCACCGTTTCGACGCCATCGTTTCGGACATCGAGATGCCAGGTCTTTCCGGCTACGAGTTCACAACGCAGGTGCGTAAAGACAGCCGCTATGCAAGCACGCCCATTATCGCAATGTCGGCACACGCATCGCCGGCTGCTGTTGAGAAGGGGCGTGAGGCTGGGTTCTCCGATTATGTTGCGAAGTTCGATCGGACGGGCCTCATCGCCGCCATAAAAGAACAAACCAGTGAAGTGGAGTTGGCCGCATGAGCACCATTCGTGACGCCGGTCAGGACGATAGCCGCGTAGCTTCGGGCCTTGATGTTTTATCAAAAGACGTGACGCAGTATGTGACCGTCTATATTGCTGATCAGCTTTTTGGCCTGCCTATTTCACGCGTGCATGATGTGTTCACACCTGACGCGATGACGCCAGTACCGCTTTCAAACAAAGAAATCGCTGGTGTTCTAAACCTGCGCGGCCGCATTGTGACGGCCATTGATATGCGCTGGAAGCTTGATCTTCCACCTGCTGATGAAGGTGTGAACCGCATGGCAGTTGGCATCGATTATAAGGGTGAGAGCTACGGCCTGATTATTGATCGTGTAGGCGAGGTTCTGAACCTGCCAATTAACGAGCGCGAACCCAATCCGGTCAATCTGGATCCCCGTTGGGCTGCAATTTCTGCCGGTGTTCATCGTTTGGAAGGAACCCTCATGGTAATCCTCGACGTAGATAGCGTGTTGCAGTCGCTCAGCGTTAGCACCGCAGCTTAGCCGTACATAGATGTCTGACTGATTCAGTCTCGAAAGGACGAGAGCGCAATGAAAACCTGTTTGGTTGTTGATGATTCCAGCGTTATTCGCAAAGTTGCGCGCCGCATTTTGGAAGACCTAAATTTCAACGTTGATGAAGCCGCTGATGGTGGCGAAGCGTTGGAGAAATGTCGAGCTGGCATGCCAGACTCCATATTCCTGGATTGGAATATGCCGGTTATGGACGGTCTAGAGTTTTTGAAAGCATTGCGTGCTGAAGAGGGCGGCGAAGCGCCAAAGGTTGTGTTTTGCACCACCGAAAATGATGTGGCGCACATTGCTAAGGCGATGCGGGCAGGCGCCAACGAGTACATCATGAAACCGTTTGATCGCGAAATTGTCGAAGCCAAGTTCGCCGAAGTCGGTTTAGCCTAAACCTGTTTTATCCAGCTTGATTTGCGCTGCGACTATGCATTAGCAGCCGGACCGTTCGGCTGGCCGTTACCCACGTTCCTGAGAGTATTTTATGTCTCTAGCTGCTGCCCAATCTGCCAAACCAGTCACTGATCCTGTTCGGGTGATGGTCGTGGACGATGCTGTGGTCGCACGCGGCTTGATGGCGCGCTGGATTGATGAAGATCCTGCCCTGGCAGTTGTTGGCACTGTGCGCACTGGCAAAATCGCTGTTGATCAAATTGAAGCGCTGGAACCTGATGTTGTTGTTCTGGACATTGAAATGCCAGAAATGGATGGGCTTACCGCCCTGCCGCTGCTTCTAAAAAAGCGTCCAGGCGTGCAGGTGGTGATGGCCTCAACCCTGACGATGCGTAACGCGCAAATATCACTTAAGGCCCTATCACTTGGCGCGGCAGACTATCTTCCCAAACCGGAGAGTAACTCTGGTGTGTCAACGAGCCCCGAATTTCGCCGTGAGCTGGTAGCTAAGGTTAAGGCGCTAGGCACACGTGGCAAAATCACAGCACGCTCGCCGCACATTACCCGAGCAGATGCTCCTGCGCGAGCGGTGCCGAATGCGCCGATGGCGATTAGAAAAGCCAGCATCTCGCTCGGTGATATGCGCCGCTGGTCATCAAGTGTGCCTCGCGTTTTGGCTATTGGATCGTCAACTGGCGGTCCGCAGGCGCTGACTAAAGTTCTTACAACGGTTGGCCCAGCGGCTAGCCGTTTGCCGATTGTTATTACCCAGCACATGCCAGCAACGTTCACGGCCATTCTTGCTGAGAACCTGGGCAAAGCTTCTGGGCTTCCTGCAGCTGAGGGAAAAGACGGTGAATTGCTCAAGCCTGGGCACATCTATGTGGCTCCTGGCGGCAAGCATATGGTTGTCCGCAAGGATGGCGCAGATGCAAAGATTGAACTCAATGATGCCCCACCGGTGAATTTTTGTAAGCCTGCTGTCGACCCGCTGTTTGACTCGCTGGCGCAGGTCTTTGGACCATCGGTGCTGGCAGCCGTTCTGACGGGCATGGGCAATGATGGCGGTGATGGCGCGGTGCGTATCTGCGATGCCGGCGGCAGTGTTATTGCGCAAGATGAAGAGACATCAGTGGTATGGGGCATGCCTCAAGCTGTTGTGCAGAAAAAAGCCTGCTGTGCGGTTCTGCCACTTGATGCGTTAGCCACCAAACTGGCCAAAATTCTCAAAGGGGAGCGCGGATGACACCTGCTGATTATGATTTCCTGCGTACGTTCTTGAAAGAACGCTCTGGTTTAATGCTCTCCAACGATAAGCAGTATCTTATAGAGAGCCGCTTGTTGCCGGTTGCGCGCAAGGAAGGCCTGGATACGATTTCGGCGTTGGTTGCCAAGCTCAAAACACCACTTGGGCGTGCAGCTGGCGAAAAGGTCGTGGAAGCGATGACCACCAATGAAAGCTTCTTCTTCCGCGATAAGACGCCGTTTGACCATTTCTCAAACGTGATGCTTCCCGATATGATGGAGGAGCGTAAAGCGCAGCGTAAAATTCGCATTTGGTGCGCTGCAGCGTCGACGGGCCAAGAACCGTATTCACTGGCGATGATCATCAAGGATATGGGCCTTAAGGCGTCCAGCTTCCGTTTTGATATTTTGGGCACTGACCTTTCTCGCGAAGTTCTTGATCGAGCCAAGGCTGGCACCTATTCGCAGTTCGAGGTTCAGCGCGGCTTGCCAATTCAAATGTTGCTCAACCATTTCACCCAAAAGGGTGAAACTTGGGAGATTTCTGCTGCCATCCGTCAGATGGTGCAATATCGCCCGCTTAACCTGTTTGACAGCTTTGGAGCCTTAGGCACGTTTGACATTGTGTTTATTCGCAATGTGCTGATCTATTTTGAGCAAGATGCCAAAGTGGAAATTCTTGAGCGTGTTGCCAAGCAGATGGCACCGGATGGTTACATGGTTCTTGGCGCCGCTGAGACTGTGGTTGGTCTTACCCAAGCGTTCAAAGCTGTGCCAGGCAGCAGGGGTCTCTATAAGCCAAATCCAGATTTCGTTGCTGGATCAGTTTCGCCGTTTGCAGCGCGCCGTTCGGCATAGAACACCCAACTTTCAATAAAAAAAGCCTGGCTCCATTAAAATTGGAGCCAGGCTTTTTTGTTTCAGCTTCAATGTGCTGTGGTTTTGTTAGCGCATAAAAAAACGCCGCCCGACTGTATCGGGCGGCGCCATTTGCCTTGGGCAAAAGGAGTTTGGTCTTCTTAAAGCAGTCGCCGTGATTAAGAATTAAGCGCTTTGCTTCATTGTAGACTCGTCAGGATCGCGCAGCACATAGCCTCGTCCCCAGACGGTTTCGATGTAATTCGATCCGCCGGTAGCCGCAGCCACCTTCTTGCGAAGCTTACAAATAAACACATCGATGATTTTGAGTTCTGGTTCGTCCATTCCACCGTAAAGATGGTTTAGGAACATTTCTTTGGTGAGCGTGGTGCCTTTGCGCAGCGAAAGAAGTTCCAACATTTGGTACTCTTTGCCGGTTAGGTGTACCCGCTGCCCGTCAACTTCCACGGTTTTAGTGTCGAGATTGACAGTAACATCACCGGTGGTGATGACCGATTGAGCGTGACCCTTGGACCGGCGCACAATGGCGTGGATGCGGGCAACCAGCTCGTCTTTGTGGAAAGGTTTGGTCAGATAGTCATCAGCGCCAAAGCCGAGACCGCGGACCTTATCCTCGATGCCTGCAAGACCAGAGAGGATCAAAATTGGTGTTTTGACCTTCGACAGGCGAAGTGTGCGAAGCACCTCATAGCCCGACATATCTGGAAGATTTAGATCGAGAAGAATAATATCGTAGTCGTAAAGTTTTCCGAGATCGACGCCTTCTTCACCAAGGTCCGTCGTGTAGACATTAAACGATTCAGATTTGAGCATCAGTTCGATGCTTTCTGACGTTGCGATGTCATCCTCGATTAGCAGTACTCGCATGCCAATCCCCTTTTGCCCTATCCTAGGTTTTCGCCGCTCGAAACACGCGAACCAACGAAGGGCCTCATTCTGCCCCGCGTTAACGCTAACGCTCAGTTGTAAGCGAAAGGTTAAGAAGACCTTCCACAACACTGTTTTACGCAACACTTTAGAAAGCATGGGGGATGATTCGCCCCGAATACGTTAAGATCTACCAGACAGCGAATCAGCGTTGCAACCGTTATGAGGGCACAAATGCCCCCTTAAAACTGCTGAGAACGAATCAATGCACGATTTGGCCGATCAGATTGATGACCTTCTTGACCGTGAAGTTTTTGGTCGCGTCACAGGCATTCAGGGTTTGCTGGTTGAAATTGCAGGCCCGCTGCATTTGCTCGCTGTTGGTTCTCGCCTTGCTATTGAAATCAGCGAAGATCGTTCGGTGTTGGTGGAGATTGTTGGTTTCAAGCCTGAACGTGCGCTTTGCCTTCCTTATGATCCGTTGGATGGCATGCGTCTTGGGTGCCGGGCGGTGCTTATCGCTTCTGAGGCAATGACCAAGCCTGCCATTGGATGGTTAGGCAGGGTGGTGGATGCATTGGGTCGCCCTATCGATGGCAAAGGGCTTTTGCCGCAAGGGGCGGACGCCTATAATTTACGCGCTGCGCCGCCGCCGCCTGCCAGCCGTGCACGCGTGGGAGCACCTTTGGATCTAGGCGTGCGGGCGCTCAACACCTTTGTCACGTGTTGCCAGGGCCAGCGGCTTGGCATTTTTGCAGGCTCGGGCGTTGGTAAATCTGTGCTGATGTCGATGCTGGCCAAAAACACCGCAGCTGATGTGGCCGTTATCGGTCTCATTGGTGAGCGAGGGCGCGAGCTGCAGGAGTTTATTGAGGATGACCTGGGCCCAGAAGGGCTGAAACGGGCCGTTGTGATTGTCGCAACGTCTGATGAAAGCGCGCTGATGCGCCGTCAGGCCGCTTATATGGCCATGACGGTGTCTGAGTTTTTCCGCACACAGGGCAAGAACGTGCTGCTTATGATGGACAGCGTAACCCGCTTTGCCATGGCCCAGCGCGAAATTGGGCTTGCTGGTGGAGAGCCGCCAACCACCAAGGGCTACACGCCGACCGTGTTCACTGAGCTGCCGCGTTTGCTAGAACGCGCTGGCCCCGGCCTAAAAGGCGAAGGGACCACAACGGGGCTCTTCACTGTGCTGGTGGAAGGCGATGACCACAACGAGCCGGTGGCTGATGCGGTTCGTTCCATTCTGGATGGGCACATTGTTATGGAGCGTGCCATTGCGGAACGCGGGCGGTATCCGGCCATCAACATTCTTAAATCAGTTTCACGCACAATGCCTGGGTGTGTGCCAGAAAGAGCACGTGAGCCGGTGCGCCGTGCTCGCGCTTTATTAAGCTCTTTCGGCGATATGGAAGAGCTGATCCGTTTGGGCGCGTATCGCCGGGGGTCGGACAGCGATGTAGATGAGGCGATTGACCTCAACCCACAGCTGGAGGCGTTTTTGAGCCAGCAAAAGGGTGAATCCACATCGCTTGATGAAGGATATGAGGCCCTTGCCCAGATCGTTGGGCAGGAGCCAGACGCGTGATTGGGAGTATTGAGTCATGAAGTCGCGTGAAAGCCTGATCCGTTTGAAACGGTATCAAGTCGACGAGAAACGTCGTCAGGTCACTCAAATTGAGGCGATGATGGCCGATTTTGAGCGTATGGCGAGCGAACTGGACCGCGAGGTTGGTATTGAGCAGGAAAAAGCCGGTATCACCGATATGGGCCATTATGCCTATCCAACCTATGCCAAAGCCGCTGCGCAGCGCCGCGATAATCTGCGTGAGAGCGCGGACAACCTTCGCGGGCAGCTGGAAGCTGCGCAAGATGAGTTGGCAGAAGCGGTGGAAGACCTGAAAAAGGTTGAACTGCTGGAAGAGCGGGACCAGGAAGCGCACCGCGTGACCCTGGCCAGCCGTGAGCAGGCTGAGCTGGAAGAGCTTAGCCAGAACCGCCGCACGCGCGGTGGCATGATCGGTTAGATCACTTGCTTTGTAGCTAAGATAAGAGGCCTGGCGGATCGCCGGGCTTTTTGGCGTGCGCCGCGCCTATTTGCAGGGCTCGTTTCGAGTAAATTATGGACGTTTGTTGAATTCTTTTCTCATGTCAGCTAAAATTTTGCGATGCTTGGTACTCACGCCGAGCGATGGAGAATTTATGTTCACGATTGCGGGCAACCGCTAATCCCATTGTTTGGGATTGCCGAGTAAAGCACGGCTCACACCTTGGTGCGTGGGCCAATTTATAACTGCGTCCGACTTTCTGGCAAACGATATGGCCTGATCCACGGACGACGACCAATGTTCTTCCCATATCGGAATGAGCAAAGGCATCGTGAAAGAACTACATCAATGAAAATACGACCAACAAAGTCCGACGATGTGTCGGCGCTTCAGCTTGTTCTAAAGGGCACTGATTTGTTTCCACCTGAGATGCTGCCCGACATGTTGAGCGGCTTTCTCTCAGTGGATGACAGCGAAGATCAGTGGCTAACATGTGAGCAAGACCGCAAAGCCATTGGCTTTTGCTACGCTGTTCCAGAGCAGCTAGCAGAGGGCACTTGGAACATGCTGGCTATAGCCGTCCATCCTGAGCAACAACGCAGCGGTGCTGGAAAGGCAATCGTTGCCCAACTTGAGAGCGATCTGCGCTCCCAAGGGCAGCGGATACTGATTGCCGATACGTCTGGCACCGACGGCTTTGCGAACACGCGAGAGTTTTACCGCAAGAGCGGTTACACCGAAGAGGCTCGCATCAGAGATTTCTGGGCAAAGGGCGACGATAAAGTCGTCTTCTGGAAAGCTTTATAACCAACGACTGCGACGCGGTTTTGTAATCGCGTCGCATGCCGCTTTGTCAGCAAAGCGGCCAATGAACCATCCTTCCGAACCTCATTGGCCGTTCAAAACATCCTGCCATTCTTTGTGGCGCTGTATTTGCGCTTTGGCGAAGGGGCACAGCGGCATGATCTTGGTGCCAGAGGCGCGGGCATCAAGCACCGCGCGTTCCACCAGTTTCACCCCCACACCCATGCCGCGCAGTTCATCTGGCACGCCGGTATGGTCGATGATGATGAGCGTTGGGCTTGCGCGGCTGTATGTCATCTCTGCATTGGGCATGCCTTCAATCTTGGCGGTGTAAATGCCTTTGGAGCCTTCCTCATTGTGGGTGATGGTCATGTTTGGGGTCGGTTTTTCCAAGAGCTTTGTCCTTAAGGGTCAGAGAAGTCGGCTAGCGGAATATGGGGCGCAACATGGCGTGGAAGAATGCCGGTTAGCCGTGGGTCTTCGGCAACCTCTATGCGTTGCCCAAAGGGCTTGAACCCTTGCCGCTGGTAGAACGAGAGAGCGGCAGGGTGATCAAATGTGCAGGTGTGTAGCCAGATGTTTGCGATGCCCGAATGCCAGGCCTCCGCCAACCCGTGCTCCATGAGGCACGGGCCCAGGCCCTTGCCCGTGGAGCTTGGTTCAAGACCAAAATAGGTGACTTCTAGCGTGTCTTTAGGTTTTTTTTGACCCTGCTGCTGGACTTCAAACAGTCCAATAGGGGTAGACGTTGGGTCCAGCAGGTAGCGCAGCGTGGTGGTGGGCGCGGTGAGGATAGAATGAATAACCTCATCACTTTTGGTCAGCCGTCCATACCAGAGCCAGGGATCGCCCACGGCATGGTACAGCTTTTTAAAGGCATCAAGGTCCACCGGGTCGGGCTGAACGAGACTGTACCCGGCTGGCAGGGGAGCGGCGTTGGGGTTGGGCGGTGTGGTCCTTTCAAGGGCGGTTTCGATGGTGGCTTGAAGGCCATGCGGAACGTACGCAAAGCCATCTTCATCCAAGGATAGAGTGGAAGGTATGTCTGTTGGCATTAGGCGATTTGCCCAAAGGTTTTAAGCTTGGCGCGCGGGTGGATTTCCGCTTGGCTTAGGATCGCGGTTTGTGGGCGGAATCGCTCAATGATTGCGCGGATATGGCGGCGAATGCCTGGTGAAACCAGCATCACAGGCACTTCGCCCTGCTCTGCGGCTGTGTTGAAGGCGGTGTTCACCGAGGCGATAAACTCCTGCAGTTTGCTTGGCGGCATAGCCAGGTGTTTGTCATCGCCATCGCCCACCAGCGCATCAGCAAAGGCTTGCTCCCAAGTTGGGGATAGCGGCAGCAATGGTAAGTAGCCCGCTGGTGACTGATGGCCTGCACAAATTTGGAGCGCGAGGCGCGTGCGCACGTGTTCAGTGATCGCCTGGGGCGTGCGCGCGAAGTTTGACGCTTCGGCAATGCCTTCCAGAATAGTTGCCAGATCGCGAATTGAGATGCGTTCTGCCAGCAGGCTTTGTAGCACACGCTGGATGCCAGAAACGGTGATCTGACCTGGCACGATATCATCCACCAGCTTCTGCTGGTTGGCGGGCAACGCATCTAGTAGATCTTGCGTGTCGGAATAGGATAGCAAATCGGCCGTTGAGGTTTTGATAATCTCGGTCAAATGCGTGGAAATCACGGTCGCTGGGTCGACAACTGTGTAACCCTTAATCTCGGCTTGGTCGCGGTACTTACCCTCAATCCATGTGGCAGGCAGACCAAAGGTTGGTTCTTTGGTTTCGCGTCCTGGCAAATCTACCGTGCCACCTGTTGGGTTCATGGTCATGAACTGGCCGGAGAACACCTCACCTAATCCAGACTCAACTTCTTTCACCTTCACCACATAGGTGTTCGCGCCAATTTGCATATTGTCGAGCAGGCGCACCGAGGGCATGACGAAGCCAAGCTCAGTGGCTAGAGAACGACGCAACGCTTTGATTTGTTCGGTCAAACGGTCTGCGCCATCCCCATCGTCAATCAGACCCAGCAGCCCGTAGCCCAGCTCGATGCGAAGATCATCAATGCGCAAGCTTTTAGAGATCGGCTCTTCGGCGGGTGGTGCGGAGGCTGTGGCTTTCTCCAGCACTTCTTTGGCCTTGGTTTCCGTTTTTAGGTCTTGCGCCTTTTTCGAAGATCGATAGGCAAGGTACCCCGCACCTGCTGCAAGACCCAAGAATGGCAGGAGTGGAATGCCAGGCAGCATGGCCAGCACAACCATCACAAAGGCCGACATGCCCAGCGCTTTTGGGTAGCCAGATAGTTGCGTCATCAAGGCTTTATCGGCAGCGCCCGAAACACCGGCCTTTGAGACAAGCAGGCCTGCGGCAGTGGAAACGATAAGCGCTGGGATCTGGCTAACCAAGCCATCACCAACCGTTAGCAGTGTGTAGGCCCGGCCAGCATCGCCGAATGACATGTCCATCTGTGCAACACCGATAATGATGCCGCCAATAATGTTGATGAATGTAATGAGCAGACCGGCGATGGCATCGCCGCGCACAAATTTCGAGGCACCATCCATGGCACCAAAAAAGGAGCTTTCGTCTTCTAGTTCTTTGCGGCGGGTCTTTGCGGTTGCTTCATCAATAAGGCCCGCAGACAGATCGGCATCGATGGCCATTTGCTTGCCGGGCATCGCATCCAGCGTGAAGCGGGCTGCTACCTCGGCAATGCGGCCGGAACCTTTGGTAATGACCACGAAGTTCACGATCACCAGAATCCCGAACACGATGAGGCCGATAACGAAGTTACCACCCATCACGAATGAGCCGAACGCTTCGATAACCTCGCCAGCGGCATCACCGCCGGTATGCCCTTCGGACAGAATAAGGCGTGTAGAGGCAAGGTTCAGCGCTAACCGCATCATGGTGGCAATCAGCAAAACAGTGGGGAAGGCCGAGAATTCTAGTGGCTTGTGGATGAACAGTGCCGTCATCAACACCAGCACAGCAAATATGATGGAAACCGCCAGGAATAGATCCAGCATAAAGGGTGGCATGGGCATGATGAGAACGACGAGGATCGTCATCACACCAAGAGCGAGGAACAGATCACCGCGCCAAAGCGCGCCCTTTAACTGTTCCATGGATGGGAACGGGAATGGCAGACCGGGCTTGGAAGGAGGGGTTACCGACGTGTCGGCCATGCGCATTGCCTCGATTGCCACGCGCAGGGTGTGCGTGTGGGACTAGGCATTTTTTGCCGCTCTTAGGGTAAACAGGTGGTTAACGAAAAGGCTAAGTCATCATTAAATAAGCGCATAGACGCCGTTTTGACGGTTAAGGGTGCGAATGTAAGCCCTGCCTTGACCATAGGTTGATCAAAATTTCTGTATGCTTTGCCAAAGCTAAGATGCAAAAAGCAGGACTATGAAAGTTCTCCTTTTTCCCGATGCGCAGGCCGCCTGCGCTGCTGCTGCCAAGGCGGTGGTAGACCAGCTACGTGCCAAGCCCACCAGCGTGCTTGGCCTTGCCACCGGCGGCACGATGGAGCGGGTGTATGACAAGCTCGCTGCGCACCATGCGAGCGGTGAGGTCTCATTCGCACAAGCCACCAGTTTCAACCTGGATGAATATGTCAGTTTGTCGCCTGATCATCTGCAAAGTTATCGCCAAACTATGCAGCGGTTGCTTTTTGATCACATCGATTTGCCGGAAGCTTCGAGCCATTTGCCGCTGGGCGATAGCAGCGACCCCCAAGCCGAGGCCGCGTGCTATGAGGCGGCCATTGCCGCTGCTGGCGGGCTGGACCTTCAACTGCTTGGCATCGGCCACAACGGGCATATTGGGTTCAATGAGCCCACCTCCAGCCTTGGCGCACGCACGCGCATCAAAACGCTGACGCGCCAAACGCGGCAGGCCAATGCGCGCTATTTTGGAGAACTTGAGGATGTACCGCGTTACGCGATCACCATGGGCATCGCCACCATTTTGGATGCGCGCCACTGCGTGCTCGTAGCACTGGGGCAGGGCAAGGC
>JBGCDM010000006.1:0-10188 GCA_045105395.1 Devosiaceae bacterium | reverse complement strand
TTGGTTGGGCCAACAGAAATAACGCCGGTGTCATTGTTGATGCGCAGCGCGCCTGCACCCGACACACACGGTGTACCCATACCGCGTGCCACAACGGCTGCGTGGCTGGTCATGCCGCCACGGGCGGTCAAAATGCCTTTGGCAGCATGCATGCCGTGAATATCTTCTGGGCTGGTTTCCACTCGCACCAAAATACAATCGCGCCCGGCGGCTGTGGCCTCTTCGGCAGCAGCAGAGGTGAGAACAATTTCGCCGGTCGCAGCACCTGGAGAGGCGGGCAAGCCACGAGCAATAATCTGCCGTTCTGCGTCTTCATCGATTGTGGGGTGCAAAAGCTGATCAATCGCCGCGGGATCAAGGCGCAACAGCGCTTCATCTGAAGTGATCAATCCTTCATCCACCATATCAACGGCGATCTTCATCGCAGCCTTGGTCGTGCGCTTGCCGTTGCGGGTTTGCAGCATCCAAAGTTTCCCGTTCTCCACGGTAAACTCCATGTCCTGCATGTCGCGATAATGCGCTTCCAGCGTATCGCAGTAGCGGGTAAATTCTTCGTAGGCCGCTGGCATTGTTTCTTCAAGCGATGGTGTCGTTTCACCGGCCTCAACACGCGCCTTCTTGGTCAAGGCTTCAGGTGTGCGGATACCTGCCACCACATCTTCGCCCTGCGCGTTGATGAGATATTCGCCGTAGAGGGCCTTCTCACCAGTTGATGGGTTGCGGGTAAAGGCAACGCCGGTGGCCGAGCTTTGGCCCATATTACCAAACACCATGGCCTGCACATTTACAGCCGTACCCCAGGTTTCGGGGTAATCATGAAGCATGCGGTATGTTATGGCGCGCGGCACCATCCAGCTTTTAAACACCGCGCCAACAGCGCCATGCAGCTGGTCGTGCGGGTCCTGCGGAAACGCTTCACCGGCCTCTTCTTCAACGATGGCTTTGAACTGCGTGATCAATTCGCGCCAGTCAGCAGCGGTTAGGTCAGTATCAAGTTCAACGCCGCGCTTGTCCTTGGTGGTGCCCAGTGCATCTTCAAACAGCTCATGGTCAACGCCCATCACCACGTCGCCATACATTTGAATGAACCGGCGATAGCTATCGCAGGCAAAGCGCTCATCGCCCGAAAGCTTGGCCAGCGCTTCCACCGTTACATCATTGAGGCCAAGGTTTAGCACCGTGTCCATCATGCCGGGCATAGAAACCCTGGCACCAGAACGCACTGAAAGCAGCAGTGGGTTTTCGGTCGAGCCAAACACCTTGCCGGTAATGCTGGTGATCTTTTCTAGCGCTGCATCAATCTGCGCGTTCAATCCATCTGGATAGTTCCGATCATGGCCATAGAAATGCGTGCAAACTTCGGTGGTGATCGTGAAACCGGGGGGCACAGGCAGGCCAATGCGGCTCATCTCGGCAAGGTTTGCACCTTTGCCGCCAAGCAGGTTGCGCATGGTTGCCTCGCCATCGGCGCTGCCGCCGCCAAACGAGTAAACCCATTGATGTGTTAAGGTGGAAGCGTCCATGATGCCCTAATGTCCATTTGGTGCGCGTGTGCGCTGCAACAGAAGTGCGCTATCCCCTAGCCGGACGAGAGGCAGGGGTCCATGGTCCATTGGATGAAACAGTGCGGCAATCGGGGTTTTTGCCCAGATTGGTTGATGAAAGCGTTTACGCTAGGCTTATTTCGGTGTCTGCAGGTTGCCCGCAGCACTTTTGCTGCAACTGCTTACGTGACCCGATCAATGCAGAAGGCCACCGCATCCAGCAGCGCATCTTTTTGCTCGCTGGCTGGTAAGCCATCCAGTGCATCCACGGCCACAGCGCCATAATGCTTGGCCCGACTGACGGTGTCGGCCAGGCCACCGCGTTCATGCACCAGGGCAATGCCACGTTCCAAATCGCCCTCATTTTGCTCGCCAGCAACAATCACACGATCCCAAAACGCTTTCTCTTCACCCTCGCTGCGGCGATAGGCAAGGATCACTGGAAGCGTCACTTTGCGCTCGCGGAAATCATCGCCAATGTCTTTGCCAAGGTCTTTTGCGGTGCCGCCATAATCAAGCGCATCATCCACCAGTTGGAAAGCCAGGCCCAGGTTCATGCCGTAAGAGCGCAGTGCTGCTCTTTCAACTTCGCCCAAATCGGCAACAATAGGGCCGACTTCGCAGGCCGCCGAGAACAAAGCCGCGGTCTTGGCGCGGATCACCGACAGATAGTCATCTTCGGTGGTGTTGGTGTTTTTGGCGGTGGTCAGCTGCAACACTTCGCCTTCAGCAATAATGGCTTATGCCTTAGAGAGCACATCCAGTGCGTCCATCGAACCAACTTCCACCATCATTTGGAAGGCCTGACCGAGCAGAAAATCACCCACCAGCACGCTAGCCTGGTTGCCCCATACCATGCGTGCAGCGGGCTTGCCGCGACGCATATCGCTTTCATCCACCACATCATCATGGAGCAGCGTCGCGGTGTGCATAAACTCAACTGATGCTGCCAGCTTCACATGGCCGGTGCCTTTGTAGCCGAACATTTCTGCGCATAGCAGCGTGAGAACCGGGCGCAGGCGCTTGCCGCCAGAATCGATAAGGTGCTTGGCAACCTCTGGTATCATCGTGACGTCAGAACCGGTGCGCGACAGGATCATCGCGTTGACGTCCTTCATTGAAGGACCGGAAAGCTCCAACACGCGGTCAAGGGTCGCGCGTGCTCCTTCAGCTTTATTCTTTTCTAGCGGGACGACGACTCCCATAACGCACACCTTCAATTTTGATTTCTTGTGCGCGTGGAAAAGCACATGCGCGCTGCATTGAACAGTCTGGCAAACGGTCACGCCCAAATAAAGCGCTCTTGGTGGGGGGGTGTTGGGGTTGAATTGCCTGCTAAAAGCCTCAAAGTCTCAAACTTCACGACAGATGTCAGGACATTTCATGATCGAGCTTTTTCGCACCAACGATATGGTGCTGATCTCCGCCGTAGAGGCGCTGCTGAAGGAGTTTGATATCATCTATTTCGTTGCTGACGAACATATGTCGATCCTTGAAGGGTCCATTGGCGTGTTGCCCAGGCGCGTGATGGTCGACAAAGAGTCCAAAGCGCAGGCTGAGCGTGTTTTGGCTGATGCTGGCATTTGGCCGGTTTGATCGGTGCTTGATCTACCAACAACCACCGATGCGTTTTTGCAGGGTCAGGTGATGCTGGTGCAACCGGCTGATGGGGCCCACCGCTCAGGTTCAGATGCTGTGTTTTTAGCTGCCACTTTGCACAGTGCTACAGGAGGTGTTGCTGGAAATGTACTCGATATGGGTGCAGGCGCAGGCGCTGTTGGTCTGATAGCTGCCCAGCTTAACCCGCAAGCGCATGTCACCTTGGCTGAGCGCGATGGCCAAATGCTTTGGTGCTGTGCGCGCTCACGTGAGCGCAACCCCTCACTGGCCGATCGGGTACGCATTGTGGAAGTGGACTTTCTGGAACCTGAACCTGCACGCATCTCAGCCGGGCTGACGCGCGCAAGCTTTGATCATGTCCTCTCCAATCCGCCCTATCGCAAGGCCGGTCATGTGCGAACGACTGAAGCGAAGAAGGCTGCCCATGTTGTTGATGATGCACAATTGCACGGTTGGATGCGCACCGCCGCAAGCGTGCTGAAACCTGGTGGGACACTAACCCTAATCTTTGCCGCTGATGGGTTGATGGATGTGCTGGAGGCTATCAAAGGCCGCTTTGGCGCGGCGCGTGTTCTTGGCTTGCACCCAAAAGATGGCGCACCAGCCGAGCGTGTGTTGATACAGGCCATTAAGGGGCGAAAAACCCAGCCGTCACTTCTACCAGGGCTGGTGCTACATAACGCTGATGGCAGCTACACCCAGGATGCGAAGGCCATTCTGGAAGGCCGAAAACCTATCACGCTGGCCCCATAGGCTCTTGCGCGCCGGTACAACTGGCACCATGTGGTCAGCACCGCGCAATTTTTGAAAGTACCTTATGCTCCGCAAATATCTGCCCAAAGCCCTGCGCTCCAAAACGCCACTTGTGCCTGTCTTACGCCTCACCGGTGTTATTGGCGGCGGCGACCGGTTCAACAAAGGGCTCTCACTGGCCAGTGCCGCTGCACCCCTAAAAAAGCTTTTCTCTTTTGAAGGGCCGGTGGTGGCTATCTCCATCAACTCGCCAGGTGGATCGCCGGTCCAGTCACGCCTTATCCATGATCGTATTCGCAAACTGGCGCAGGAGCACGAAAAAGAAGTCGTCGTCTTTGTTGAAGATGTTGGCGCATCAGGCGGCTACATGCTGGCGTGCGCAGGCGATGAAATCCTGTGCGATGAAAGCTCCATCCTTGGTTCTATCGGCGTTATTTCTGCAGGCTTTGGCCTGGATAGGGTCATTGAGCGCTGGGGCGTGGAGCGCCGGGTCTATACCGCTGGCGAAAAGAAGCTGGCACTGGACCCCTTTAGCCCAGAAAAACCAGACGATATCAAACGCCTCAAAGCCATTCAGCAGCAAATCCATGACAGCTTTGTTGGGCTCGTGAAGACCCGCCGCGAAGGGCGCATTGACCCAGACGATAGCTCGCTTTTCACCGGAGAGTTTTGGGCTGGCGTGAAATCGGTTGAACTTGGCTTGGCAGATCGAGTCGAAAACATCGACACAGCGATGAAAAACCGTTTTGGTGATAAGGTGAAACTGGTAGGCATTCCCATGCAGAAGCGCGGCCTTGCTGCGCTGTTTCGCGGTCAGGCGAACCTTCCAACATCAAATCTGACCGATGGCTTGGTCGATGGATTGGCCTCACGCATTGAAGATCGCGCGCATTGGCAGCGGTTTGGCTTATAGGGAGCGCGCGCGATGCCAACACTCTTAGGCGCAGCAATTATCGCACTTGGTGGTGTGCTGGTTACGCGCCTAGCCAGGCGCGAGTGGAAACGCGTGAACACATCCATGGATGCCCAGCGCCGCGCGCCCAAGCAAAGCGAAGGCGCTAAGCGGCTAAAGAAAGACCCTGAAACAGGGACTTACCGCCCGGCAGACGACTGAACCTTGACCGGCCAGACCCACCTGCCTACGAGATAGGTCTCCTTTCGGCTCCATTTCGTAGGCAAACATGTCCTCCCACAATGATCCCAAGCGCTCCTTTCAGGGGCTGATCCTCTCGCTGCAACAGTTTTGGGCCGACCAAGGCTGCGCGATCCTGCAGCCCTATGACATGGAAATGGGCGCGGGCACCTTCCATCCGGCCACC
Organism: Devosiaceae bacterium; assembly: GCA_045105395.1. Lineage (GTDB taxonomy): Bacteria > Pseudomonadota > Alphaproteobacteria > Rhizobiales > MH13 > MH13. Next base: position 4,952 of record JBGCDM010000006.1, on the reverse strand, counting down.
ACGCTGCGCTCACTGGGACCAAAACCCTGGAAAGCTGCCTATGTGCAGCCATCGCGTCGCCCAAAGGATGGCCGCTACGGCGAAAACCCCAACCGCCTGCAGCACTTCTATCAATATCAAGTGATCCTGAAGCCGTCTCCACCCGACTTGCAGGATCTTTACCTGCGCTCGCTCGCCGCCATTGGCCTGGATGCGGCGACCCACGATGTCCGCTTTGTGGAAGATGATTGGGAAAGCCCAACGCTGGGTGCCTGGGGACTTGGTTGGGAGTGCTGGTGCGATGGCATGGAAGTCTCGCAGTTTACTTATTTCCAGCAAGTATGCGGCCAAGACTGCTCGCCCGTATCTGGTGAACTAACCTACGGGCTGGAACGGCTTGCCATGTATGTGCAGGGCGTTGAGAACGTTTTTGAGCTCAACTTCAATGGCCGCGAAGGTGCTGAAAAAACCACCTATGGCGATGTGTTTTTGCAGGCCGAAGAAGAGTATTCGCGCTATAATTTTGAGGTTGCCAACACCGTCGCTTTGTTTAAGCATTTTGAGGAAGCAGAGGCCGAATGCAGAGCCATTTTGGCAGCTGGAGCGCCAACAGGCGATGAGGCGCATGGCATAGTGTTACCTGCCTATGATCAGTGTATCAAAGCCAGCCATATCTTTAATCTGCTGGATGCACGCGGTGTGATCTCCGTTACAGAACGTCAGTCTTACATCCTCAAAGTACGTGAACTTGCCAAGGCATGCGGTGCTGCATGGCTAAACACCCGCGCTGGTGGTGGCATAAAGGCAGCCTAGAACAAGGACCAGACCCATGGAATGGATCATTTTTGCCCTCATTATAGCCGTGGTTGGCTATGGCATCGTTATCTACAACTCGCTGGTGAAAAACCGGCAAATGGTGCGGGAGGGTTGGTCTGGCATTTCGGTTCAGCTTCAGCGTCGCTCCGATCTTATTCCCAACCTTCTTGAAACCGTGAAGGGTTATATGGGCCACGAAAAAGAGGTGTTGGAAAACGTGACGGCTCTGCGTGCCCGCGCTCAAGCCATTGGCGATGATCATCCGGCTGAGCGTGCTGGCGTAGAAAGCCTACTGGGTGCAGCACTTGGCAAATTGATCGCGGTGGCTGAGGCCTATCCTGACCTGAAAGCGTCCACCAATTTCATCGAGTTTCAGCAAGCGCTTGAAGAAACAGAAGATAAGCTGCAATTGGCCCGTCGCTACTACAATGGGTCGGTGCGCAACTTTAATACGCAAGTTGAGCAGTTCCCATCCAACCTTGTGGCAAACCAGTTTCGCTTTCAGCAAGCTGAATATTTCGAGCTAGAAGACCCGGCAGATCGCGCTGCGCCGCAGGTTTCTTTCGGGTAGGCCGAGCCAAAGAGGAGGATGAACGATGATGGTGCCTAGTTTCACTCAGATCCGTTTCACTTTGGTTCTCCTCGCCGCCGCGCTGCTTGGTGTTTGGACGGCTAGCCCGGCGCAAGCGCAAGAGGAAATTCTAACCTTCGAAACGCTGGTCGATGTGCAGACCAATGGTGATTTTCTGGTCACTGAGCGCATCACTGTGCGCGCTGAAGGGTTTGAGATACGCCGTGGCATCTTTCGCGATTTTCCCACCGCGCGCCGGTTGCCCTCTGGCCTTGTTGATCGCACCACATTTGAAGTGCTCTCCGTTACCCGCGATGGCGCTGAGGAAGCCTACCACCAGGAGCCGATTGAGGGAGGCACAAGGCTTTATATAGGCCAGTCTGATCGCTTCTTACAGCGCGGCGTTTACACCTATGAGATCAATTATCGTTCGCGTCATCAGATGGGCTTTTTCGAAGATTTCGATGAAGTGTATTGGAACGCGACCGGCAATTTCTGGTCGTTCCCCATTTTGCGTGCGGTGGCAACAATCCAGCTGCCCGCTGGCGCGCAAATCGGCAATCTAGCCTCGTTTACTGGCCGCTTTGGCTCCAACAAAAACAACGCCACCTCACGCATCATTAGCCCCAACACAATTCGCTTTGAAACCAGCGCAGCGCTTGGCCGTCGCGAAGGGCTAACGGTTGCTGTCGGCTTTCAAAAAGGCCTTGTTGAGCAGCCAAGCGCGGGCGCACTGCAGATGAAAGCGATGCGCGACAATGCTGGCATTTTCGCCATTGTGCTGGGCGCTGTGCTGGTGTTCCTTTACATGTTCACCAGTTGGATGCGCGTTGGCCGCGACCCGCAGCGCGGTGTTGTGTTTCCCCGCTTCGAGCCGCCACGCGGCCTCTCACCGGCAGCGCTTAGCTGGGTCTATTATCGTGGCCATAAGGGTGGCGGCGCTGGCAAAAGCTTTATGGCCGCGCTTGTATCGTTGGGCACCAAGGGCAAGCTGAAAATTGATGAGAGTGATAGCCTGATCACAGTGCGCCGCACCGATGAGCCCGGCGCACCAAACGATGGGGCGCTGCCATCAGGTGAGCGAGCTCTCATGCGCGGGCTTTTGGGCTCCGACGATGCGCTAACCTTCAATCGCAGCAATGCCCGCAAGCTGATGGGCGCAACCAGCAGTTTTCGCGCCAGCATCGCGCAGGAATTTGGCGGAAAGTTCTTCAAACATAACCCAGGCTACACCATTCTGGGCGTGGTCATTGCGGTCATTAGCCTTTTCGTTTTCCTGGTGGTGTTTCCTGCCACTGAGGCCTTTGTGGTTGGCGTCATCCTTCACTTTATCGGTGGCCTGATAGTAGGCTTCACCCTTACCAAAGCCTATGCGCGCTTCACTGGCCGTGCTCCGCGCACGCACATCGTGTCGGCATTGGCCTTTCTGGTCACCGCAGGGGCGGTCCTTTTTTCGCTTTTCTTGGTGTTCCATTCGCCCACACAATCACAATTCGTGTTTGGCTGGGCGCTGCAACTTACCGTGCTGGTAGCGTTCGTCATGGGAGCAACGATAACCACGTTTGCGCTGCTTATGTTTGCCCCAACGCCGCAGGGCCAAGAGCTGATGGATGAGGTTGAGGGGTTTCGCCTCTACCTCTCGGTGGCCGAAGCTGAGCGCATGAACATGGTCGAAGCGCCAGATTTCACGCTGGAACTGTTTGAGCGTTTCCTGCCCTATGCCATCGCGTTGGGCGTGGAAAAGCCGTGGTCAGAAGCGTTGGAAAGCCATCTTGAAAAAATGACACCCAGCGACCGCCACAGCTACAGCCCGCGCTACTATTCTGGGTCAAACTTCAATCCTGGTGCCATTGCTGCTTCAACGGCGGCCATGGCCTCAACTATTGGTGCGGCGTACGCCTCCTCCATGCCCAAATCATCCGGTTCCTCTGGCGGTGGCGGTGGTTCTTCTGGCGGCGGCGGCGGCGGCGGCGGTGGAGGCGGCTGGTAGGCCACATAAAAGGAGCGCTATATGCCCAAGCTGATCGAGCAAGCCCCGGTGCTTCTGGTGAAGGATATGGCTGCTAGTCTTGCTTATTGGCGCCAGTCCATTGGGTTCAAGTTTGCCGAATATGGAGAGCCAGAAACCACCTTCGCGATAGGCAAACGCGATGGCTGCTCCATCATGCTGTCCCAAGCGCCAGGTGACCACCAGATCGTGCCCCACTGGAAAGTGGTCGATAAGATGTGGAATGCCTATTTTTGGGTCGATGATGCCAAAGGTCTTTACGAGGAATTTCTAGGCAGCGGCGCAAAGATCGACTACACGCTGTGCCAACAACCCTACAATGTTCTCGAATTCGGCATTCAAGACCTGGACGGCCACGACATCGCGTTTGGCCAAGATCTAGATTAACAATCTTGATAAGCCGCCCAACAAGTGACCTTCCATGCCCGATCTACTGCTTGAACTGTTTTCAGAAGAAATTCCCGCGCGCATGCAAACGCGTGCTGCCGAGGATTTGAAGAAAGGCATCACCAACCGTTTGGTGGATGCGGGGCTTGTGTATGAGGGTGCCAAAGCCTTCGCTACCCCGCGCCGCTTGGCGTTGCATGTGGCTGGCATTCCCACCCGTTCGCCCGATGTGAACGAGGAGAAAAAGGGCCCGCGCGTTGGCTCGCCAGAAAAGGCCCTTGAAGGCTTTTTGCGCGGGGCAGGGCTTACCTCGATTGAGGAAGCAGAGATCGCCTCTGACCCGAAAAAGGGTGATTTTTACCTGGCCAAAATCGTCAAGCCTGGGCGCGCAGCTGAGGATATCATCGCGCAGGCGGTGAAAGAGGTTGTGGAGACCTTTCCTTGGCCCAAAAGCATGCGCTGGGGCAGCGGGTCTTTGAAGTGGGTGCGCCCTCTGCACTCAATTCTGTGTACCTTTGGACCAGAAACCGAAGACCCGGTGGTGGTGCCGATTGAGGTTGGCGGCATTGCGTCTGGCAATACCACGCACGGCCACCGGTTCATGGCACCTGATGCGTTTACGGTACGCCGCCTAGACGACTATCAAACCAAGCTGGAAGCGGCCAAAGTGGTGCTGGATACGCAGCGCCGCAAAGCGATCATCGAAACCGAAGCCAAGAACCTAGCGTTCGCGCAAGGGTTGGAACTGGTCGAAGATCCCGGACTGCTTGATGAAGTGGCCGGGCTGGTAGAATGGCCGGTTGTGATGATGGGCAGCTTCGATGAAGCGTTTTTGGCAATTCCTGACGAGATGATCCGCGCCACCATCCGCGCCAACCAAAAGTGCTTCGTGCTGCGCGATAGCGCCACAGGAAAGCTGGCCAACAAATTCCTACTCACCGCTAACATCGTGCCCGATGATGGCGGCACGGCGGTGGTGGAAGGCAATGAGCGGGTTATCCACGCGCGCCTGTCCGATGCGCTCTATTTCTGGCAGACCGACCAGGCTGACTTGCCGGACCTTGAAGAATTGGACGAAAGCTTCAAGAAGCTAGGGTTGAACCGCGATAAGCCGCTGGACCAGCGCGCCGCGCGCTTGGATGCGCTGGGCGTCGTCTTCCACGCCAAACTCGGCACGCAAGGTGAGCGGAT
>JBGCDM010000005.1:0-41176 GCA_045105395.1 Devosiaceae bacterium | reverse complement strand
GCCACCGCCACACTGCATGTGAACGCCAAGGGGTTGCACAGGACCGGTCACTATATCTGCGCCATAGTCGCCAGGTGCGCTCATCACGCCCAGGCTAATAGGGTCGACGCCCACAATGGTTTCCGCGCCAGCAGCGCGTGTGAGACGCGCAATTTCAGCCGCTTCCGTTTCAATGGTGCCAAGATAGGCAGGGTTTTCAAAGTAGACCGCCGTCACATCTGGGCCGAGCTTGGCTTTGAGATCATTAAGATCCAGACGACCGGAGGTTGGGTCGGCGGCGACGCTGACAACCTCGATACTCGAATCCATTTCGCTTGGTTGGCAATAGGTGCGGATCACAGACAGGCGCTCCGGGTCGCTCAACTGCGAGACCAAAACTTTTTTGCGTCCATTCATGCGCGCTGCCATGCGGATCGCGTGGCCAATGGCGCAGCCCCAAGAATAGACCGGCAGTTGCACCACATCGAGGTTCAGCAACGCACCCAGCTGGGAGGAGAACTCAAACCAAGTTTGGTTGCGCCCATGATCAGACTGGTAGCTGCCCCAGACATTGGTGGCGAACTCGGTGCGTCCTACAATCTCATCCACGATGGCTGGCACATGGTGCTGCCAAACGCCCGCACCCAGGAAGCTCAAATTGCTTTCGCAGTCCTCATTCTGCTTTAGGCGGGTCACCAGATCACGCTTTAGTTCCATCTCGCTGGTCAATGCAGGTGGAAGGTCCAAAGGCGTCTTGCGGAAATGGTCTTGTGGGATCTGCTCAAAAAGCTCTTCAACCGAGCTTGCACCGATCTGTGCAAGCATGTCGTCGATTACACCAGGAGCCGAGAGCGCCATCCACGGATGGGCACGCGTTTGCGTCGTCATTAAAATCTCCTCACCTCAAACCCAGAACAGCAAGTGTATCGACCTTCTTAGACAAGGGTCGTAGACACCACAAAATATGTGCACAAAAGTTCACATAACGCACACGTGAAATCAAGCAATCAAACTGCGATAATTAGCCCGCCGACAGCCGCATCATGGTTTGGCGGCCACGCGCGGTGTTGACCCGCACAAAACCAGCAAGCTCTGCATCCAGTTGCGCATCACCACTATCTACCCAAAGGCGCGGTTGCGCGAGGCTGGCCAGCTTGTCTTCGGTGGCAAGCACGATCAGCCCATTGCGCCCTGCTTGGGCAAGCGTTTTGGGCCCAATCTGTTGATTGCCACGACCAATTAAAAAACCCTGCTGCCCGGTAACACCCAACACGATGTGCACCGGTTTATCTTGCGCGAGTGCATCAATCTGTTCGGCACCCAAATCCTGCCCCATCAACTCGCCACCTTGCATGGCATCAATGCCCAAAATGGTGGGCGTGTAACCGGCGGCTTGCACCACAGCACCAGCGCTGGTGCCCGGGCCAATCACATAAAGCGCTTCTGGATTCATATCGGCCACGACATCAGCGGCAGCACCGCGCAGCAGCGCCCCCCAATCCTTGCGCGGGCCACCCTTGGACGCTTGCACGCGGTTTTGCGCCATGGGCACGCGAGCCAATCCATAAAGCTCTGGCGCAATACGGCCCTGCCGCAACGCTGCCTCATCAATATCCATCACTTCAGCTTCATCGGTCCAGGTTACGCGATCTGGCGCGGTAATAATGTCGGCCATCATGGCGCCGGCTGCTTCTGGCGAAATGGCGAACACGCCGGAGTGCATTTTAACCCCGCATGGAATGCCCAGCATCGCTTGGCCAGGTTTCAACGCTGCCGCCACATCGCGTGCTGTCCCATCGCCACCGGCAAATACGATGACATCGCAACCAGCCATCGCGGCCACCGCCATGCGGGTATCGCGCGCGGTCTGGCTGTCGCTGTCCAGCGCCACCTGCTCGATCTTAATCTCAAGCCCCTTGGCCCAATCTGCCCCCATCTTGCCGGGCGCTGCCACCAGCTGTGCACCGGGCACACGCTGGGCAAGCCTTTCTAAGGCCCGTTTTGTGCGTGGGCCTGCCTGCGGCTGCGCTCCCAAAGCCAGCGCCTGAGCCACCGTTCCGGGGCCATCAGTGCCCTTTAGGCCGACCCGACCACCAAGACCGGCAATAGGGTTCACCACCAAACCAAAGCGCATGTCTGACCAACCCTACTTTTGTTTTTCCAGAAGCACTTGCGAGATCATTCAATTAGCGCACACTTGTTCGAAAATGGAGAATGCCATGAAAAGTGAACAGCAAGAAGCCACCATCGGCACTATCCCAGTGCGCCGTCTTGTTACGGGCTTGTGGCAGATGGCCGATCAGGAGCGTGAAGGCAAAGCCCTGGACCTGGATGCTGCCGCCGAAAACCTCATCGATTATGCGCGCGATGGGTTTGATACATTTGATATGGCCGACCATTATGGCAGCGCAGAGATCGTGGCCGGTATGGCGCACAAAGCGCTGCGTGAGGCCGGAGAAAACCCACCAACCATTTTGACAAAATGGTGCCCCGCTCCCGGTGCTATGGATCCAAGTGTTGTTCGCAAAGGCGTGGAAATGGCGCTGAAGCGCCTCGATTTGCCACGCGTGGATGTGATGCAATTTCACTGGTGGCGCTACGAATCGCACCAGTACCTGGATGCGCTAGAGCAACTGATGCGGCTTCGCGAAGAGGGGTTGATCGGTGAGATTGGCCTAACAAATTTTGATGCTGCCCACTTACACCTCACCCTCAAGCACGGCATCGAGATCGCATCCAACCAGGTTTGTTTTTCGTTGCTTGATCGTCGTGCTGCCGGTGCGCTGAGCACTGTCGCGAAGGAGAACAATGTCGCCCTTTTGGCCTTCGGCACTTTGTGCGGCGGGTTTCTTACGCAACGCGCCTTGGGTAAGGGCGAACCGGTAGACATCACCGACTGGAGCCGCATGAAATATAAACGCTTCATCGACACGTCTGGTGGCTGGTCAAAATTCCAAGCCCTGCTCACCACGCTGGGTGCAGTTGCCGCCAAACACCAGGTGTCAGTGTCAAACATTGCAACTGCATGGACCCTGTCTCACAGCGCGATCACAGCCACCATAATCGGTGCACGTTTGGGTGAAAGCGAACACCGCCAAGACAATAAGAAGGCTTTGTCGGTAGAACTTGATGCGCAAGACCATAACGCCATAAACGCCAGCCTTGCTGCGCTTGAGGTCATTCCTGGCGACTGTGGGGATGAATACAGAAAACCACCCTTTCTAACGGCCACGGGTGATCTTAGCGACCATTTGGATGCGCTACCGCCTGTTTTCCCGGTTGTAGCCAGCACCGCAAGGCCATCGCGCATGCGGGCAGAAAGCGGTTCCATATGGGAGGCCAAAGCAGGCTTTGCGCGGGCCTTGAGAACGGGCAATCGCATCACCGTGAGTGGCACCACAGCCACCGCGCCGGATGGGCGCGACATCTGTCCTGGTGATGCTAGGGGGCAAGCCATCTACATCTTGGACAAGATATCAGCCGCGATAACCTCGCTTGGAGGCAGCCTGGAAGATGTCAATCGCACCCGCATCTATCTGAGCAAAGAAGAAGACTGGGAAGCGGTGTCAGAAGTCCACGCGCGCTATTTTGCTGACATCCGGCCTGCCAACACTCTCATAGCTGGCATCACAATGATTGGCCCCTATGATGTTGAGATCGAGGTTGAGGCCGAACTGGAAACCACGCCAATCCGGGCATAGAGGTTTGCACGTACGGATGCGCCATTGACAGTGTACGGTGACAAAGAGGCATACTCCGCACGAAAGTTCGTTATGCGCACAAGACGACAGATGAGCTTTCCCCGCCGCTTAATTGCTCGGCGAGAAACCAAAATGTGGAGGAAATTCAATGCTCAAACGCTCATTTGTGGCGGCCTTATCAGGTCTTGCCATCCTTGCCACGCCGCTAGCGGTTGCTGAAGCGCGCACGCTGGACGAAATTTTGTCCGAGGGCGTGATCCGCGTTGGCATCAACCCCAACTTCCCAAATATGAGCACACGCAACAGCTCTGGTGATTGGGAAGGCTTTGACATTGATATCGCCACCGCACTGGCTGAAGGCTTGGGCGTGGAAGTGGAATGGGTGCCAACGGAAACACCGCAGCGAGTGCCATTCTTGGTATCTGATCGCATCGATGTTTCGCTAGGCGCGCTAACGCGCAATGCTGAGCGTGCTATGCTCATCGACTACACTGTGCCGTTGCACACTGAAGTTTTAGCTGTGCTGGCGACCTCTGAAATTGAAGGCGACAGCTGGGAAGATTTCAACCTAGACAGCGTGACCCTGGCCAATATGCGCTGCAACTGGACCGTTGGCTGGATTGAAGACAATATGCCCAATGTTGAGTTGGAGTTGGTTGATACGCTCGCCGATACCGTGCGCCTTGTTGCGCAAGGCCGGGCCGATGCCATCGTTGAAAACATCGATTTCTTCATGGCGTTCACCGAGAACTACCCTGATGTTGACTGGCGTGTGGTTGAGAACCCAATCTTCGTAGCCTACTGCGCCATAGGTGTTGCGCAGGGCAATGACAACCTCAAGGAAGTGCTGAACATCCTGCTTTACGGCATGCACTCCTCAGGCGCGGTCAATGCAACATGGGAAGAGCATTACGGCTCACCAATGCTGCGTGAAGTCGTTCCAAGCCCTTACTTCTAAAATTGCCTGGCAACCGCCCGACCTCGACGATCCCTTGTGGTTGAGGTTGGGCGGATTGCTTTCACATTGATTGGCCTAACAATGATCGGCCCTTTGGCTTTATGAACTACACCTTTCAATTCGGCGTTGTATGGGACAATTTCGATGCCTTGTTGCAAGGGGCATGGCTAACGTTTCAGCTCGGTGTTGTGGCGTTTGCCGGTGGCGCGCTGATTGGCCTGGTGGGTGCCGCCATAAAAACGTATGGGCCCTGGCCGCTGCGGATACTGGTCGACAGTTATGTCATCTTCATCACCAACACGCCGGCCCTTATCCAAATTTACTTTCTCTATTTTGGTCTGCCAGAGGTAGGTGTGCGCTGGTCCAATGAGGCCTGTGTGCTCATCGGTTTGATCCTCAACGCGGGCGCCTATCTAACAATGATCTTGCGCGCAGGCTTTTTGTCCGTGCGCAAAACTGAACTTGAAGCAGGACAGACACTGGGCTTCTCGCTCGTTCAGCAGATCCGCTACGTTATTGTGCCGCACATCGCCAAAGCGGTGTATCCTGCGCTGGCCAACTTCTTCATCGTCGTGCTGGTGATGGGTACCTCAGTTGGTGCCCTGATCGGTGTGGATGAGTTGACCGGTCAAGCCATTAATCTTTCGACAATCAACTATCGCTGGCTGGAATATTTCAGTGTGGTTGCCGTCATGTATGTCGTGTTGACCTTTGTTGCCTCGATTGGGTTGGCAATGCTCGGTCGCTGGGCCTTCCGCGTCAAAGCGAAGATTTTCTGATGGAGAATTTTGGCTAATGGAACGGATTATCGAACAACTGCCGCGCTTCTTCACGATGGACAATATGGTGCTGCTTGCCCAGTCGGCGGGCTTAACGCTCGCCATGACATTGATGGGCTGTCTGATCGGCTTTGGCTTAGCGTTTGTTTTGGTGTACCTGCGCCAGACTCCGGGTCTTTGGGCCTTGCCCCTACGCTTCATTTGCGTGGCTTATGTCGAGATTTTCAGGCGCATTCCGTTCATCGTTGTAGTGTATCTGGTGCTCTTCTTCATCCAGACGATCACAACGGATGCTTCGCTGTTCACCATCGCTGTCGTTGCCATTTGCATCTACGCGGTTGCCTACACAGCTGACATCATTCGCGGCGGCATTGAATCGGTGCCGCAAACACAAATCGAAGCGGCAAAAGCGATGAACTTTGGCCGCCTGCGCACCTTGCTTACCATTGTGCTGCCGCAGGCCTGGCCGATCATCATTCCGCCAGCCATCGCCTTTGCTGTGTCCTTCATCAAGGATACGGCTTTGGTGAGCCAAATCGGCGTGTTCGAACTCACGTTCCGCGGCAAGGAACTGAACAATCAAGGCTTCTCAGCCCTGCTTGTCTTCGGCACCATCGCCTTTTGCTATTTCCTCATGTCCTTTCCGCTCAGTATGCTGGGCCAATATCTGGAGAAACGCCTTGCCACACCTCGCGGTCAACGATCTGCGCGCAAGATACGGCGCACTTGAGGTCTTAAAGGGCGTCAACTTCTCCATGGAAAAAGGAGAGGTTATCGGCCTTGTTGGTCCTTCTGGTTCTGGCAAGTCCACAGTGTTGCGCACACTGGTGGGCCTAACGACGGCCACCAGTGGGTCTGTCACCATCCACGAAACGAAGATCGATTATGCCAGCGCCGCATCGGTGCGCAAAGCGCGCGATCAGATGGCCATTGTGTTTCAGCAGTACAATCTGTTTCAAAACATGAGCGTGCTGCAAAATGTGACGGTTGCGCCCGCCAAGATTAAAAAACGCCCCATGGGTGAGGTGCGCATGGAGGCAGAAAAGCTGCTGGCCATGGTTGGCTTGGCGGACAAGCTGGGTGCCTTCCCCGATCAGCTGTCAGGTGGGCAACAACAGCGCGTTGCCATTGCGCGCGCACTGGCGTTACGACCGGAAATTCTGCTGCTTGATGAGGTCACCTCTGCGCTTGACCCAGAGCTTGTGACCGAGGTGCTTGATACCATCCGCAGGCTCGCAGGTGAGGGCATCACCATGATCCTTGTCAGCCATGAAATGGCGTTTATCCGTGAAGTCGCTGATCGGGTGATCTTCATGGATGAGGGTGAAGTGATTGAGCAAGGCCCCCCCGCGCTTTTGTTTGATACACCCAAAACCGACCGCGCGAAGGACTTCTTTGGCAAAATCTTGCGGCACTAGGCACGCTAGGATCAGCGGTTAGCGCAGCTCAAGCAATCCGCCATCAACGGGAATAATCTGTCCGGTCATCCATCCTGCTCCGGCCCCGCACAAAAATGCAACCAGAGCAGCGATTTCCTCCGCTTGGCCCCAGCGTTTGAGCGGATAGCGTTGAATAACCTGATCCAGCAATTCATCAAAATGGGCATCACTGGTCGCTCGTGCACGAAACTGCGATTCCGATAAAGGCGTTCGCACCGCACCGGGTGCTACCGCATTCACGCGCACATTCTGACCTGCAAAATCAGCAGCCAACTGCCGGGTAAGGGCAGCCACCGCGCCCTTGGCAGCGGAATAGCCTGCTACACCCTTCATGCCCGATAAGGCAACTGTGGACGTTGTGAACACCAATGCCCCGTCTTCGCTTTTGATCAAGTGCGGTAAAGATGCGCGCGCGGTTAAAAAGGCAGCGGTTGCATTAAGGCGCAGAGCCTTTTCCCAATCCTCAAGCGAGAGGGACAGGATATCTCCTTCGATCATCGCGCCTGCATTGGCAGCGACAGCATCTAGGCGCCCGGTTAGCGTGATGGCTTTGTCCACCATGGCGGCAACCGAGGCTTCCTCTGACACATCAGCATGCACCGCATGCGCTTTGCCGTTGTTCGCGGTAATCGTGGCAACTGTGTCTTCCGCGCCGGATAAATTGATGTCTGCACACATCACGCTCGCGCCGTCCTGCGCCAAGCGAAGGGCAATCGCCTGCCCAATGCCCGATGCAGCGCCTGTAACCAGCGCCGTCCAAGGCCCCTCTCGTGGTTCACGTGCCATGGATTACGCCGGATCAGGCGCGAAGATTTGTGGATACATGTGGCGCATCGCTTCCTCGTCAAACTCGGCTTTGAACGCGTGCTGCGTCGGCAGGGCTTTGGCCGCCATAGCAGCAGGGCGTGCATCGATCTCTTTCATCAGGCGATCCAGGTTTGGGTAGTGTTCCATAATGTTGTCGTCCGCCAGCATATAGGTCAGCCGGTCGCCCCAGCCCCACACCGCCATGTCCAGAATGGTGTAGGTGTCGTCCATCATGTAGCGCCCCTTGGACAGGCGATCATCAATGATCTGCCAATGGCGGCGCGCCTCAAAATCATAGCGCTTAATGGCGTAGGGAATTTGTTCCGGTGCGAACTTACGGAAATGCACCGCCTGACCGGAATAAGGCCCGACGCCGGAAGCGATGAACATCAACCAAGAGAGCAGTTCGCCCCTAGTGCCAGGCGTATCAGCTGGTAAAAATTGACCTGTCTTTTCCGCTAGATAGAGCAAAATCGCATTGCTATCGAACACCGGCGCGCCATCATCAATGATCGCTGGAACCTTCGCATTGGGGTTGATCTGCACATAGGTGTCGCTGTGCTGCTGTCCGCGTTTGGAATCGATAGGGATGGGCTCATACGCCAGGCCGCTCTCTTCCAGAAACAGCGCAACCTTCATGGGGTTAGGCGCGGCGTTGTAGAAAAATTTGATCATGTCTATCCTCAAATTCGTGCGCTATCGTAACACTTGTGCGCATGTTGAACATGACAACAAAGCGCTGACAAGCGGTGCAATTGGTGTGGGAGCGTGAAGATGATCAACAAAGAGCGGCCCTGGGAATCTAGCGAAGAGACTTGGCGTGGGCTTGTGAACCAGGTGCGTGCAGGCCGCGAGCTGGCCCCTAAATCCTGGCCCGGCGGCGCGCGCTGCGCCATGGCCCTGTCGTTCGATTGTGACCACGAAACCTTTGAGCTGGGCATGGGAAAAGCGGCCATTGGCCGCCTTGCCTGGGGCGAGTTTGGCCGTCGCCGGGGCGTGCCGCGCATCCTCAATGTTCTGGATCGCCACGATGTGAAAGCGAGCTTTTTCGTGCCCGCTGTTTCGGCGCTCATCGAGCCTGATGCGCTGATGCCCATCACCGAACGTGGCCATGAGATTGGCGTGCATGGCTGGATCCATGAAAACACGAGCCTGCTTGATCGCGCCACAGAGCGCGACCTGCTGCACCGCGCTCGCGATACGCTGGCAAACATCACCGGCACCCTGCCGGTTGGACACCGTGCGGCCAACTGGGATTTAAGCGCAAACACGATTGAATTGGTGACTGAGGCAGGTTTTGCCTATGACAGCTCCATGATGGCCGACGATAGCTGTTACGAGCTGTTGGCCAAGGGCGAACCGACCGGGCTTGTGGAGATACCGGTCGATTGGGTGCGCGATGATGCGGTGTATCTTTTGTTCAACCGCGAGCCGGCCACCCGGCCATGGACGGCCCCTACCGACGTGCTGGATATCTTCAAGCGTGAGTTCGACATGGCCTTTGAAGAAGGCGGTGTTTGCCAGCTGGTTTTTCACCCATTCGTCATCGGTTATCGCTCGCGCATCTGGTTGCTGGACGCCCTGATTGAATACGCAAAAGCGCGCGGCGATGTCTGGTTCGCCACCCATGCGGACCTTGCCAACTGGGTCAGCCAAAACGGCTAATACGTAACGTCACCAAGGCAAAAATGGCGAAATGTTCGCAATACGAACAAAAATTTGCCTTGCGCACTTTACCAAAGTGTTCCAATCTTAAGTACTTGTACGCAGGCTTTCTCCTGCGAAAGTGCTGATGGAGTGGCTCTTGCGCGTGTTCGTTGCTTCCATGGACAAGATCAACATGGTTGCCACCTGGGTGGTTGCCGCGCTGCTTGCCATAGTCGCAATCTCTGTCATGGGGCAGGTTACCGTGCGCTTCGTGCTCACAGCCTTCGGCATCAATATCTCCGCGCCGTGGACCGAAGAAATCGCCCGCTACACGCTCATCTGGATGGTGTTTATCGGCGCAGCCATTGGCGTGCGCCATGCCCGCATGATCGCGCTGGAGTTTGGCATTCGCAAGCTGCCCAAGGGCGTTGGTGTCCCCATCCGCTACGCCGTGATGATCATGAGCATAGCATTCTTCGGCCTCTTGTTTTGGGTCGGTATGGATTTTCTGGAGCTAGGCCGTTCTGAGCGCAGCCCCGTGCTCGGCATCACCCGAGATTATGTCTATTGGGCGATGCCCGTCGGCATGGTGTTGATGATCCTCAATTCGTTGGCGCTGATCGCCGAAACCATCCTCGAGGGCCGCGATATTCGCTTCGCCTCAGACCTTGCACCGGAGGACTAGAGCATGGTTCTGCTGGTCGTTGTTCTTCTCATTCTGTTTGTTGCCAGCGTGCCCATCGCCATGGCGCTTGGCATGGCAGCAATCCCGACACTTATGGATCGTGGCATTCCGTTTATCGCCATTCCGCAGGTGATCTTTGAGGCCCTTGATAGCTTTGCGCTCATGGCCCTGCCACTTTATATTCTGGCTGGCCGCCTGATGCAGCATGGCGGCATTGCTGGCCGTCTGGTGGATTTTGCAAAGGCGCTTGTCAGCTGGGTTCGCGGCGGGCTGGCCGCTGCCGTGGTCATGACATCCATGCTTTTTGCTACGATCTCTGGCTCTTCAGCGGCAACAGCGGCGGCCATCGGTTCTATGCTGATCCCGGAAATGGAAAAGCAGAAATATCCACGCCCCTTCAGTGCGGCGGTCACCGCATCATCAGGCGAGTTGGGCGTTATCATTCCGCCCTCGGTGGCCATGGTGATTTATGGCGTTATCACCGGCGTTTCGATCACTGACATGTTCATCGCTGGCTTCTTGCCGGGCCTGATGATCGCTGTCTCGCTCATGACAACCGCCATCCTGATCTCCTGGATCATGGGTTATGGTGAGCGCCAGCCATTCGTTCTGGGCCCATGGGCGCGCGATGTGGGCAAGGCGTTCTGGCGCGCGTCCCTGTCTCTGTTCATGCCGGTGATCATTCTGGGCGGTATTTTTGGCGGCATCTTCACCGCCACAGAGGCTGCCGTTGTTGCTGTGTTCTATGCGCTGTTTTTAAGCCTCATTGTCTATCGCGAAATTTCGTTGAAGGATCTGCCACGCATTTTTGCCAGCGCAGCTATCACCTCCTCTGTGGTCATGGTGATTGTGGCCTTTGCTTCCATGTTTGGCTTCGCGCTGCACTTGCTTCGCGCGCCCCAGCAACTGGGCGAACTGCTAACCACCATCACTGAAAACCCGCTGATGTTCCTGCTGCTGGTCAATGTGTTCCTGCTTATTGTCGGCATGTTCATGGAGACTTTTGCCGCCATCGTGATCCTTGGGCCCATCCTTGCGCCGATTGCGGCCAATTACGGCATCGATCCGGTGCATTTCGGCATGATCATGATTGTCAATTTGGCGGTCGGCATGGTCACTCCACCGGTGGGGGTCAATTTGTTTATCGCCTGCGGCATTGCGCGCATAAGTATGGAGCAACTGATGCGTCCGCTGGCGATCTTCCTGGGTGTGCTCATCATCAACCTGATGATCATCACCTACGTTCCGAGCATCTCGCTCGCCTTGCTTCGATAACCAACAAAAACGGGAGTTCTGACCGCATGACTATGAAAAAGACCCTCATTGGGGCCACTGCAGCCGTTGCGGCCACCTTCACATTCGCCGCTGGCGGTGCGCAGGCACAAACTTACAACATGACGCTGGCCCACGTGCTCAGCGACTCAAGCCCCTATCAGGTCATTTTGGAAGAGTTCAAAAGCCTGATCGAAGAGCGTTCCGACGGTGATATTTCCGTGGAAATCCAGTGCTGCGGCCAGGCAGGTAACGAGACCCGCGCTATCCAGTCCATGCGCACAGGCATCCTTACCGGCGGCTTTGTTGGCGGCTCAACGCTTGAAAATATTGTGCCTGCCTATCGCGTTCTCTCCTTGCCATACCTGTTTGACGACAAGGCGCAGGCTTATGAAGTGCTGCAAAGCGAGATGGGCCGTGAAATGCTTGATCTCTTGGGTGAGTACGAAATGTACGGTCTTGGCTTTGGCTCGATTTATGAACGCTCAGTTGCCGCCAAAGAGCCTGCACGCGTTGCAACCATAGACGACATGGAAGGCCTAAAAATCCGCGTTCTGCCGACCCCTGGTTTCGTGGAAGCCTACATCGCGATGGGCACGCAGCCGACCCCAATGTCCTATGGTGAGCTGTTTATGGCGATCCAGAACAATGTGGTTGATGCGCTGGAAATCTCACCAGATGCGATTGTGGCCGATGGTTTCTATGAGACCGTCAACAGCTACACGATGACCCGCGCGCACCAGTCGACGACTGTGTTCGTGCTGTCACAAAGCTGGTGGGCTGGCCTGCCAGACGATGTGCAGGCGATGATCCAGACAGCGGCTGATGACGCGATTGCCGTCGGCATTGAAGCCCATGATCGTCTGGCTGATGAAGGCCTGGAAACAGCCCGCGCATCTGGCGTTGAAATCATCGAGCCGGATCTTGGCCCGTTCATGGAAGCGGCTCGCCAAAGCTGGGATGTGATCCTCACCGATCAGCCAGAAGCGACCGAGTTCAAAGAGCGCTTTGAAGCCTTCATGGCGCAGTAAGCAGGTTTTCAATTCAATTGTTGGAGAGGGCGGCCTACGGGTCGCCCTTTTTTTGAGCTTCAGGCAAGGGCTTTATAATATGGTTGGGCGGCACGCCCAGAGCTAGTAAAGTGCGATTGTGACAACGGCACAGAGCCTAAAAGAAATGAGGTTATGCCAGCGGTATAAAGCTAACCAAATATGGCATTCTCAGCGATTGCTATGCAATCGCCTGCCATGCCGGCGCGCTTTCAACAAAAACGCTTGGTGCAGTTGTCCTGCAAAACCAAGAACCAGTGCTCTCGGCGATTGCTATGCATTCGCCTGCCGCAATTGATCATCGTGCAGGTTGTGTCGATTTCTTCGAAATCAACCTTGGTGCCAGGAGAGGCATCGCATTTATGCGATAAAGTTATGCTTTCATTGTCTTTAATAATTTCCCCTGCATCTAATACCAACAAATATACCACATAATTGTTTCGAACCCTGCCGGTCGGAACATATGTCTGCTTCTGGCGGCAAATCAGCCGTTAGCATGTTGTACGCTATCGGCCCAAACGCGCAAATCGCTTGTTGATTGGATCGCTCACCCGCTCATGTCTGGTCATGAATATCTTTGGCCGAGTCGTTTCCACGATCGACCTCACATTTCAACGCGGCAGTATTCTCGAATGCTGAAGGGCTGGGTCCGCTCTATCGGCCTTGAACCTAGTGCCTACCGAACTCACTCCATGCGACGCACAAAGATCGCACCGATTTACCGGAAGACTGGTAATCTGCGTGCCGTTTAACTGCTGCTGGGACACACCAAGATGGACAGCACGGTACAATACCTTGGTGTCGGCCTGGAAGACGCGCTTACTATCTCAGAAAGTGTTGAAATCTGAAAGCTGGGGCCGGTGGTAACATCGGCCCAAAGCGGCCGTTCACACATATGGTTTCAAATACCAATTCTCAGCTCACAAAGACCAATAGAACTTGACGCTATCGAGGTGGCCGAAGAGGGTCAAACGGCACAGTCGTTTTGGACTGAATTTCACTACAGATCCAACTCACTCAGACCAGGGTAATCATCCGGGCGGCGGCCCTGCGGCCAATGGAACTTGCGATCCAGCTCATCAATTCCAACATCGTTGATGGAGGCATGGCGCGCAGCCATGTAGCCATGGTTATCAAACTCCCAGTTCTCATTGCCATAAGAGCGGAACCAGTTACCGTCAGCATCATGCCACTCATAGGCGAAGCGCACGGCAATGCGGTTGTCAGTAAAGGCCCAAAGCTCTTTGATCAGCCGATATTCATGTTCCTTTGCCCATTTGGTGGCCAGAAACGTTTCAACAGCACCTCGGCCTTGGATAAACTCTGAACGGTTTCGCCAACGCGTATCAAGCGTGTAGGCCTGTGCAACCTTTGCCGGATCACGCGTGTTCCACCCATCTTCAGCGGCGCGAATCTTGGCCCGCGCGGTTTCCTCATTAAAGGGTGGAAAGGGAGGTCGGCTCAAGGCGCACGCTTACCAGGCATTGTAGCTGAGATATTTGCCTGACATTTCAATCTTCACCCGATCACCCTTGGGGTTGGGCACCTTGGTGATCTCCATTTCAAAGTCGATGGCTGACATGATCCCGTCGCCAAACTTCTCATGGATAAGCGCCTTGATGGTTGGGCCGTACACGCCGACAATCTCATACAGGCGATAGATGCAAGGATCGGTGGGAACCGCCTGCTCCCAAATCTTGGTGGGGGACTCAGCCAGCACCGAGGCAGCTTCTTGTGGCAAACCCATTGTGGCAACCATCGCTTCGGCTTTGTCGGCAGGCATCGCATTCATGCCCATGGCGGCAGAATGGGTCCAGACCGCTGACATGCCGATCTGCTCAGCGATGCCTTCCCATGTCAGGCCGGCTGTTTTCTTGGCTGACAAGATCATGGCCGTCACATCTTCTTTGGTCATCATCGCTTCGTTCATCGGGTCGTCTCCTCGCAATGTTATGGCGTTTGAATGGGGTAAAAACCTGCAGATCAGACAGCTATTCTTTGCGGTTCGCCCGCATCGCCATTGGAAGCTGCACTGGAAACTTTCAGGTCGATATGCACTGTTTCTGGTGCATTGGTTTTTGCATCGGTTTTGCCGGCCAGTGCCCTGGAGCGCTCGCCTAGAAACTGCACCAGATGGTTGCGGATCGCATAATAATTGGGGTGATTGACGATCTCGGTACGGGTGCGCGGGCGCGGTATAGTGATGTCCACCGATTCAGCCACGCGGGCGTAAGGACCGTTGGTCATCAGCAGTATGCGGTCTGCAAGCAGAATAGCCTCATCGATGTCATGGGTGATCATGAACACAGTCTGCCCGGTGCCTGCCCACACTTTGAGAAGCTCATCCTGGATCGTGCCACGGGTCAGCGCATCCAGCGCACCGAATGGCTCATCAAGCAGCAACAATTTTGGTGCAATCGAGAAGGCCCGGGCGATTGAAACCCGCTGCCGCATGCCGCCAGACAATTGGCTGGGTTTGCGGTTCAACACGTCCTTGGAAAGGCCCACCATTTCCAGATGTTTGGTGGAGTGTTCAATAACCTTCTCTTTTGACCAATCCGGATAGCGGGCAGCCACCGCAAAGGTGACGTTTTTCAGCGTCGATAGCCAAGGCAGCAACGAGTAGTTTTGAAACACCACGCCGCGCTCAAGGCTTGGTCCAGAAACCTCTGTACCATCCATGATCACCCCGCCTGAGCTTGGCTCTGCAAGGCCCGCTAGGATGTTCATGATTGTGGATTTGCCGCAGCCGGAATGGCCCAGAATGACGACAAATTCGCCCTCTTCCACCCCAAAGCTTGCATTTTCAAAGACAGTCAGTTCGCCGCCATCCCCATCGGGGAATTTTTGGGTCATCTGCTCAATGCTTAGGAAAGGGCTCGCCATTTTTCCGCTCCTATTCGTTATACGCAACGATGCGTTGCAACTGGCCAAACAGGGCGTCGAGCATCATGCCAACAACACCAATCATGATGATGGAAAAGATCACTGAGGTGAGATCGAGATTGTTCCACTCGTTCCACACATAGTAGCCAATGCCGGTGCCACCCACGAGCATTTCAGCTGCCACAATCACCAGCCATGCGATGCCGATAGAAATGCGCATACCGGTTACGATGGTGGGTGCAGCAGCAGGCAGAATAACCATAAAGGCGGTCTTCAGCGCGCCCAATTCATGGGTCTTGGCGACATTCACCCAGTCTTCGCGCACGCTGGCCACACCAAAGGCGGTGTTGAGCAGCATGGGCCATATGGAACAGATGAAAATCACGAAAATTGCGCTCCGCTCACTGTCCTGAATGATGAACAGCGCTAGCGGCATCCACGCCAACGGCGATATCGGTCGCAGCACCTGAATGAACGGGTTGAGTGCCTTATAGGCAAGCGGCGACATACCAATAAGGAAGCCCAGAGGGATGGCGATCAATGCCGCCAGGAAATAGCCTGAAAGCACCCGGTAAACCGAGTAGCCCAGCTGAATGCCAATTCCCTTGTCGTTGGGTCCAGCATCGTAAAATGGATTGGAAAGCTCTGCCCATGCCTTTTCCAGCACCTGGCTTGGCGGCGGAACACCAGCGCGCGGCGAACCGCCGCCTGTCAGCCGCTCATATTCGGTCAGCTCACCAACGGCTTCTTGGGCCGGAATAGCCGCTTCCCAAACCAAAAGGCCAAGCAGCAGCAGGGCGATCGAAAGGATCGCCCCACGCTTGTTAAGGGACAGACTGTCCATTGCGCTTAGCCCCGCCCGATTTCGAAGCTTTGCACATAGGCTTCAGGCTCAAACGGATCGAACGTTTTGCCCATGATGGTGTGCGAGCGATAGTTCTCTTCGGGCGCATCATAGCCAAGTTCGGTCATGATCCTGCGCGCATCTGAAGCCAGATACACCTGCTCGGCTACGCCTGCGTAATCTACATCACCTTCAATATAGCCCCAACGCTTCATCTGCGTGAGAATCCAGACGCCCATGGACTGCCAGGGGAATGGATCAAAATCGATCCTGTCAGGCACCCGCTGCACCTCACCAAGTCCATCAGCGTAGGTGCCGGTAAGAACCTGCTGGATCACCTCAACTGGCTGATTGAGATAATTGGTTGGCGCGATAGCTTCAGATATTTCAACGCGGTTATCATGGTTGGACGCGTACTGCGTGGCATCAATGATGGCTTTAAGCAGCGCACCATACGTGTTTGGCAGTTCGGTCGCGAACGACAATGGTGCCGCAAAGGCACAACACGGATGGCCCTCCCAAATTTCCTTGGTCAGAATATGGATGAAGCCAATGTTTTCCCACACCGCACGCTGATTGAAAGGATCAGGCGAGAGATACCCATCCAAATTTCCGGCGCGCAGGTTGGCCACCATTTCTGGCGGGGGCACAACACGGATCTGGATATCCACATCTGGGTCTAAGCCAAACTCCGCCACATAGTACCGCAGCAAGAAGTTGTGCATGGAATATTCAAACGGCACACCAAAGGTGAAGCCCTTCCACTGGCTGGGGTCACGCTTGTCCAGATGCTCGTTGGAAAGCACAATCGCCTGGCCGTTGATGTTTTCAACCGCCGGCATGATGTAAGGCTCAGCAACCGAACCCGCCCCCATCGTCATCGCCAGTGGCATGGGGGTCAGCATGTGGCTGGCGTCATATTCACCTGACAACGACTTATCGCGCGCAACGGCCCACCCAGCGGTTTTGATCACCTCGGCGTTCAGGCCGTAACGCTCATAAAAGCCCAGTGGCTGCGCCATGATAATGGGCGTCGCACAGGTGATGGGCACAAAGCCAATGTTAAGGTCAGTTTTTTCTGGCGGCCCAAGGTTTTCAAGCAAAGCCGCCTTGGCCTGCTCCATGGGAAAAACGGAGGAAAGCGCAGCAGCTGCAGTTGCGCCTCCCACCAGGCCCATAAAGGAGCGACGGCTAATATCGTTTTGGCCGAAAACAGAGCGCACAATGGCGTTCTCGACGGCCTTTTCCATCATCGTCTCAGATGACATCGCCGCATGGCTATGGGAATGATCGTGACCGCTTTTGCCAGCCTTGCACGGGCCACAATCACAACCAGCGCCATGCCGCAGGTCGGTTTCGACTGAGAAGGCATCATCCAAACTCTTGACCGTCATCACTATCTCTTTCGATTCTTGGGTTTCAAACGTTGCCGTGAGTTTAGCCAAGAGGCATGCCCTGATCTGGTGAAAATTGAAAAAAGTGTACCCACGCTATGTTATTGAAAATGCTTCCTTATTAAGCTTCACCCACACCCAATATTCAACGAAATTTCGTAAATCACGAAATTTCGTTGAATATGAAGCCCTGCTGCACCAAGATCGGTCAGGGAGAATTCCATGCTTGAAAACCAGCCACACACAATCGCTAGCATCGGGTCAGACGCCCAATCCATCGCCGAAGCAAATGTCCTACCGTGCCTGGTTATCGATGTGGAACAGGGGCAAATTGCCGGGGCCAACACAAAGGCTGAAAAGCTGCTCGCGCACGCGCCAGTAAAGGGACAGCCCGTTACAGAGCTTTTCCCGAACCAAATGGCGGATCTCATCGTGTTTACCGGGGCAGTTGAACACTATGGCGAGAGTTGGACACGCGCCCTGCACCCCGTTTCTGGCAAGGGCGAAGCGATCGATGTTGAGTTGCATGGCAGGGCACTTGGAAACACTGGAGCGCGGCTCTTGGCGCTGCAACTTGTAGATATTCAAGCCTATGAAGGGCGCGCCAAAGCGGTAATGACCAACCAGGTTCATGCGCGCGGCCTGACCGAATGGGACCGGGTGCGGGATTTTTTTCGCGAGATGGAAAACGAAAACCGGCTCATTCTGGATGCCGCTGGCGAGGGCATTTACGGGGTCAATCTTGAGGGCAAAACAACGTTTGTGAACAATGCTGCCCAAGATATGCTGGGCTGGACTGCTGACGACCTGCTAGGTGAAGACATCCATGCAATGATCCACCATCACCACATCGATGGTACCTCCTACCCCTCACGCGAATGTCCGATCTATCACTCGTTCCGCAATGAGCATGTTGCCCGCGTGGAAGATGAGGTCTTTTGGCACAAGGATGGTCACCCTATCCAGGTCGAATATGTATCCACACCGATTTACGATCAGAAGGTTCTGGCTGGAGCCGTTGTCATTTTTCGTGACATTACAGACCGGCGCGAAAGTGAAAGCAAGCTGCGCAGTGCAATGGAGCAGATCGACGCGCTAAAAACCAAACTGGAACAGGAAAACGAATATCTGCAGGAGGAAATTCGCTCAGTGCGCTCGCACTATGATCTTGTGGGCTCCTCGCCTGCAATCTTGCGCACCGTGGCGCAGGTTGAATTGGTCGCCGATACGCAAAGCAATGTGTTGATTACCGGCGAGAGCGGAACCGGCAAGGCGCTTGTCGCCTCTGCGATTCATAAAGCCTCCAGCCGTGCCAAGCGGCCAATGATACGGATCAACTGCGCAGCCATTCCAAGCAGCACCTTTGAAAGCGAACTGTTCGGTCACATACGCGGGGCGTTTCAAGGCGCCTTGCAAGACCGCACTGGCAAGCTAGAACTGGCCAATGGCGGTACATTATTTCTCGATCAGGTAGCAGAAATTCCCACCGAACTGCAGGGCAAGATCTTGCGCACCTTGCAGGACAAGACTCTTGAGCGCATGGGTGAAAACCGCACCCACAAGATCAATGTGCGGGTGATCGCCTCATCATCCACCGATCTGGCCCAAGCCCTAAAAAATGGCAGCTTCCGTAAGGATCTCTATTTTTATCTCAATGTTTTTCCCATCGAGTGCCAACCCTTGCGCAACCGCAGCGAGGACATTCCTTCCCTTACACGTCACTTTTTGAAGGTTACCTGCGAGCGGTTGAACCTGCCACTGCCAACGCTGACGAAAGCCAATGTACAGCAGCTCCAGGCCTATCATTGGCCTGGCAATGTGCGAGAGTTGCAGAATGTTATTGAGCGCGGTGCCATTCTCGCGCGCGGCGACAAGCTGGTTCTTGATCTTCCCCAGACGGTTGCCAAAACGATTGGATTGTCAAAAGCTGGCACTCGCAATGTACAGGCGCTGTCTGGCGAGGTTTTGACCGAACACAAGCTGGACGCCCTGCATCGCCAAGCCATTGTTGACTGCCTAAAGCGCGCCGACGGCAAGATATCGGGCCAGAATGGCGCAGCAGCGATTATGGGTATCCGGCCAACGACGTTTTCCTCGCGCGTGCAGAAGTTCAAAATTCAAAAGAGCGATTGGGATCTGCGAACTGAAACTTGAGATTAACGCCAGATTGCCAATCGAAGTGCCTTGCCAACATATGGCCGCTTTATCAGCACAACCTCCCATTGGCACCGCAGTAGACGTCCGCTTCCCGCCCAGACCGGTCCTTGGCGGCACCACCGCTAACGTCCGCTATGGGGATGAAGCAGAAGTACCCTTGGATTGCTGAGAACTTCTGCGTCTGGCGCAGAGGTGACTTCCCCCACTTTTTGGCGAGATCGTGCGCTGAAGACATTTCGATGAACAGAAAGGACCAGAAGCTACCAAACCATTACAGCTTCCGCTCAGCTTGTTGGCCTTGTAGGTGCTGGAGCACGTGAGCGATTGTTGCGGCATCTGGCTTGCCGGGATTGGTCGTGTGGGTGGCGTTGGTGCCGAGCGCCGCGATCAGCTCAGCTTGCCGTCGTGGGTGAACTTTGCCGTAGCTGGTAAAGGTAGTGAGCACATCTTCATGGCCGAGGTTCTGAGACCAAGCCTTTAGGTCTTCAGGCGTCTTGCACAAGCGCTGGCCCAGCTGGGTTAGGGTGTCGCGCAGAACGTGCGGGTTAGCTGGTGGTAGGCCAGCCTCTTTGAAGGCCGCCTTGAACACCTCCCCGACAAAGCCGTCAGAGGCGTAGTTCTCACGACCAAGGCCCGCATTGCTAAAGCCAGCGCCCGATTGGTAACCGACCTCGTGCTTGGGAAACAACGGATCGTCAGGCCCAAACCGCTTGTGTGCAATGAGGTGGCTGATCCAGTCTTCAAGCATGGCCACTACCTCATCACCAACCGGAAAGAAGAAGGTGTCAAAGGTCTTCGCAAACTTGGTGTGCACATCACGCGAATCCTGATGGAAGGTGCGCGCTGCGAGATCCACGTGCTTGACCTTAGCCGTGACGATGGCTTGTTTGCGCGCACCAGTCAGCAGCGTGAAGGCAACGAGGGCCCTGTCGCGCAGTTCGGTCTCACTGCTGCTCGGCATGGCAAGCAAAACGCGTTTGACCTCTTCGACTGAGGGAACACGCTTGGTGCGTGTGGCGCGCGCTATTGCCTCGTCTTTCCTTTTGAGGCGAAAGTAATCCGCATCACCATAGCCGATGCGCTTGCCGCTTTCCGGCTGCGCAGCGAACCATTGGAAGAACTTTTTCAGAGCAGCGAATGTGCCCTTCAGTGTCGATTTGGCATATGGCTTTCCGGTCTTGCGGTTCGTGGCCTCTAGCAGATGCCGCGAGAAGGATCGTGCATCATCGATATGGAACAGGCGAAACGGCTTCAGTCTGGTATGCGCTTCATAGTGGTTGATGGACGCCAGCGCGATGTCGATGGTGGCATCGCCATAGCCTCGCGCTTCTTGCATAAAGACACGGTATTTGTGCTTAATGCGCTCGTTCTCGGCGCTGTGTTTCAGCATGGTTTTTTTGGTCCTCTGAAGTGATGGTTAGCGAGGGCTTTGGTCTAGGCCTTTAATGAGCGCACATACCTCGTGTGCCGACACATCCATCTCGGCTTCAAACACGTGCAGCGAGGCCTTGGAGATGATACGATTCATGACGGTGGAGCAGGTGGGGCACAGCGCTGAGAGTGTGCCAACGGTGTCAGTTTTGGCGGTGTAGTCCGTCATTCCCTCTGCCGCTGACCGCGCCCCGCCGCAGGGCAGGCAATAGAACTCTGTTGGCCCAAGCGGTTGCTTGCGCGATACGTTGCGAGCACTGAGGAAGGCTTTGAGGTCACATCCTCGGACGAGGGTCGGACGCCCTTCAGTATGTTGCAGTCCCTGCGCGAACCATCCGCGAACAGCGCCTTCACTAACCCGGCAGGCACGGGCCGCTTCTGGAACGGTATAGTTCCAGTGAAGCTTCACGCGTCTTGCGTTGGCCAGGCGCGGCATGGCTCTACTCCACGCCGCGTTCAATGAGCGCCAATATGTCCTCGGCGCGCCAGGCCGTGATGCGCGGTCCAAGCTTGACCGGCTGCGGATACCGTCCCGTCTTAACCCCGGCCCACCATGTGGATGGTGACACTGGGATGGGACCAAAGGGCGCCAAGATGTTTTTGAGGCGTATGAACCCGGTTGAGGGGAATGCTGGGGTGGTCATGTGGAAGCTCCTTGTGGAATCAAAATCCACGCAGAGCCTGCCGTGTCCGATATGATGTGAGTGGGAACGCCAGCTTTCCCGGAGGATTCCCTTAAGGGTCCTGCGACCAGTAGTTGGCGTCGACAAGTTGCGCGGCTTCACGCAGCCATTTGCGGATCGTCTTCGCGTCCATAGTTAGGCCGACCAACTCAAGGTCTTTTTGAATGTTTGGTGCCACATCGCTGCGATCACCTCTTGGATCATAGCCATATTGTTCGCAGGCCATCGCCGCGATCAGCTTTAACAAGGTGGAACGCTCCTGCGAGCTAAGCTCCTTTGCAGTGGAGCTGGACGACGCTTGGTAGTTTTTGGCAGCAAACCGCTTATTTAGGGCAGTTGCAAAGCCTGGGTGAATCTCAAGCGCAATGTCATCGAACCAGTTCTTAATTCGGCGGGTTTGCACTTGTTGGTAGCCATTGTAACCAAGGGGAAAGAAGCGTTTAAACAGCGCTCGACGGCGGAGAATGAACTCTGCGGAGCGCCAATATGAATCGCCATTTTTCTCTTTAGCCTTTTCCCATTTTTCGATTGTGGGTTCGCCCAGGCTCGAAGGCTCCATTCCCAGCGACACCATCAGCGCTTCGTGCAGATCAAGGTTCGTCATCTGCGACCAGTAGATGAAGTCGGTTGCAAAGGATGGGTGTCCGAAGCCATAGGTAAGTGGCGGCGGAACCCTGGGCATGGTGCGCATAATGTCGTCGCCAAGCAAATCGCGGATGACCGTCCTTGCACCTCGAATGAGGTCAGCTTCATCTTGCCTCGCGGCTGCGATATCGTCCTCTGATTTGCTGGCCAACGCTTGCTTGGCGGCGGCCATGAAGGATGTGCGCTTGCGTTCAAAGGCCTCGACATCATCAAGGTTGTTGGGGCCAATGGCGTCGTTGAGGGTTGGCCGTTCCCAGCCCCACAGGTCTGGGAACGCTTGCGCCAGCAAATCATCAGCGATCACTTCGGCGCTTTGGTGCTCGCTCTCACTCAATTAATTTTCCCCCAGCTTTCGTGGCACAGCATTTAAGCTGATCGAGGTGATCGGCCCACCATTGCGCCATCAGAACCCGCTCATCCCAATGCTCACCGCGCGCATAGGCGCGGCGAACCTCATTGCTTTCAACATGCGAGAGTTCGCGCTCAATCGCATCTTCTTGCCATTTGCTGCTTTCGTTAAGCAGGGTGCTGGCTGACGCGCGGAACCCATGTGCCGAGGCCACCTCCTTAGGGTATTCCATCCGCCGCAACGCATTGTTGAATGTGTTCTCGCTGACTGGGCGCTTCCAGGTGCGGGTTCCAGGGAATGCAAGCGGATAGTTGCCTGTGACACGCTTTAGACCACGCAAGATGTCGATGGCTTGCCTGGACAGCGGCTTGCGGTGCGGTTTTCGCCCTTTCATACGTTCCGGCGGGATCGTCCAGGTGGCGGCATCCAAATCAAACTCGTGCCACTCAGCCTGACGCAACTCACCGGGGCGTGGATAGAGCAAGGCCATCAATTGCAGGCCAGCCTTGGTTGCTGGTTGGCCGCCATAGGCATCGATGGCACAGAGCAGCTTAGCAAAATCCGCTGCATCAGTGATGGCAGCGTGCGAAGTTACCGTTGGTGCGATCAGGGCGCCTTTGAGTGCTGTCGTTGGATCGGTTGTGAGGCGCCCAGTGGCAATAGCATAGCGGCAAACCGAACTGATCGTTGAGCGCAGGCGCCGGGCCGTCTCGTGCGTGCCGCGTGCCTCTAAACCGCGCAAACAATCCAAGACATCGACGCTCGTTATTTCGTGGATCGTGCGATCCCACAGAGCCTGCCGTGCAAAATCAAGCACCCAGCGGTTCTTCTTGATGGTAACGGGCGCACGGCCCTCTTGTGCGATCTTGTTGAGATACTCTTCAGCGACAATGCCGAATGTGTTTTGGCGCGCGAGCTTCGCCTTGCGCTTCTCATCTTTGCGGATCGCGCCTGGGTCATGTCCATCCAGCAGTTGTCTGCGGGCAACATCGCGCTTTTGCCTGGCCTCTGCCAGTGTTACCAACGGATAAGGCCCGAACGACAAAGTCTTCTGACGCCCATCAAAACGATAGTTCATCCGCCACAACCGACCGCCGGTGGAGGCAATATAAAGATAGAGCCCGTGACCATCCGACAGTTTTTGCGGTTTATCGCTGGGCTTGGCGTTGCGCAGCGCAGTGTTGGTTAGCGCCATCGTCGCGATACCAGTTCGATTCCCACACCGGACTAGCCTACATTATGCCATCAAAAATACCAACAATCGTATCGGATGTCACCGGATTTTGCCGGATGACGTCGGACAAGGATGCCAGGTAAGCCAATGAAATCATTGGACAATCGGACGTTATCCGACAGCATCAAACAAGCAAATGGTGCCCAGGAGAAGACTCGAACTTCCACGATCTTGCGATCACTGGCACCTGAAGCCAGCGCGTCTACCAATTCCGCCACCTGGGCAGGTGGGTAAGCTAGAGCGCGATGCCTTACGGGTGGTGCGCTGCTGTGTCAACGCTCGCAAGTGCAGTTCGTCCAAAGCGGGATTGCCTGAGACCATTCACCCGCTTCACAGCACTCCGCAAGCGCGCTACATCAGCGCGTAAATGCGCCCCAAAGTCGGGGCATTGGCAAAGGAAATGAGCGCTATGGCAGATATTCCAGGCAACGCAGGGCTGAACGGCAAACTTGTCACGGTCTTCGGTGGATCTGGCTTTTTGGGTCGCTATATCGTTCGCGAGTTGGCCAAGAAAGGCTATCGCGTGCGCGTTGCCGTGCGCAGGCCTGATCTTGCAGGCCATGTGCAGCCTATGGGAGCGGTTGGCCAGGTGCACGCCATTCAGGCCAATCTGCGCTATGGCTGGTCGATTGAGCGGGCTGTTGATGGTGCCGATGCCGTCGTGAATTTGGTCGGCATTCTCTATGAATCTGGCAAGCAGTCTTTTGAGAAAATTCAGTCTGAAGGGCCCAGCCTTATCGCGCACGCCTGCAAAAAGGCTGCCATCACCAATCTCGTGCACGTTTCGGCTATTGGTGCTGATGAAAACTCAGCCGCCCAATATGCCCGCTCTAAGGCCTTAGGCGAGCAAGCTGTGCGCGCGGCGGTTCCCAGCGCTGTGATCATGCGCCCATCCATTGTGTTTGGCCCCGAAGATCAGTTTTTCAATAGGTTTGCCTCTATGGCGCGGTTCTCACCGATACTGCCGGTCGTGAGCCCGCAGACAAAGTTCCAGCCTGTTTATGTTGGTGACGTGGCCGACGCGGTTGCGCTAGCGGTTGATGGCGCGGCCAAGGCCGGTACAACCTATGAGTTGGGCGGCCCTGAAGTGGACAGTTTTGAGGGTCTCATGGAGCGCATGCTCAAAGTGATTGACCGCAAGCGTCCGATTATCGCGATGCCAGAGCGTGTGGCTGAGCTGCAAGCCAAAGTGTTTGAGATTTTGCCAAAGCCGCCACTGACGGTTGATCAGGTAAAAATGCTGGCTGTGGATAATGTTGTCTCAGACGTGGCAATAGGCGAGGGACGCACTTTGGATGGCCTTGGGCTTAACCCGTCGGCAATTGATGCGATCATCCCGACCTATCTGTGGCCATACCGCAAGCATGGCCAATATGCGTCGCTTGGTGCCAAGCCCAACTAGCCAAGAAGCGCCAATCCAGCAAACCCAAGCGCGCCGACGATAATGCGCCACCAGCCGAACAGGGCAAAGCCGTGCTGGCTTACATAATCCAGCACCCAACGCACCACGATCACAGCCATAATGAACGCGGCGACGAAGCCGACGGCCACCACCGCTAAGCCATCGCTCGTCACGATGTCGCGGTTAGCATATAGGTCGTAGACAAACGCCCCAGACATAGTTGGCATGGCTAAGAAAAACGTGAACTCAGCCGCAGAGCGTTTGTCGGTTCCCATCAACAGTGAACCAACAATCGTCGAGCCTGAACGCGACATACCAGGGATGAGCGCAAGTACCTGGAACAGGCCAATTTTGAGACAAAGCGAGAGTGGAAAATCCATAATATTGGTATATTTGGGCTGCAGCGGCATACGGTCCACGATGAGCAAAATGATTCCACCAATGATCAGCGTGCTGCAAATAAGTGCGGGCGTTTCAAACAGCACAGTCTTGATGAGGTCATGAAACAAAACACCCATAAATGCTGCCGGGAAGAACGCGATCACAATGCCAGCAACAAATCTGCGCGCCTTGGCGCTTGTTGGCAGATCTTTGGCAATTTGCAGCAGCTTTGCGGTGTAAACCGATAGCACAGCCAGGATCGCGCCCAGTTGGATGAGCACTTCGAAGATTTTCCCCTCATTTTCAAAGCCTAGAAAATGTCCCGCTAGCAAAATGTGACCGGTTGAAGAAACCGGGATGAATTCGGTCAAGCCTTCAAGCAGGCCAAGGAAGAGAGCTTGGAAAAAAGTTTCAAGTGTCATGGAAGATCCAAAAGATAAGCACGCCAAAGCGCCAGGTGCTTTGGCTCATAACGCAGGTGAGTAAAGATTTCACTGTTTGGCGCTAGTGCTATGTTGAGACAGCCAAATGGTGCGCCTATACAAAAATTACCTGGCTCTCATGCCTTGCTTTAGCCATGCCGTTCAACCAAACCCGCGCACCCTCGTCCTTTCCTGTCCAATCATAGCGGCCTCATGACAACTCTCTTCCACCAACCTCTCAATGCTGCCTCCCGCTTTGTGCGCCTTACGCTTTCTGAATATGGCCAAGCTGTGCACCTTGAGGATGAAAAACTGTGGGAGCGAAGGCGCGAGTTTTTAACGCTCAATCCAGCAGCAACGGTACCAGTGCTGAAGACCGATGAAGACTTGGTGCTGGTGGGGCCTGGGCCCATTATTGGTTATCTGAGCGAAACACGTGAGGATCGTGGCGCGCCCTTAATGCCTGCCGATATCGCAATGCGCGCCGAAGTTCGCCGCCTTATTGATTGGGCATTGGGCTTGCTTGAGCAGGATGTTACAGCAACGCTTGTGCATGAAAAGGCAGATAAGCGCCGCATACCGGCCGAGCTTGGCGGTGGCGCTCCCGATACCGCTGCCATGCGTGTGGCGCGTGACAATTTAGAATGGCACCTAGACTATCTTGATCATATATTGGCCAGCCGTGATTGGCTTGCCGGTGAGCGGATGAGCTTGGCTGACCTTGCCTTTGGCGCAGCGCTCTCTTCGCTGGATTACTTGGGCGAGGTGGGTTGGAAAAACCGATCGATCTGCAAACTTTGGTATGCGCGGGTAAAGTCGCGCCCATCCTTTGCGCCCCTCCTGGAAGAGCGGTTGAGAGGCATCATTCCGCCAGCGCATTATGACGACCCGGACTTCTGAGAACAGGCAAACGGCCTTTATCCACAAAGCTGCCCGCGAGGTGGGCTTTGATACCTGCGCCATAACCCATGCTGCGCGCATCGATGATCTGCGCCCACGGCTAGAGCGGTTCGTTGCGCTGGGACGTCACGGCACAATGGGTTGGATGGAAGAAACGGTGCAGCGGCGAGGCCATCCCCGCACATTGTGGCCCGAAGCCCAAGCGATCATCATGCTTGGCCTGTCTTACGCACCAGATAGCGACCCCATGCTCACGCTGGATCAGCGCGATGTTGGCACCATTTCGGTTTATGCGCGCAACCGCGATTATCACGACATCATCAAAGGACGGCTGAAAACACTGGCTTCCAAAGTGGTCTCGAAGCTGGGTGGCGGGGTGAAGGTGTTTGTGGACACCGCGCCAGTGATGGAAAAACCGCTGGCTCAAGCAGCAGGACTTGGCTGGCAGGGCAAGCACACCAATTTGGTCTCGCGTGAGCATGGATCTTGGCTGTTTCTAGGGGCGATTTTCACAACGCTTGATCTGCCTGATGATACGCCAGAGACCGATCATTGTGGCTCCTGCACGCGGTGCCTGGACATTTGCCCAACGAACGCCTTTCCAGCGCCCTATCAGCTGGATGCGCGGCGCTGCATTTCCTACCTCACCATTGAGCACAAAGGGCCCATACCGCTTAAGTTTCGCAAGGCCATGGGAAACCGTATCTATGGCTGTGATGATTGCTTGGCCGTCTGCCCTTGGAACAAGTTTGCAAGCACGGCGAGTGAGGCAAAGCTGAAAGCGCGCGAGGATCTCAATGCCCCTAAGCTCGCTGTTCTTTTGGAATTGGATGATGCGGCGTTCCGAACGCTTTTTTCAGGCTCGCCAATCAAGCGCATTGGTCGTAACAGGTTCGTCCGCAATTGTTTGATAGCTGCCGGTAACAGCAAGGATGCAAGCCTGATAACCTCGGTTAATGCGCTGACTAACGACCCATCAAATGTGGTGCAAGAGGCGGCTAATTGGGCATTAGGTGAGTTGAATGCCACCTGCGACAAAGCCCAGACCTAGTGCCGGAACTTGGCATCAGGTTGGCGCGGCGCCATCGGCTTTCAGCGCGTAGCCTGCCATGTAAAGCGAGCCGCAGATAAGAATGCGTGCAGGTTCGCCAGCGGCCGTTTCCACTTCTTGCAGGGCGTCTTCCAGGCTCGGACTAACAGAGGCAAACGTGCCGCCTTCGGCCGCTGAAGCAGCAAGGCTTACTGTGTCATAGCTCTTCTCATGCTCAGGAATGGGGATGGCCACAACCTGGCGGGCTAAACCCTCAAACGGTGCAAAAAAGGCTGATGCATCTTTGGTACGCAACATGCCCGCCACAACATACAGCGGGCGTGGCACACGGTCTTCCAGGTCGGCCATCGCTTCGGCCAGCGCTTTACCACCACCTTCATTATGGCCACCATCCAGCCATACATCGCACGATGGTGCGAGCGCGGCCAAGTCGCCAGTTAGCTTCTGCAATCGACCTGGCCAGGTCACTGTGCTCATAGCCATTTCAAAAGCATCATCGGTAAGATCAAGATCGCTATGCCGCAGACAGGCAATGGCAAGGCCAGCATTATCAATTTGATGACGGCCGGTAAGGCGCGGCAGCGATAGATCCATCAAGCC
Organism: Devosiaceae bacterium; assembly: GCA_045105395.1. GTDB lineage: Bacteria > Pseudomonadota > Alphaproteobacteria > Rhizobiales > MH13 > MH13. The sequence continues at coordinate 12,481 of JBGCDM010000005.1, read as the reverse complement.
AAAAGCATCCTGGTAGACCAAGCGGCCATGCTCCTCATAGGCCATATAGTCTTGCCCATGCACCACAAGCGGCGCCCCAACACGCTGAGCAACCGCTCGGATAACGTCCAAAGCTTCAGGCTCTTGCTGGCCGATAACGGCAGTTACATCACGCTTGAGGATGCCCGCTTTTTCGCCAGCGATCTTCTCCAACGTGTCGCCCAAGAACCCCATATGGTCCATCGAAATGGGCGTGATGGCGCAAATGTGCGGTGTGTCCAAAACATTCGTCGCATCCAACCGCCCGCCTAGGCCCACTTCAAGCAATGTGGCATCGGCGGAATGGTTGGCAAACAGGTACATGGCCACCGCAGTTGTGGCCTCAAAAAATGTGATCGGCTGGCCTTTGTTCACCCGCTCGCAGTGCAGAAGCGCCTCGGTCAACATATCGTCGCTCACGAAGGTGCCGCCGCCAGTTTTGCCAAGGCGTATGCGCTCATTAAAGCGCACCAAATGGGGCGAGGAATAAACGTGCGCGGCCCGTCCATCGGCTTCCAACATGGCGCGAATAAACGCAATCGTGGAACCTTTGCCATTGGTACCGGCAACATGGACAACCGGCGGAAGGCGATTTTGCGGGTTGCCAAGGTCAGCCAACAGCCGCGTTAGTCGCTCTAGGCCAAGGTCCCAGGCGCGCGGATGCAGTGTTGTAAACCGATGCAAAAGCTCTAGCACATCTACTTTTTCAGTGGATGTCGGGTTGCCGTGATCAGGCGTTATCGGGTCGCTCATGCAGGCTGCGTTTCGATGGTTTCTGGAGTTTCTTGAACATCATCAGAGACCGCTTCAGCAGCGCCTTCTATCTCAAGGTTGTCTTCAGCAGCCTCAATAGGTTCAATCGGCGCGGCTAAGGCCGGGGCAGCTTGCGGGTTCATAAAAAGGTCCATTAGGCGCGCAAGAGTTTCACGCATGTCTTGGCGGGTTACCACCATGTCTAGCATGCCGTGCTCCAACAAATATTCCGAGCGCTGGAAGCCTTCGGGCAATTTCTCACGAATTGTCTGCTCGATAACGCGTGGCCCGGCAAAGCCGATCAGCGCACCGGGCTCTGCAATGTGGATATCACCCAGCATCGCATAGGAGGCAGTCACGCCGCCAGTGGTCGGGTTGGTCAGCACCACAATGTAAGGCAGGCCTGCCTCTTTCACGCGTTGAACGGCCACCGTGGTGCGTGGCAGTTGCATCAGCGAGAGGATACCCTCCTGCATGCGCGCGCCGCCAGAGGCTGCAAACAAAACCAGCGGACGTTTACGTACCACAGCTTCTTCAGCAGCTTTGATAAAAGCCTCGCCAGCGGCCATGCCCAGCGAGCCGCCCATAAAGGCAAAATTCTGCGCAGCGACAACAACCGGCTGAGCGTGAATGGTGCCCGTTGCCACCAAAAACGCATCCTGTTCGTTGGTTTTGCCGCGGGCATCGCGAATGCGATCAACATATTTGCGCTCATCGCGAAACTTCAGCGGATCGGCAACAACATCGGGCGTTTCGATAAGCTCAAACTGCGCCGCATCAAACAGCCGTTCTAAGCGTTTGCGGATGGGCATACGCATATGGTGGCCGGAGCTGGGCACAACCCAATCATTGTTTTCAAGATCGCGATGGAACACCATTTCGCCGGTCTCTGGACACTTGATCCAAAGGTTTTCCGGCGTTTGGCTGGACGAGGAAAACAAGGTGCGAATTTTTGGCCGCACAACGTTATCAATCCAGTTCATGAGTGTACTCCTGTTCGCCTTGGTTAGGCAGCTTGGTCGGCGCGGCGCACGCCCGCGGCAAGACTCGCGGTTAAGTCGGCAATCGCTTTCACCGTCATATCGGTGGCCATGCCCTGCGCATCAAGGCTTTTGGCAATGGCATCCACAAGGGCTGAGCCAACCACCACGCCGTCGGCCACAGCGCCAATGGCGGCAGCATCATCGGGCGTTTTGATACCAAAACCAACAGCGACCGGTAAATCGGTGTGCCCTTTGATGCGCGAAACAGCGCTTGCTACTTGCACGGGGTCGGCGCTGGCCGTGCCCGTAATGCCCTTAATGGCAACGTAGTACACAAAGCCGGATGTATTACCCAGTACAATGGGTAGGCGTTTGTCGTCCGTGGTTGGCGTAGCAAGGCGCACGAAATTCAGGCCAGCTTTTAGGGCAGGCAAACAAAGTTCTTCATCCGTCTCTGGCGGTAGATCAACCACGATCAAACCATCCACGCCAACGCGTGTTGCCTCAGCTAAAAATTTCTCCACGCCGAAAATATAAATGGGGTTGTAATAGCCCATCAGGATGATTGGCATGTCCGGGTCTGTCGCACGAAATTGCTCAACCAGTGCCAAGGTTTTGGCCAGTGTTTGGCCGCCAAGAAGCGAACGCCGTGCGGCTTGCTGGATCGCGGGGCCGTCGGCCATTGGATCAGAAAAGGGCATGCCCAGCTCAATGAGGTCGGCGCCATTTTCAGCTAGCGATTTCATGATCGCCAGTGATGTTTCCATGTCCGGATCACCGCCCATCACATAGGTCATCAACGCCGGGCGACCTTCGGCCTTCAGCGCGGCAAAGCGGGTTTCGATGCGGGTGCTCATGGTGAAACTTTCTTAGGGGGAACTTGCTCGCCGTCTTCTTTGGTGAACCCAGTTATTGTGTTGGCGTTTGGAAGCACGTCCATCACTTTCTCCGAAGGTCGCGCCAGTACAGCCCCAAAAGGCGTAACAACAATCGGACGGTTTATCAGGATCGGATGCTCCATCATCGCGTCAATCAACTGCGCGTCGGTGAGGGTAGGGTTATTCAACCCAAGCGCATCATAAGGTGTGCCTTTTTTGCGCAGAACATCGCGCACCGATAGGTTGGTGGCCTTGATCAGCTTTACCAAAGTGTCGCGGCTTGGCGGGGTTTTGAGATACTCGACCACCTCTGGCTCTTCGCCAGACGCTCGGATCATTTCCAGCGTGTTGCGTGAAGTGCCGCATTTGGGGTTGTGATAAATGGTAATGGTCAAAGCCGGGCCCTATTGCTTTGCAGCCTCTTGCGCTTCCAGCGCCTGCGCCACCGTGTGCACATCCTTATCGCCGCGCCCGCATAAGTTCATGACCAGTATCTGATCTTTATCCATAGTTGGAGCGATTCTGGCGACATGCGCCAAGGCATGGGCAGGCTCGAGCGCTGGTAAAATGCCTTCAGTGCGCGACAGTAGCTTGAAGGCGTCCAGCGCTTCGGTATCGGTCACAGGCACATATTCAACGCGGCCAATATCCTTAAGCCAGCTATGCTCTGGACCAATGCCTGGGTAATCAAGGCCCGCCGAAATAGAGTGGCCTTCCAAAATCTGTCCATCATCATCCTGAAGCAGGAAGGTGCGGTTGCCGTGCAACACGCCTGGCTTGCCGCCAGAGAGGGATGCCGCATGGCCATTTTCCACGTCCACGCCATGGCCGCCCGCTTCCACGCCAATAAGGCGCACATCGCTGTCATCGAGAAATGGATGAAACAGGCCAATCGCGTTTGAACCACCACCAACACAGGCTACGGCCATGTCGGGCAAACGGCCCTCGACCGCCATCATCTGTTCGCGGGTCTCTTTGCCGATGATTGACTGAAAATCACGCACCAACATGGGGTAGGGATGCGGGCCAGCGGCAGTGCCAATCAGGTAATAGGTCTCATCTACCGTTGCCACCCAATCGCGCAGCGCCTCATTCATAGCGTCTTTCAGCGTGCCAGCGCCGGCTGTTACGGGTATCACCTCCGCGCCCAGCAGCTTCATGCGAAACACATTAGGAGCTTGGCGCTCAACATCGGTTGCGCCCATGTAGATGACAGCCTTCAGGCCAAAGCGCGCGCACACAGTCGCAGTGGCAACGCCGTGCTGGCCAGCACCTGTTTCTGCAATGATGCGCGTTTTGCCCATGCGGCGGGCAAGCAAAATTTGCCCTAAGCAATTGTTGATCTTGTGACTGCCGGTATGGTTCAGCTCATCACGCTTGAAGTAGATTTTTGCACCGCCAAGTTCTTCGGTGAGGCGTTCTGCAAAATAGAGCGGCGAGGGGCGGCCAGCATAGGTGGCGTTCAGCGCATCCAGCTCTGCGGCAAATGCCGGATCAACCTTGGCATCCTCATAGGCCTGCTCAAGATCTAAGATCAGCGGCATCAGCGTTTCGGCAACAAACCGCCCGCCAAACAAACCAAAATGGCCGGCCTCATCCGGGCCGGTGCGAAAAGAATTGGGCTGCGCAACAGAAGCACTCATGCGCTCGTCCTTATTTTAGAAGCTGGAGAGACTGCTTTTGCAGCCACAATAAACTGTTTGATCAAGCTTGCATCTTTGATGCCAGGGGCACGTTCTACACCAGAGGACACATCGACGCCGCTCGCTCCGGTTGCGAGGATGGCTTCTGCCACATTGCTAGGGTTGAGGCCACCGGAAAGCATGAAAGGCTGGCCCGCCTGAAGACTATCCAGCAAGGACCAATCAAACACAGTGCCCAACCCGCCAGGGCGGGTGGCATCTTTGGGTGGTTTGGCATCCAGAAGCAGCTTGTCGGAAACACCGGTAAAACTGTTTGCGTGGTTCACATCTTGCGCTGAAGCAATGCCAAGAGCTTTCATAACAGGCCGGCCGAACATGGCTTGCACTGCTTTGATGCGATCAACATCCTCGTGACCATGCAACTGCCACCAGTCCGGTTTCACGGCATCATTGAGAGCCTTCAGCTGGTCATTGGTTGCATTAACGGTGAGAACAACGACAGCGGCACGCCCGCGTGCTTGGTCAGCTAAGGCAGCCATGGCTGAAACATCAACATGACGCGGGCTTTTAGCAAAGCTAACAAATCCGATCATATCGGCACCGGCCACCAGCGCTGTCTCAAGCGTTTCTGGTTCTCTTAAGCCACAAATTTTTACACACACCGAACTCATAAAAATGATCTAGCTGTGCCTGCTTCTATGAGCAAGCATGGGATGACTGCAAAGCGCGACGGGGTTAAGAACCAAAGATGGCTCAAACCTTGAACGCCCAGGAAATTGAACGGTATGCCCGCCACCTTGTGATCCGTGAGGTTGGAGGGGCTGGTCAGCAGGCTCTGAAAGCCTCGCACGTGGTGGTTGTTGGCGCTGGCGGGTTAGGCTCGCCATGTTTGCTTTATTTGGCAGCCGCTGGCGTGGGCCATCTTACACTCATTGATGATGATGTGGTCTCGCTGTCCAATCTTCAGCGCCAAGTGCTGCATCCAACAGGCCGTATTGGCGATGCAAAAACTGCCAGTGCTAGCGAAGCGTTGGCAGCGCTCAATCCGCACGTCAACATTATCGGTCATGAGGCGCGATTGACCGAGCAGAACGCTGAGCCACTGCTTGCTGGTGCAGATATCGTGGTGGATGGATCTGATAGTTTTGAAACCCGCGCGCTGGTTGCTGAGGTTTGTGAGGCACTCAAAGTGCCGCTTGTTACAGCTGCTGTGTCGGTTTGGGATGGTTCACTCACCACGATTGCGCCGCACCTCAAATGTAAGGACGGAAAAGTAAATCCGCGCTTTTCCGATCTTTATCCTAGCGCTCCAGAGCCGGGATCGCTTCCTACTTGCGCGCAAGTTGGCGTGGTTGGTGCGCTGACCGGCATGCTTGGCACGATGCAGGCGATGGAGGTGATTAAGCTCATCACAGGTGCTGGCGTGCCGTTGCTTGGGCGGTTGATGCTGGTGAATGCACTCACGATGCGCTTTGAAGAAATCGCCTATGGCTGATTTTTTTAAACGCGTTGAACGTGGCATGGGCATGGATGATGCGACATGGGAGCGCCATGCCAACCCGCTCAGCGCCTGGACGCGCATCCCCATTTTGCCACTTTTAGCGCTTGCAATTTGGTCGCGTACTTGGCTGGGCTGGTGGTGCCTGGTGCCCGTAGCGCTGTTGGTAGCCTGGGTGTTCATCAATCCGCGCGCCTTCCCGGTGCCAAAGTCGACCGACAATTGGATGTCGAAAGCTGTGCTGGGTGAGCGCGTGTTTCTGGCCCGCAAGCAGACGCCAATTCCGCAGCATCATGCGCAGTGGGGCATCGGCTTATCGGTGCTGGCAGCACTGGGTTTGCCGCCATTGGTTTATGGCCTGTTGGTGTTTAACGCCTGGGCAGTCGTGCTTGGTTTGATGATTACCGTCGGCGCGAAAATGTGGTTTCTCGACCGAATGGTATGGCTGCTGGCGGATACAAGCGACTAGGGGCAAAAAACTTGCGGTTGTGCCGAAGGCACAGAGCCAAGAAAAATCCACCGCATGATCGAGCACTAGGCGGAGCAAAACCTACAACATGCTCGGTAAAACCCTGTCCGGCGGGCGGTGCCCATCAGAGAAGGCGCGGATATTGATGATAACTTTTTCACCCATATCGACCCGGCTCTCAAGTGTTGCCGAACCCATATGTGGCAGCAAAACCACTTTGTCTTCGCGTGCAAGCTTAATTAGTTTGGGGTTGGCTGAAGGCTCATGCTCAAACACATCAAGGCCCGCACCAGCTAGCTGACCGCCTTCAAGCATTCGAATCATGGCGGCTTCGTCGATGATCTCGCCACGCGCGGTGTTCACGATAAAGGCGGTTGGTTTCATCAGCTTCAATCGACGCGCTGACAGCAGGTGGAAGGTTGCTGGGGTATGGGGGCAGTGGACTGAAACCACGTCCATGCGGGCCAACATCTGATCAAGCGAGTCCCAGTAGGTGGCCTCCAGCTCTTCTTCCACGCCAGGCGCGGCACGACGCCGGTTGTGATAATGGATCGACAGGCCAAAGGCTTTGGCACGACGGGCGACGGCCTGGCCAATACGGCCCATGCCAACAATACCCAAACGCTTGCCCCAAATGCGGTGGCCGAGCATCCATGTTGGCGACCAACCTTCCCAGTCTTCGGCATGGTCGACCAAAAAGCGTGCGCCTTCTTTCAGGCGGCGGGGCACGGCCAGCATCAAAGCCAGCGTCATGTCAGCGGTATCTTCAGTCAAAACACCGGGCGTGTTGGTCACCACGATGGAGCGGTTGTTCGCTGCGTCCACATCAATATTGTCAACGCCTGCGCCAAATTGGGCGATCATTTTCAGTTTAGGCCCGGCTTGAGCCAGGATACCGGCATCAATTTTATCAGTAACCGTTGGCACCAGAACATCGGCGGTGCGGGCAGCTTCGACCAACTCAGCCTGCGTCATTTCACGGTCATCAGTGTTCAGGCGCGCATCAAAAAGTTCACGCATCCGGGTTTCGACCACATCGGGTAGCTTGCGCGTTACCACGACTTGGGGCTTCGTTCTCACCATATGCACTTACCTTCTATACCAGGCAAAGCATTCGCTTTGACCCAATGTTAACGCTGACCAGCCAAAGTTAGCGCCGTCAATCATGGTTCTAACAACCGTACGCAAAGCGCGATGTCCAGCCTATCCATTGGTGGCCTGTCGCGCATTTTCTGGTGAAGGCTTATCGCAGCGCACAATGTCGTGTCCAATCCGCACATCAAATTTCGCACAGCTCATCCAGCAAAGCGCGCTTATCGCAGGTGTAATGATGGTGCTCTTGGCTGTCACATCAGTCGCCACCGCCGTGCCAGCCTTGGCGCAGGCAGCTTCCGTTCAAAACGGCGTAACGGTGGGCCCGGTGACAGGCTTTCCATTGCCGCGCTTTGTTTCCATTCGGCCAAGCGAGGCCAATGTACGCGTTGGGCCAGGCAGCGCTTATGACATTGAGTGGACATTTATGCGTTCCAGATTGCCGGTCGAAATCACCGCTGAGTTTGGCAATTGGCGCAAGATTCGCGACATGGACGGCGATGAGGGCTGGATTCGCCACGATTTGCTAACGGGGCAGCGCACAGCTGTTATCGCGCCATGGAGTGAGGGTGACCCTGTGCCAGCACGCCGCGCAGCGGATCAAGACGCAAACACGCGATTTTTGCTTGAGCCAGGTGTGTTAGCTGAAATTATCGCGTGCGATGGCCAGTGGTGCGACTTGGTGTCGGCAGATCCCACGGCAGAGTGGCGTGGATATGTGCGCCAAACATCGCTCTGGGGTGCGTATCCAGACGAAGCGTTTGAAACGAACTAGGTATGTAAGTTTTAGGCTTTTGGTCGCACGCGAACAATCACGTCCACGCTCACCAGCTCCATGCCATCTGGGATCTCTGGGATTTTGTTCACCGAGACAGAGCTAGAGGGGACATCAATCACCTTATCCTCATGCTCCAAGAACATGTGGTGGTGGTCGCCAATATTGGTGTCAAAATAGGTGCGTGTGGAATCCACGGTGATTTCACGCAAGAGACCAGCTGATGTGAACTGGTGCAGTGTGTTGTAAACAGTGGCCAGGGAAACATCGGCGCCAGAACTCTTGGCCACATCATAAAGCCACTCGGCAGATACGTGCCGATCTTGACCATCAAACAAGATGGCTGCCAGCGACAAACGTTGACGTGTTGGCCGCAACCCTGCGCTTCGCAGCTTGGCTGTGCATACGCTTTGCGATGCCATTTCATGGTCCGCTTGGACCGATGTGCTCTGGATGGCAGAGGTCATGCTATCTCTCAACTGTTCACTGTATGCGACACACAAACACTATCCATGCCCCATGTGCGATGCACCAATTGGCACCGTAGCAGGTTCCATCTGTGACGCTTTGCTGCGCGAAGGTCAAGGAATTCAGGCCTGTTGCAGCGCGCGCGCTATGTTATTTGCAAGTCATTCGCACTTTTTAGCGTGGGTAATCTGCTATCTTGAGCGCACCTGCACGTTGCAAAAGGGCTTGTTTTGGTCGCCTAAGCTGTTACCACCCGCTGAAAAATACCTTCAGGCCGTATTCAAAGCCCTGTTTCTTAGGGCTGTTCTTACTGGGAGATTTGCATGTCCGACCGTCCCTCCTCACTGAGCTATGATCAACTTATTGAATGTGCCGAAGGCAAAATGTTCGGCCCCGGCAATGCGCAACTGCCCGCACCACCTATGTTGATGTTTGATCGTATCACTTCAATCGGTGAAGAAGGTGGATCCTATGGAAAAGGTCATGTGAACGCTGAGTTGGATGTGAACCCAGATCTATGGTTCTTCAAATGCCATTTCATTGGTGATCCTGTGATGCCAGGCTGCTTGGGTCTGGATGCGCTGTGGCAGCTCACTGGCTTTTACCTTGGCTGGTTGGGCGAAAAAGGCCGTGGCCGTGCGCTGGGCGTGGGTGAGGTGAAGTTCACTGGACAAGTGCAGCCCAACATCAAAAACGTTGAGTATGGCGTAGACTTGAAGCGCGTTATGCGATCGCGGCTGAAACTCGCCATTGCCGATGGCTGGTTGAAGGCCGACGGTGAAACGATCTTCACCGTGCAGGGGATGCGCGTTGGTCTGTTTGAAGATGAAGCCGCTTAGGCCTATCTAAGCCAAAACCACGTTTTTTGAAGGAGATCGCCATGCGGCGCGTCGTCGTCACCGGAATGGGCATCGTGTCCTCTATCGGCAACACAGCTGATGAGGTGCTTGAAAGCCTGCGCACCGCCAAGTCTGGCATCGATACGGCATCCGATCATGTGGAACTGGGGTTCCGCAGCCAGGTGCAGGGTCGACCAACGGTGGATGTGGAAGCCTTGGTGGATCGTCGCAGCATGCGTTTTCATGCCGGTGGCACCGCGTGGAACCACGTGGCCATGGACCAGGCGATTGCAGATGCGCAGCTTTCACCTGAAGAAGTGTCCAACCCACGCACCGGCATCATTATGGGCTCCGGTGGGCCATCGACCAAAGTGATTGTGGAAGCTGCTGGCATTACCCGCGAAAAGGGCCCCAAGCGTGTTGGACCATTTGCGGTGCCCAAGGCGATGTCATCCACTGCGTCGGCAACCTTAGCGACCTTCTTCAAGATCAAGGGCGTGAACTATTCCATTTCATCGGCCTGTTCTACGTCCGCTCATTGCATTGGCAATGCCGCTGAGATGATCCAGTGGGGCAAACAGGATCGTGTGTTTGCTGGCGGTTGCGAGGACTTGGACTGGACGCTTTCAGTCCTGTTTGATGCGATGGGCGCCATGTCATCCAAGTTCAACGACACACCAAGCCGCGCTTCGCGGGCGTATGACAAAAACCGCGATGGGTTCGTTATCGCTGGCGGCGCAGGTGTACTGGTGCTGGAAGACTACGAAACCGCCAAGGCGCGCGGTGCAAAAATATATGCTGAACTCATTGGTTATGGTGCAACATCCGATGGACACGACATGGTGGCCCCATCCGGCGAAGGCGCAGTGCGCTGTATGCAACAGGCCTTAGAAGGCATCGATATGCCGGTCGATTACATCAACCCGCACGGCACTTCCACGCCGGTTGGTGATGTGACCGAGGCCAAGGCGATCCGCGAAGTGTTTGGTACCACCATTCCAACCATCTCTGCCACCAAATCGCTAACTGGGCATTCGCTGGGCGCGACGGGTGTGCAGGAGGCGATCTACTCAATGCTGATGATGCACAATGATTTCATTTGTGAGAGCGCGCACATCGATGAGCTCGATCCTGATGTTGCTGATTTGCCCATCGCGTTGGAGCGGCAGGACAACAAGAAAGTCGCCGTGGCATTATCGAATTCTTTTGGGTTCGGCGGCACCAACTGCACCCTCGTTTTCAAACACCCAGACGCGTAAATCGGAGCACCTGTCATGACGCAGCTTATGGCTGGAAAGCGGGGTCTGATTATGGGCGTCGCAAACAATCACTCCATCGCCTGGGGCATCGCCAAGATGCTATCAGATCATGGTGCAGAGCTTGCTTTCACCTATCAAGGCCCAAGCATGGAGCGACGAGTGCGCCCACTGGCGCAAAGCGTTGGCTCATCGCTCGTCATGGATTGCGATGTTGAAGATATCGCCTCTGTTGATGCAGTTTTTGACACGCTGAAAACTGAGTGGGGCAGCATCGATTTTTTCGTTCATGCCGTGGCGTTTTCCGACAAGAATGAACTGGTGGGGCGCTTCGCTGACACCACGCGCGCCAATTTTGAGCGGACGATGAACATTTCCTGCTTCTCGTTCGTGGAAACAGCCAAGCGCGCCGCTGAGCTGATGAATGCTGGCGGCTCTATGGTTACGTTGACCTATGACGGCTCGCAGCGGGTTATGCCCAATTACAATGTTATGGGCGTTGCCAAAGCTGCGCTGGAAGCCTCAGTACGCTATCTGGCGACCGATTTTGGTCGGGATGCGATCCGTGTGAACGCAATCTCAGCCGGTCCGATGCGCACGCTTGCTGGTGCTGGCGTGGCTGATGCCCGACTTATGTTCAACTTCCAAAAAGCGCACGCTCCACTGGGCCGTACGGTGACCCTTGATGAGGTCGGCGGTGCAGGCCTTTACCTGCTGTCAGACCTTGGAAGTGGCGTAACCGGCGAAGTTCATTATGTGGACTCAGGATACAACACCATCTCCATGCCGCGCCTGGAAGCCTTGAAAGTTCTTCCAACAGCCGAGTAGCGTTATGCGCCTGGTGATCATTGGCTATGGCTATTCTTCACAGGCCATCCATGCCGCATTGGCTGACACACTTACGGGCCTCACGGTCACCTGCCGCAGCGATGAAAAAGCCAATGCGCTAAAGGCCGCGGGCATAGACGCTGTGGTGTTTGATGGCACAGCGTTTTGTCCAGCGCTGGCTGCTGCTATTAAAAACGCAACCCATCTTATACAATCCGCAGCGCCAGGCGAGGCGGGCGATCCACTGCTTGCTCACCATGAAATGGACAGTGCACGCGACCTCCAGTGGGTGGGTTATCTTTCAACAGTCGGTGTTTATGGTGACCATGGCGGCGCATGGGTGGATGAAGAAACACCTGCCACTCCGCGAAGCGAGCGATCTGTGATGCGCGTGGCAGCCGAGGAGGCTTGGCTGCATCGACAGGCGGTGTTGGGTTTTCAGCTCGGTATCTTTCGCCTGGCGGGAATTTACGGTCCTGGGCGATCAGCGCTGGAAAAAATGCGCGATGGCACCGTGCGTCGCATCATCAAGCCGGGTCAGGTTTTCAACCGTATTCATGTGGAAGATATCGCTCGGGTGGTGGCCGCAGCGGCGCGCGCGGGAGAGGGAGGCATTTTCAATGTATCTGATGATGAGCCAGGCCCACCGCAAGACGTGATAACCCGTGCGGCTGAGCTTTTGGGACAGGAACCACCACCCGAAGTCTGTTTTGAAGAGGCAGGTCTTTCGCCCATGGGGCAGTCCTTCTATGGCGAGAACAAGCAGGTCTCTAATGCCAAAATCAAAAAGCACTTTGGGCCGATGCTCTACCCCACATACCGTGAAGGTCTAGCTGCGCTTCTTCTCTAGTCCAGAACCTTGGTCATCAACACCAGATCAAGCCAGCGATCAAATTTACGGCCGACCTGCGGCAGGTGCGCGCTTTGCACAAAGCCATGCTTGCGATGCAGCGCGATAGACGCGGCATTACTGGCCTCAAT
>JBGCDM010000004.1:0-30867 GCA_045105395.1 Devosiaceae bacterium | reverse complement strand
CGCAAGGCGCTTGGCCCCAGCATCGCTGTTCACACGCTTTATGGTGCGGTATCGCGAAAAGCGCAGGAGGCAGCCCTTGCTGCCGATGATGCGGGTCGCCGCAAAGTGGTGATTGCCAGCTCCATCGCCGAAACCAGTCTAACCATCCCTGGTGTGCGCTTCGTGATTGATAGCGGGTTATCACGAAGGCCTATTTACGATCCCGTGCGCGGGACCACACGGCTTGAAACAAAGCCTGCCAGCCGCGCGTCTATTGATCAGCGCCGTGGCCGTGCCGGGCGCACAGCTCCGGGCCATTGCGTGCGCCTTTGGCGACGCGAAGAAGAAGGTGGCAGGCCAACGCAGGACCGACCAGAAATTCTTGATGCTGACTTGGCAGGCCTGCGACTGGAGATGGCCGCGTGGGGCGCCGTGACCCCAGATAGCTTGCCGTTTTTAGATGCCCCGCCCGCCCGCGCATGGCAGGAGGCGGGCAAGCTTCTGGCCAGCCTCAGTGCGCTCGACGATAAGCACCATATCACCAGCCTTGGTAAACGCATGGCGGTTAGGCCAATTCATCCACGGTTGGCTGCTATGCTCGATCAAGCTGACCCTATTCAAGCAAGTGATGCTGCTTGGGCTGCGGTGGTCGCAGGAGAGCTAACTGAGCGCGGATCGGTTGATGCTGTGGAACGATTGCAAAGCGCACTTGCCGATCGGCATCAGTCCAAAACATTGAGAAACCTTCACACGCGCTTTTTAGGCAAAAGGCGGCCTGGTGTTCCGCCATCACGTGAAAGCTTGGCGCTTCATCTTTTGCGCGCATACCCTGACCGCGTTGCCAAACGGCAAAAAGATGATGGAAAGCGAGCGATTTACAAGCTTGCACAGGGCATGCAGGCTGCGTTGGAACTTTACCATCCGTTGGCGCAGAACACTTTTATCCTAGCGCTTGATCTGGGCGGCGGTCGTAAAAGCGGCGCTGCCAGGCTTGCCGATATACGATTGGGCTTGCCGCTGGATGACGTGCTTGTGCGCCAGGTCCTTGCCGGTCAATTGGCACGTGTTGAGGTGAGCCAGTTTGACCCATTAAACTGGAGTGAAAAGGTTCGCCAGGAAACACGACTTGGGGAACTTGCGTTGGCCGAAGAGGCACGCCCCCGGCGCGCAGGGCTTGATGCAATCAGCGCCATTGGCAAGTATCTTCGTGCACAGGGCATCAGCGCCCTAGTGCCAGCCGATTCAAAGGGCGGTGCGCTGATCTCACGCTACCAGGCTTTCTTCCAAGCCCAGGGGGCGCCAGAAGCGCTTATGGACCGGGTAGATCTTTGGCTGCCGGCTCTCTTGCAGCTAACCCAAGCTCCCCCCTTTGTCGCGCCCGTCATCCAGCAATGCTTCGCCTCTGCGCTTACTTGGGAGGAACGCCAGGCGTTTGATCAGCAATGGCCAGCCACAATCCAGCTTGGGAAAGACCGTAAGTTGCCTATCGCCTATGACCATCCAGCAGGACCGGCAATTTCCGTACGCCCACATTGGCTTTACGGCGTGGATGTGCATCCAACCTTTGGGCCAGATGGCACCGCTATCCTAATTGAGATGCTATCGCCGGCGCAGCGACCCATTGCACTGACCGCCGACCTACCAGCGTTTTGGCGCGCTGGCTGGAAGGACGTGCGCAAAGAAATGCGTGCGCGTTACCCCAAGCACCCATGGCCTGAAGAGCCTTGGACAGTTTGAAATTAAGATGCATCAAAATCACTGAGGGACGGGATGCGACCAAAGGCAATTTTTGTGCCCGCAAACCCACCTGGAGGCTGCTTTGAGGTGCCAAACTTTATGGTGTTGTTGCCATAGCGATTGTTAACCTCATCCATCGCATCGCTGACCAACTCATCAAGGGTGTTGGCAGCAGCATTGTCAGCGTAAGCAAAAAGATCATCACAGCGATTTTCTTCGGTTTGTAGCCCATAAAGCTGCACGTAAATTTGGCGAAGTTGACAGCTTTGGCCGCGCTGTAGACACCTCCTATAGGCATGTTTGGCAAAGTGCAGCAGAGATAATTCCCCCTTGGTGCAGGCAAACTGCTCTTCGCAAGAGAATTTTACACCAAGCTTGGTTTTGATGGACACGCAAAGCCGTGTGGCGAGAAAGCCATCGCGTCGCATCCGCCTGGCTGCCATGGATAAGAGCAGATGAAGACACTCTTCTGCTTTGTGCGGCTGCCGCCATGCGCCGCTTAAAATGCGACCGTGCCCATACATGCGTCGCTGCGTGCTCGCTCTTGGTGTTTCATGCCCGTGAAGCTGTAAAATCAGCCGCTCACCTTCCACGCTGCGCCATAATGCGCGCGCTTGCTTGGGCGAGATATCCAACAAGCTTTGCATGCTTGTAATGCCCGCATTGGCAAGGCGATCTTCCATACGGCGCCCAACGCCTGGCACATCACCAATGGCGATATCCAGCAGTCGGCCGGGCAAATCTTTGGGGTGCAGGACCACCAATCCGTATGGCTTGTCCATCTCGGCAGCGATTTTTGCCAGCAGCCAATTGCAGCTTAGTCCAATTGAGGGCGTGATGATCGATCCGCACGTCGCTGCCAGTGCATCGCGAACAGTTCGGCCAAGTTGCATCGCCTCATCTGTGGACGTGCGCCCAATGTCACATTCCACCTCATCAATGGACCAGATCTTTGTAATCGGTGCAAAGCGTTCAATCACGGACACAATGGTTTTGTTTTGCTGAACATACACGTCATGGCGTGCCGGTCTGATGGCAATGTTTGGCACAAGTGCACGCGCATCGCTCACGCGCATGCCTCTGCGTACGCCTGCCTCTTTGGCTTGATAGCAACAAGCGATCAAACCCGAATAGTCCGAGGGCAAAGGCGTCACGCCAACAGGGCGGCCATGCAAGGACGGATCCAATTGCTTCTCCACATGCGCGAAGAAGGCATCAAAATCGATGTAAAGGGTTTGCAGGTTTTGTGGTCGTTCCATGATATGCTCAAAAAAGAACATAAAGAGAACAAATCTTAGAGTCGAGTCACTCTTTGGCGCCTTTGACCGCCCGCGCCATCAGGTGCGATTAGCCACGAACCCACATGCGCTCGCCCACATCGACCATGAAGCGTGTGGGCGTGCGGGCAAAGCTTCCAAGGCCAGCAAGCGCAGGGCGTTCATGGGTCACAACCACAGTTGCAAAATCTTTCAGCTTGTCCTGATGCGGAGAGCCAGCCTCAAAAATTGCCCGGAAGTCAGAATGATCAATAAAGGGCAGAATTTTTGGTGGAATACCGCCAGCGATAAAGACCCCGCCTGCAGGCATAACCGACAACGCAAGCTCACGGGCAATGCGGGCCAAATACACCACAAAGCGCTCAACCGCCTTTTTGGCCAACTTGTCACCAGCATTGGCGGCTTGCGTTATATCAGCCGCTTTTTCGAGCGGTGCATCCACGCCATCCACCGCGCCAAGGCCGCGATAAAGCCGCTCCAACCCATCGCCAGACACCAGCTGCTCGCCGCCCAATCGGCGCTGTTCGCCCTGTGTTAGATGGGCAAACAGGCGATCATCATCTTCATTCTCGGCCGGGATTGCCACATGGCCGCCTTCGCCAGGAACAGTGATCCACATGCCCATACTGTCCACAAGCATAGAGGCCCCAAGGCCTGTACCAGGACCCAAAACCAATTTGGTGCCGCGGCGCGGCGGGCTTTTCTCGCCGATCACATGAAGTTCCTGCTCTTGCAGATCGGGCAGAGCCAGGGCTTGGGCTTCAAAGTCGTTGATCGCGATAACACAGTCAAAGCCCAGTCGCTCCATGATACGCTTTGGGTCAATCACCCAGTCAGCATTGGTCAGCTTAAAGGTATCGCCAAGGATCGGTCCTGCCACAGCCAAAATAGCTGTGCGCGGAATTTGCGATGTCTGATCCAACACGCCTTCTTGAATGGCCGACTCCACATCGGCATGCTCACGGGTGCGCACCTGGGCAAAGCCCTGTTCTTCGGCGTGTGCATCGCTAACCAGTGCAAAGCGTGCATGTGTACCGCCAAGATCAGCGATCAAAACGGGAAAGGGCGTTACGAGCTCTGGGCGACGGCGATCGGGCATGATTTTAGCCTTCAAACTGGGGCGTTAAAGGGGATAAATTTTATCCATTGAAAAAAAGAATACATATCGCTTTAGCGATCTGGAACGGTCACGACAAGGTCTGTCAAAAGCGCTTCCGCCGTTGATGGGTTCAGCGCCATGGGAACGTCATACACAAGCGCCAAGCGCATGAGTGCCTTAACATCCACATCATGGGGCATGGGCGAGAGTGGGTCGACAAAAAAGAACAACGCATCAATGCCATTTTCGGCAATAAGCGCGCCAATTTGCTGGTCACCGCCTAGCGGCCCACTTTTCAGCAGCCGCACCGGCAAATGAGGCGCGGCTTCCTTCACGTGTGCCCCTGTGGTGCCGGTGGCAACAATACGGTGTCCGCGTAAATTTTCAGCGTGGCGCGTGGCAAAGCTCACCATTGCTTCCTTTTTCGCATCATGGGCGACAAAGGCCAGCGTGAGCACAGGATCTGTTGGACGTTTCATAGGTACCGATTAGCAGGTTCTGCTGTGATGCCAAGTCGATCTGCTGTTTCTGCCAAAAACTACCCAACACTGGTGATGGTAAGGGCGTTGTGCCAACTTTTAAGCACACAATTCGGCGCCCAAGGCGTCAGTGCCTCTTGCTCTCTTCCACCAATGGATTAGGGTCTGGTCCCAGCTTAGCCTCGTTTGGCGCATTATATGCCCAAGCTGGCGGCTTACACAGGTGCAAAAACCCGCATGCAGGACCGGTAAGAACCGGCGGTATGAAGGGTAGGCTCATAAATGAGCTCTAACGGAGGTGAATTCATGATCAAACAATTGTTCGCGACTGCAGCGCTTGGCGCCCTTTTGACCGGCCCGGCGCTGGCTGAAGATATCAACCCAGCTGTGGTTTATGACCTTGGTGGCCGCTTTGATGAAAGCTTCAACCAGGCAGCCTACACAGGTGCGCAAGCTTTTCAGGAAGAAACCGGCATTGAATTTGCCGACTTTGAAATTCAAAATGATAGCCAGCGCGAGCAAGCTTTGCGCAATTTTGCGCGCCGCGGCCATGACCCCATCATCGCCATTGGTTTTTCTCACGGCACAGCCGTCGAAACAGTGAGCCAGGAATTCCCAGACACACGCTTTGCGATCGTTGATATGGTTGTTGATCAGCCAAATGTGCGTTCCATCGTGTTTAAAGAGCACGAAGGCTCATATCTTGTCGGTGTGCTGGCTGCGATGGCCTCTGAATCTGACACTGTTGGCTTCGTTGGCGGCATGGATATTCCACTCATCCGCCGCTTTGCCTGTGGCTACGCTGAAGGTGTGCTGTCCGTGTCCGGTGATGCAGACGTGCTAACGGCAATGACTGGCACAACCGGCGCTGCTTGGAATGACCCAGTGCGTGGTGGCGAAATCACACAGAGCCATGTTTCTGCTGGCGCTGATGTTGTGTTTCATGCCGCTGGCGGTACCGGTATTGGTGTGCTGCAAGCTGCAGCAGATGCTGGCATTTTGGGTATTGGCGTTGACTCCAACCAGAACGGCTTGCAGCCAGGTTCGGTCCTCACCTCCATGCTTAAGCGCGTGGATGTTGCTGTGGCTGACGCATTCACCGACGCGCAGAACGACGAATGGTCAAACGGCTTTGAAGTGCTTGGCCTTGCTGAAGGCGGCGTGGACTGGGCGCTGGATGACAACAATGATGCTCTGATCACGGATGAAATGCGCGCGGCTGTTGATGCGGCCAAGGCTGCAATCATCGCTGGCGACGTTGTGGTGCATGATTACATGTCCGACAACACCTGCCCAGCAACAGACTCCTAAGACTTGAAAATGGCCGATCCTGAATTTGGGGTCGGCCATTTTTCTTAGCGCAGGTAATCCTGTCGTGATGAGCGTATCAACCGCCGATAATGCAGATCAAGCACTGGCTCAAAAGCCGCTGGCGATTGAGCTGCGCGGCATCGACAAACGTTTCGGCGCTGTCCACGCCAATAAGTATATTGATCTGAAAGTGTCGCGCCAGTCGATCCACGGCATTGTGGGCGAAAACGGCGCTGGTAAATCCACCCTCATGTCCATTCTCTACGGCTTCTACGAGGCCGATGAGGGCGATATTTTTGTTGGTGGGACCAAGGTCAATATCCGCAACTCCAATGATGCTATCGATTTTGGCATTGGCATGGTTCACCAGCACTTCATGCTGGTCGACAATTTTACCGTCATCGAAAATGTGATGCTAGGCGCTGAAGGTGCGGCTACATTGCAGGCGGGCCGCGAAAAGGTGCGCAAAGATTTGCAGCGCCTGTCGCAAGATTATGGCCTGACGGTTGATCCTGATGCGATTGTCTCGGAGCTATCGGTTGGGCTTCAACAGCGCGTTGAGATTTTGAAGGCGCTGTATCGCGGTGCTGAAATTCTTATTCTTGATGAGCCAACGGGTGTGCTTACACCTGAAGAAGCCGATAACCTGTTTAAGATTTTGCGCCAGTTGCGCGACCAAGGCAAAACCATTTTGCTGATAACGCACAAGCTGCGCGAGATCATGGCTGTCACCGATGAGGTATCGGTCATGCGACGCGGCGCTATGGTTGCCACCTTGCAAACCGCAAATACCAACCCAGCGGAAATTGCCGAACAGATGGTGGGTAGGCGTGTACTGCTGGAAGTGGACAAGGGCGAACCCAATCCCACCGATGCTGCACTGGAAGTCAACAACCTCACCGTTACCGATAAATTTGGCGTGGACAGGGTGAAGAATGTTTCTTTCACCGTGCGCAAGGGCGAAATTGTTGGCGTTGCTGGTGTGTCGGGCAATGGGCAGTCAGAGCTATTGGAAGCAGTTTCAGGCATTGTTGCACCACGTTCTGGCACAGTGATGATCAATGGCCAGAAGCTCTCTCACACTGGAGATCCTGCCGAAGCGCGGCATTTGGGCATGGGTCATGTGCCTGAAGACCGATTGCGCATGGGGCTGGTGAAGAGCTTTGAGGAAAATGAGAATTCCGTCCTTGGCTACCATGACCAGGACGATATTGGCGGTAAGATCGTTTTGGATGTGGATGCGGTACGTAATCATGCCAAGTCGCAAATTGAAAAGTACGATATTCGCCCGCCGAACTGTCGCCTAAAGACCGCTAATTTCTCCGGCGGCAACCAGCAGAAAATTGTTATCGCCCGCGAGATGGAAGAAGATCCCGATGTGTTACTGGTTGGTCAGCCCACACGTGGAGTGGATATTGGCGCGATTGAATTCATCCATAAGCAGCTGATTGCCATGCGCGATGCGGGCAAAGCTGTCTTGCTGGTCTCCGTTGAGCTGGATGAGATCTTCGGTCTGTCTGACCGCATATTGGTTATGTGCGGCGGCGAAATCGTCGGCGAGCGGCTGCCACATGAGACCGATGAGAATGAAATCGGCCTCATGATGGCTGGTATTGATGGCGCCGCCAATCAGGACAAGCTTGCCGAGGTGGCCCCATGAAGCGGCTCACCTTAATGGCGGCGTTGGCCTGTCTAGTTGCTATGCCTGCACTTGCCCAAAAGGGTCCGCGACCAGCGCCAGAAGCTGATCCCGTGCTTGGCGTCACACTGGATGAGTTTAGCGATACGGGCCCAAACAGCTTAGATTTTATGGGCGCGCAAGCGCGCATCGAAGCGCGAGCTAACAATGATACCACCACCACGCCAATCTTCATCATTGAGACAAATGGTGCAGAGGTGCTGCGTTTCGAAGGTGAGCCCAGCTTCTATAGTTTTCTGCCTGTGTCCTTACGCATCGCTAACATTGATGGCGCATCTGATCTGCCTGAAGTGATCGCCACCAGCTATACTGGCGGGGCGCATTGCTGTGAGCGGGTACAAATTGCTGCTCAGCAGCCAGATGGATCGTGGGCCGTGCATGAGCTTGGTTTGTTTGATGGCGGTTATGGCCTGGTGGATGCAGATGAAGATGGCTTTGCCGAGATTGAAGTCGCCGACCAAAGTTTCCTCTACACCTTTGATTGTTATGCCTGTTCTGCCCCACCGCCTCGTTTTTATGAAATCGTCGAGGGCGCGCCCATTGATGCTTCCGGCAATCCTGATCTCTATACCTATTTTGAAGCTGAGCTTGCTCGCCTTGAGGATCCAGCCACCATGCTGGATCAGCCGGGTCGTCTTGCCGGTTGGGCAGGTCTTGTAGCGCGGCTTGGTCGCGGAGAAGCCGCCATTTCTCAGCTAACGCAGCTCAACGCCGCGCCTGACGCGTTCTACGAGGGGTGTGTGGGCGGTGGCTCCATGTGGGAGTGTGCAGACGAGAATAAGGTGCAGATGGATTTCATCGCCTTCCTGCGCAACCATCTCATTGATCATGGCTACATTGATGAGGGTAGAAGCACGCAACCTGGAGGCAAAGGATGAGCCTTTCACGTGGTGAACTTCCTAAGTGGGTTGATTATGGACTGATCCCACTGCTGAATTTAACAGCGGCGTTTTTGGTTGCCGGCCTTGTGGTCATTGCAGTTGGCGAGAACCCAATTGAAGCCGTTGAACTGATGCTGTTCGGCGCTTTTGGCTATGGCGAGGGCCTTGGCTTCACACTCTACTATGCCACCAATTTCATCTTTACTGGCCTTGCCGTTGCTGTGGCTTTCCATGCTGGCCTTTTTAACATTGGTGGTGAAGGCCAAGCCTATGTGGCAGGCCTTGGTGTCACCATTGTTTGCCTGGCACTCGATCAGTTTATGCCCTGGTGGATCACCGCGCCGTTTGCGTTGATCGCAGGGGCTGCGTTCGGTGCTTTTTGGGCTTTTGTGCCCGGATATTTGCAGGCCAAGCGCGGCAGCCACATCGTCATCACCACCATCATGTTCAACTTCATTGGCGCGGCGCTGATGACCTACATGCTGGTCAATGTGTTCCGTCAACAAGGTTCCATGGCGCCTGAGTCACGCACCTTTGAAGAGGGCGGGCGTATTCCGCGTATCGACTGGTTGTTTGACTGGTTTGGAAGCAATCTTGGTGGCGCGCAGACGAACATTTCGCTGTTTCTGGCGCTCATCATGGCCTTTGCTGTGTGGGTGCTTATCTGGCGTACCCGGCTCGGCTATCGGCTTCGTACGCTTGGCCAAAATCCAACAGCAGCTGTGTATGCTGGCATGCGTCCACCACGCCTTATCATGATTGCCATGGCCATTTCTGGCGGCTTGGCGGGCATGATGGCGATCAATGAAATTATGGGTGTGCACGGTCGGTTGATCCTGGAATTTGCAGGTGGAGCTGGCTTTGTTGGCATAGCTGTGGCGCTTATGGGCCGGGCGCACCCGGTGGGCATTGTGCTGGCGGCGCTGCTGTTTGGCGCGCTTTACCAGGGCGGGGCTGAGCTTGCCTTTTCCATGCCGTCCATCACCCGTGATATGATCATCGCCATTCAAGGGCTCGTCATCCTGTTTGCGGGCGCCCTAGAGGGACTGTTCCGCCCGGCAATCGTTGGCTTCTTCAACGCGCTGTACGATCGCCGCGTTGCCGCGCAGGCTGCCACAAACTCCAGCCAAGCGGCGGAGTAAACGGTATGGATACCTTCCAAAGCTTCATCCTGTTGCTTGACTCCACAGTGCGCTTATCGATTCCGTTGCTGTTTGCGGCCCTTGCGGGGCTCTATTCTGAGCGTTCAGGTGTTTTTGACATCGGCCTTGAAGGCAAAATGCTCGCCGCCGCCTTTGCTGCCGCCGCCATTGGCGCGGTTACTGGCAATGTGTGGCTTGGCCTTATGGCGGGCATTGGCATTTCGGTGTTTCTGGCGCTGGTGCACGGCTTTGCTTGCATCACAGCGCGCGGCAACCAGATTGTGTCTGGCGTTGCCATTAACTTCCTAGCTGCTGGCATCACGGCTCTTATTGGCCATGCCTATTTTAGCCAGGGGGGGCGCACGCCACGGCTGGAAGATGGCGCGCGCTTCTTGCCCATCAATTGGCCCGGTGCAGAGGCACTGGCCGATGTTCCGTTTATTGGTCCGGTTTATGAAGAGCTCATTTCCGGGCACAACCTGCTGGTCTATGTGGGTTTTGCTATGGTTGCCGTTACTTGGTTCGTGGTGTTTCGCACGCGTTTTGGCTTGCGCTTGCGCGCGGTGGGCGAGAACCCGGCCGCTGTGGACACAGCGGGCATTTCGGTCACGCTTTTGCGCTATCAAGCGGTTATCATTTGTGGCGTGCTGTGTGGGTTGGCGGGTGCGTATATGTCCACCGCTCAATCGGCAAGCTTTGTACCCAATATGGCAGCGGGTAAGGGCTTTATTGCGTTGGCCGCGCTCATTTTTGCCAAGTGGAAGCCTGTGCCTGTGCTCTATGCTTGTCTGCTCTTTGGCTTCCTTGATGCGCTGGGCATCCGCCTACAGGGCTATGCCTTCCCCATGATTGGTGAAGTGCCTGTGCAAATCATCCAGGCGCTGCCCTACATTCTCACTGTTGTGCTTCTGGCTGGCTTTATTGGCCGCGCCGACCCGCCCAAAGCTGGCGGTGTTCCTTACGTGAAAGAGCGTTGATGATAAGCCAACTCGACAAAGCGCGCCTTGTTGATGCCGCGCGAAAGGCCCGTGAAACGGCCTATGCTAAATATTCGCAGTACCGCGTTGGCGCAGCGCTGCTGGGTGAGGATGGTGTGGTCTATTCAGGCTGCAACGTTGAAAATGCAGCCTATCCGCAGGGTACATGCGCCGAAGCGGGCGCGATATCTGCCATGGCCGTCGCCGGCGCGCGCACAATTGTAGCCATCGCCGTTGCAGGTGGGCGCTCGGACGCGCAACCAGCCACTGACCCTTGGGGCCTTTGCTCGCCGTGCGGCGGGTGCCGCCAACGCATCGCCGAGTTTGCGCAAGGCAGCACCACGCCGGTCATTATAACCTCGCCAGAGGCTGTGATGCTGGAAACAAGCATTGGCGAGCTTTTCCCGCACGCCTTCAACCTGAAGGATTAGAGCATGCGAGTTCAACATGTCTGACGCTGTTTCTGTCATACGTGCGCGCGTTCCCAATGCTGCACCGAAGCTTGGTCTGGTGCTTGGCTCTGGCCTTGGCGGACTGGTCGATGAGATCGAGAACGCCACGCGCTTTGCCTATACCGGTCTGCCACATTTCCCTCATTCTACCGTTTCCTCCCACGCCGCAGAGTTGGTGATCGGGACGTTGGCGGGTGTTGAGGTTGCTGTGCTTGCAGGTCGCGTGCATGCCTATGAAACTGGCGAAGCGGGCGCGATGTCTGTGCCGCTGGCCACACTCAAAGGCTTAGGCATTGAAGGTCTTATCCTCACCAATGCGGCAGGCAGTTTGCATGAGGATATGGGGCCTGGGTCACTTATGCTGATAAGCGATCACATCAATTTTTCTGGCCGGAACCCGCTGATTGGCGTGGACGGTGATGCGCGTTTCGCCAATATGGTTGATGCCTATGACCCTGCTTGGCGCGAGGCTGCCAAGGCGGTGGCGAGCCGTGAGGGCATAACGCTAAACGAAGGTGTGTATGGCTGGTTCCTTGGGCCATCGTTTGAAACCCCGGCCGAGATCAAAATGGCCAGCACGCTGGGCATGGATGCAGTGGGCATGTCGACAGTGCCTGAAACCATTTTGGCCCGTTTCCATGGCCTTAAAGTGCTGGCGATTTCGTCCATCACCAATCTGGGCGCGGGCATGACGGGGCAAGCGCTTGCACACCAAGAAACCAAAGATGTCGGCGCGACCATCGTACCCAAACTCACCAAGCTTTTGCGCGCTCTTACCGCAGAATTGGCGCATTAGAGCATGGTTTCAACGACCACTTGGCTCCCACAAGAAATTATCGCAAAAAAACGCAATGGCCATCGCTTGAGTGGCGAGGAAATCGCGTTTTTCGCAGCTGGTATTGCCGATCAATCCATCACCGACGCGCAAATTTCTGCGTTCGCGATGGCGGTTTATTTTCAAGGCATGGAAATGGACGAGCGTGTGGCACTCACCCTTGAGATGCGCGACAGCGGCGATGTTTTGGATTGGAGCCATCTAGATGGCCCAGCGCTCGACAAGCATTCCACTGGGGGGGTGGGCGATAATCTATCGCTCATGCTTGCACCCATTGTGGCGGCGTGCGGTGGGTATGTGCCGATGATCTCAGGTCGTGGCTTGGGTCATACCGGTGGCACATTGGATAAGATGGACTCCGTTCCTGGGTACACAACGCAGCCTAACAATGAGACCTTCCGGCGTGTTACTGAAGTCTGCGGCTGCGCGATCATTGGCCAGACGGCGAGCCTTGCCCCTGCCGACAAGCGCTTTTACGGCATCCGCGATGTCACCGCGACAGTGGAAAGCATTGATCTTATCACAGCGTCCATCCTGTCCAAAAAACTTGCTGCGGGCCTTGATGGCCTGGTGCTGGATGTGAAGTCCGGCAGTGGCGCATTCATGCCCAGCCACGACCAGTCTGAGGCGTTGGCGGAGAGCCTGGTTGCCGTGGCCAATGGCGCGGGCACCAAAACCTCTGCGTTGCTCACCGATATGAACCAGGTGCTTGGCCATGCTGCTGGCAACGCGGTGGAGGTGGCCACGGCGGTGGAGTTCCTGACCGGGGCCGCGCAGGATGCAAGGGTGCGCGAAATCACTTTGGCACTCTGCGCCGATATGCTGGTGTTGGGTGGCTTAGCGAGTGAAGCCAACAGCCATGCCAAGGTTGCTGATGCATTGGATAGCGGCAAGGCTGCAGAAAAATTCCAGCATATGGTCAGTCTGCTTGGCGGGCCCAGCGATTTTGTGGAGCGGTACGCCGACCATCTGCCAAAAGCGCCTATCACCATCAATGTACCAGCGCCGCAAGCTGGCGTTGTCAGCAAGATGGACACACGCGCCATCGGCAACGCCGTTGTTACGCTGGGTGGCGGGCGCACCAATCCAGCCGATCCAATTGATCATGCCGTTGGCCTCACGCATATTGTTGATGTGGGTGCGAACCTCTCCAAAGGCGACCCACTTGCCCGTGTGCTGGCCCGTGATGAAGCCGCAGCGCAGGAAGCTGCGCGCCGGGTAACCGACGCGATTACCTTTGACGATGCGCTAACTGATAGCCCTGCGATCTACCGTCGGCTCGCACCCACAGGTGCGCGCTAATGCCTCGCGCATTTCTCGTTGTGCTCGATAGCGTTGGCATTGGCGGCGCGCCAGATGCTGCCGACTTTTTCAATGGCAACCATCCAGACACCGGCGCCAATACACTTGGCCATATTGCAGAGGCCTGCGCGGCTAGCAAAGGTGACCAAGAGGGCCTGCGGTTTGGGCCTCTTCATCTGCCCAACCTTGCCAAACTTGGCATCGGCAAAGCCACAGAACTTGCCGCTGGCAGCGTTCCACCTAACCTTGAAACAGAGACGGTAAGTGGCCATTACGCGGCTGCCACTGAAGTTTCCAAGGGCAAGGACACGCCATCCGGCCATTGGGAAATCGCCGGTGTGCCCGTGCCTTTTGAATGGGGCTATTTCCCCGATACCGACCCTGCCTTTCCTAATGATTTTATGCAGGCGTTTATCGCGCAGGCCAATCTGCCAGGCACGCTGTGCAACAAGCACGGTTCGGGCACGGTGGTGATTGCCAAGCACGGCATGGAGCATATCGCAAGCGGCAAACCCATAGTCTACACCTCGGCAGACTCGGTGCTGCAGATCGCAGCGCATGAGGAGCATTTCGGTCTGAAGCGGCTTTATGAAATCTGTGAAATTGCCCGCAAACTGATCGACCCACTGACCATTGGCCGGGTGATAGCAAGGCCCTTTGTGGGTGAAAGTGTCGATACGTTCAAGCGTACCAGCAACCGCAAGGATTATGCGATCCCACCGCCCGAACCCACAGTGCTTACCCGTGTGCAGGATGCTGGCAACCGCGTTATCGCACTGGGCAAACTGGGCGATATTTTTGCCATGCACGGCATTAGTGAGGTGCGCAAAGTGCCAGGCATCGAGGCGCTGTTTGAGGTTTTGATGGGCACGCTTGCAGGGCCAGATGCTGCCCAATCAGGTGATCTGGTGTTCGCCAACTTTGTGGAGTTTGACTCAGAGTTTGGCCATCGGCGCAACATTCCCGGCTACGCCGATGCGCTGGAGCGGTTTGACGCACTGCTGCCACGCTTCACCGATGCAATGCGCGATGGCGACCTGCTTGTAATCACCGCCGACCACGGCAATGACCCAAGCTGGGTTGGCACCGACCATACCCGTGAACGTGTGCCCGTGTTGATGCTGGCCCATGACATGCAGGCTGGGTCTGCTGGCGTGCGCACCACCTTTGCGGATATGGCTGAAACTGTGGCCCATTGGCTTGACCTGCCCAAGGGCCCACACGGCACAAGCATCTTATGATCCCGCTAGCGGAGCTACACTGCCACGTTGAAGGCGCGGCGCTGCCAGAACTGGTGCGAGAACTTGCCCACCGCAATGGCCAGGACATTTCCGGTTTGATCGATGATGACGCTGGGTACATTTGGTCAGATTTTGATGAATTTCTGGGCGCATATGATCGTGCGGCCAGTGTGTTTACCCGGCCAGAAGATTACAGCGCGTTGGCTTACACATACGCTGCCTATTTAGCGGGAAAAGGCGCGATTTATTCGGAAACCTTTGCCTCCACCGACCATGCACAACAGGCTGGCGTGGCCCCGATGGCTTATCTGGATGCGCTGAGCGATGGCATCAAGCGGGCAGAGACCGATCATGGCATTGTCAGCCGCATCATTCCCACGGGCGTTCGTCATTTTGGCATAGAGGCCATCAACCGCGCGGCGGACATCGCAATAGAGGCTGCCAAAACCAACCCTTACATCACGGGGTTTGGTATTGCCGGCAGCGAGGTGGCCGGTAGCCTATTGGATGCCAAAAGTGCATTTGAGAAATGTGGCGCAGCGGGTTTGGGTCTCACCGCCCATGCAGGCGAATGGACCGGCCCTGCAACTATACGCGATGCGCTGGCCCTTGGCGTCAGTCGTATTGGGCACGGTATTCGCGCGGCAGAAGATGTTGCACTTATGGTCGATCTGGCCGCACACAACATAACCCTTGAGGTGTGTCCAATTTCCAACATCGCTTTGAAAGCCGTGGAGAGCCAAGAGGCCCATCCAGCAAAGAAACTCTACCAAGCAGGCATCAAGCTGACGGCAAACTCTGATGATCCGCCGCACTTCCACACCAATCTTGCCAAAGACTATGCCACAATGGCGCAGCTTTTGGGCGGCGATGTCGATCAAACCAAGGCCATGCTGACACGCAATGCGCTGGAAGCGGCGTTTGTTGATGGGCAAACACAGCAAAAACTGTTGGGCAAATTGGATCAGGCGCTTGCCAGCAGCTAGGCCCTTGGGCATGAAAACATAAGCCCCAAGCTAGGGGTGCCACACGCAAAGGAGCCCCCCCATGCAAGGCGTCACCGTTGTCGATCATCCGCTGATCCGGCACAAGCTAACCTTGATGCGCGATAAGAACACGTCCACCGCGTCGTTCCGTCGGCTTTTGTTCGAAATCTCCCACCTGCTTTGCTACGAAACAACGCGCGATCTGGTGACTGAAAATGTCGAGATCGAAACGCCGATTCAAACCATGCAGGCGCCAAAACTGTCCGGCAAAAAGCTGGTTTTTGCATCGGTGCTGCGTGCTGGCGATGGCCTTCTGGAAGGCATGCTCGACTTGGTGCCTGCCGCCCGTGTGGCCCATATCGGTCTCTATCGTGATCCTGAAACGCTGCAGCCGGTTGAGTATTATTTTAAAGCGCCAGAAGATCTTTCCGATCGGCTGGTTATCGTGCTCGATCCTATGCTGGCCACGTCCAACTCGGTGACGGCCGCCGTCACCAAACTGAAAGAGCGCGGCGCGTCCAACATTCGGTTTGTGTGTTTGTTGGCAGCACCAGAAGGCGTTGAACGCTTCACCAAAAACCATCCCGATGTACCGGTGGTTACCGCTGCTATCGATGAGCGCTTGAACGATCATGGCTACATTGTGCCAGGCCTGGGAGATGCGGGCGACCGGATGTTCGGCACGAAATAGCCAAGAGGGCTTGCTCTTGCAGGCCGGATTTGACACTGGAAAAGACCAATATCTGGGCCTCTGTGGGGGCTAGGTCGCATCAGACCACTTTACGTACCTCGTCTAGGAAAGTGCCAACGCCGGCCTTTAAGACCTCGCCCTTTTCGGCCAGCAGTTTGGATGCATCAGAAACTTCTGATGCGGCCAACGCGGTCTCGCTGATCGATTGAGACACCACTGACACTTCATCATTCACGCGTGCGGCACCTTTGGCGGCCTCAGAGACATTGCGGGCAATTTCACTGGTTGCAGCGGACTGTTCCTCAACCGCGGCAGCAATGGCTGAAGATGTCTCGTTCACGCGCGTAATTGTCTGACGGATGGCGTCCATTGAAGTGCCAGCTTTAGCGCTAGCGCCCTGAATGGTATCAATTTGCTGGCCAATTTCCTGTGTCGCCTTGGCTGTCTGGGTGGCCAAATCTTTAACCTCCGCGGCAACAACTGCAAACCCACGCCCAGCATCGCCTGCCCGTGCAGCCTCAATCGTTGCGTTAAGTGCAAGAAGGTTGGTTTGCTCGGCAATGTCCGTGATCAACGATACCACCGCGCCAATGCGTGTGGAGGCTTCGGTTAAAATCTCCATATCTTTATGGGTGACTTCAACTTCGTCGACGGCCTCTTGGGTGACCGAGAGTGACCGGGTTACTTGACCATTGATCTCATCAACAGAGGCTGTGACCTCTTCAATAGCTGCGGCAACGGACGTAACATTGTCTGATGCAACTTGGGAAGCGTCGGCCATTTCATTCGAGCGCCTACCGGCAACATCTGTGGTTTCACCCATCGATTGGGCGGAAGCTTCCAGTTCGGTGGCCGCCGAGGCCACTGCGCTAACAATTTCCGCCATGCTATCCTCGAACGTGCCAACGGTTTGTGTAAATGCGCCCACGCGCCCTTCAATGGTTTCCATGGCCGTGTTGACCGCGCGACTAGCATCGCCAAAGGCGCCCGTCATGCCACGTTCGGCAATTCGGCGGAAATACCGATTATCTGCAACATATTCCAACGCAGCCTTGGACTCACGAACATAGGCGTCAGATCGATCGATAAGGCGGTTAATGCCGTGCATGAGGCGCGCCATGTCGCCCTTGTCATCTATCCCGATGATGCGAGCCTCAAAATCACCTTCAGCTGCCGCTTCAACAGCTGCGATAGCCTTGCGGATATCTGCTTTGCTTCCAAACATAATCATTTCCTCAAGGTCTAAAGTCTGGCTACGAATTCATCGTAAGGCATGTTGCTTTGGGCGAGTACGCTTTGGATGTGGGCCGTTGCGGCTGCCATGCCATCCTTGCGGTTTGTCTGCCGCTGCTCTTCTGCAAGCAAATCTGCATACAGAGGCATGATCGTGCCCTCTAAGATTGCGCGGTCAGGCACGCGCCGATTGGAGTGATAGCCAATGATCTGGCCGCCCGCATCGCGGCTCGGTGTGACATGAGCCAGCACCCAATAGTGATCACCATTCTTACACCGATTTTTGACGTAGGCGAAAATCTCGCCCCCCGCGCCAATGGTCTCCCACATGAGCGCAAATATCGAGCGTGGCATGTCTGGATGACGGATCATCGCATGCGGTTGGCCAAGGCATTCGCGCTCGTTGTAACCGGCTATTTGTAAGAAAACATCGTTACAGTATGTGATTTTGCCCTTCAGATCAGTCTTTGAAACAATGATCTGATCGTCGCCGAAAAACCTCTCGGTCCCTGTGGTCGAAAGTGTTTTAGCCATAGTGGTATTCCCCCCGGTAGTGATCCTTTATTTCGGTTCACGCCGGAACACTGCGCCGCAAATGTTTCGAAATCCTTCCAACTCTGATGGGTATAAATACGAGCACAGGCCTGCGCGGGCTGGTTCTTTTGCAGGCCGTAATTAAGTGGCAACGCATGCCAGGGCCGCAGATTAATGGGCTCTCAGTACCTCTACCCTCTCAGATAGGCGTCCACCCCCTCTGATAACTGGCGCTTGATCAAATCACGTTGCCCATCGGCAGCTTGCAGCACTTCGCGCGCCTTAAGAAAGTTCAGCGCCGGGAAGTTGGCAATCGGCGGGGTGATCAGCACATCTGGCGGGTGACGCTCAAGGTGCGCCTTGGTGATGGTCTGCATGCAAAGCTGCGTGGCGCCCAGAATGCTCTCCATCTGGCTGGGTGGTTCACCTGCATGGTCGCCAGCGTTCTCGCCCTGCGGCTCCGGCCCACCGATCACATCCACCCCCACCACCATATCGCATGGGCCAAGCGCACCGGTGGGCAAAGGGTTCACCACCCCACCATCCACATGCACACGGCCGTTGAGCACTGTTGGCTTGAACACAAAGGGAATAGCGATGGAGGCCGCCACTGCAGGGCGAACCTCGCCTGCCATGACCGTATGGGATGTCCAGCCATAATAGTCCGTGGTCACGACGGATAGAGGTACAACCAAGTCATCAAAGGTGCTGGCAAGGCCTTCTGGCATAAAGGCTGTTAGCACGGCGTTGGCATCAAGCTGCATGCCGATATTGCGCAGACCCTGCCAACCTTTGGGGCGCATCTTCCAGGCCCGCGCGGCAACCTCTCGACTATCAAGAAAGGTTTCCAGCGCAATCTCGCGCATTTGCCGGGCCGAAAAGCCCGATGCCACACCCCATCCAATAATCGAGCCAATAGAGGTGCCCGCCAGGCAGGCAATCGGCAAGCCCAGTTCTTCGACCACTTCAAGCACCGTAATGTGCGCTAGGCCTCGCGCGCCACCGCCGCCAAGCGCTAGGCCAAGCCTTGGAAGGTCAGATGATTGGGGCGTGGTCACATCGCTTGTGGTCATATCACTGGTAGTCATGCAGGAACTTTCATGAAATGAGGTCAGGCCTTCTCATAGCCTATGTGGTTCATCTCCATGCCTTCGCAAATCAGCGCACAGACAAAAAACAGCATCAGCGGTGATGAGCCTCTGACACAATATGATTACAGCCTTTATGTGATCACTTGTTTCGTGTGGGGCACCAGCTGGTTGGCACTGCGCATGCAGCTGGGCACAGTTGCGCCCGAAGTTTCACTGATCTGGCGGTTCGCACTGGCTGGCATCATCGTGTTCGCGTGGGCGGCATGGGCACGCCAACGTCTGCGTTATGGTTTGCGCGACCATGCGTTGTTTTTGGCGATGGGCGTATGTCTGTTTTCCACCAATTTTTTGTTTTTCTACAAGGGTGGCTTGGTGATCACGGCCGGGCTTCTGGCTGTTGTTTTCTCGCTGGCATCCATTGTGAATTTTCTGATTGGCATCGCATTTCTGGGCCTCAAGCCCGAGCCGCGCAGGCTTGGCGGCGCAGCGTTGGGTGCAGCAGGCATTGGCTTTCTCTTCTGGCCAGAAATATCCGGCACCACGCTTAACCGCGATGTGTTGATTGGCCTTGGATTTTGCATATGCGGCACGCTTTCCTTTTGCATTGGCAATGTGCTGTCGGCGCGCGCGCAAAAACGAGGCCTACCAATACTGGCGACCAATGCTTGGGGCATGGTCTATGGGGTGAGCTGGCTGTTGGTTCTCACCGTGCTGCAAGGTCATGCCTTCACCATCGAGGTAACGCCGGGCTATATCGGCTCACTGCTGTGGCTTGCGGTGTTCTCATCTGTCATTGCCTTTTGGAGCTACCTGACTTTGCTTGGCCGTATCGGCGGCGCGCGTGCAGCCTACGCTACGGTTATTTTCCCGCTGATCGCGCTGGCCTCTTCCACACTGTTTGAAGGGTACCAGTGGACGGTGTTTGCCATTATCGGCGTGGTGCTGGCACTGGTTGGCAATGTGCTGGTTTTGGGTGGCGGCAAGCGCGCTGCAATCAACAAAGGAGCGTAAAATGGGAGCCTAGCTGGCAGCCTTGCCAGAGGCAAAGGGTGCAGGCTCAGGACGGTGCGCAACAACCGGCGCATCACCTTTGGGTGGTTCCAGCCTCTGCATTGTAAAATAGGCCGTGATGACAGCAGCTAAGCCGAAAACAACCGACCCCAGCGCCTGGCCAATCAATACACCACCAGCACCGCCCCACATAGCACCCAGCCAGACAAAAGGTAGTGTACCGACGGTGGCCTTGCCCCAATTAAACACTGTGGAATAGGTGGCGAAACCCAGATTGTTGAACGAGGCGTTGGCGACAAACAGCGCACCATTGAAGATGAAGCTTGCCGCCACATAGGTGCAGAACAAGATCACCAAATTGGCTGCATCGCCCTGCGCATCAAATAGCGCAACAATGGGATCGCGGGCGATAAACAAAATCACCCAAACCACTGTTGTATAAGCCAAAATCAAAAGCAATGCGTCCATGAATGCGCGCTGAACCCGGTCGATCCGGCCCGCTCCATAGTTTTGCCCGAGGATTGGCCCCACGGCACCCGATAGGGCAAAGATTGCGCCAAAAGCCACGGGTATAATCCGGCCCACAATCGCCCATCCGGCCACCGCGTCGTCACCAAATGGCGCAATAGCGCGGGTGACGATGGCATTGCCCACCGGCGTTGCGACATTGGTCAATATGGCCGGAATTGCGATGGCAGTTAGTCCGGAAATGTGTGTTTGTAGGGCACTTTTGTCCGGAATTGCGACCAGATCATGCACCTTCATCGCCCCATAAACACCCATACCAAACAGCGCCAAGCGTGAAAGCGTTGTGGAGACAGCTGCACCGTTCACACCCATGTCGAGTGCAAAAATAAAAATTGGATCCATGATCGCGGCAGCGATGCCTGCCCCGAGAGTCACATACATCGCGCGTTTGGCATCACCCACCGCACGTAACAATCCAGACATGGCCATACCAAGCGCAAGCAAAGGCATGGATGGGATGACGATCTGCAAGAAGCTTATGGCCACATCCAGTGTGCGGCCAGTAGCACCCAAGCCAGATAGCAAGCTTTCCAAGAACAGCCAACAAAACAGGCTTAAAACACTGATGAGAACGAAGATGAAAACAAGGCCTGTACCAGCAACGGCCTTGGCGCGCTCTTTTTCGCCAGAGCCAAGGGCGCGCGATACCAAAGCGGTTATGCCTATGGTGGTGCCGATGGCAGCCGATGTGATGAAAAACATCAGCGTACCAGCATAGCCGATGGCGGCGGCAAGCTCAGTTTCGCCAAGCTGCGAAATATAAAAGAGGTTGGCAAAATCGACGATGAAGATCGCCACCAAGCCAATGGAGCCAGTGGCTGTCATCACCACAGTGTGGCGCATGGTGGAACCTGTGACAAAGCGCGGCACTGTGTCTGGATCGACGGCTTTATTGTTAGAGCCAGTCATCAAGCTTATCCTTGCGATCGCTGCCTTTGGTGATCTCTTCGGTTTCCGGTGACAGCGCTTCGGCCTCGCCATCGGTTTCAATCAAGGGCTCTGGCACCGGGTGGAACATGGGTTCGGGCTTAGGCACAGCTTGTCCGGTTGGATACACAAGATCCACACCGGCTAAGATACCGTCTTCAGCTTGCATGGCAAAGCGCTTTTCATCGCGGGCGCGCACATCGGCCACGCGGAAGTCCGCCTCATCCTCAGGGATTCCAAGCCCAACCAGCATCTCACGGCCCATCTCAATTGACGAATGAAACGTTTCGCGCGTGGCGATAGTGGCGCCAAGCTTTAACAGCTCCAGTGCATGACCACGATCAAAGGCACGGGCATAGATGGGTAGGTACGGATAGGCCTCACGCACCGCTTCTACTATGCGGGTGGTGGTGGCGCGGTCATCTGTGCACACCGCCAATGCGTCGGTCCGGGCAATGCCAGCTGCGGCCAGGATATCCAGCCGTGTGCCATCACCATAATAAATGCGCGCCTTAAACCGTTTGGCATCGCGAATACGATCCGCGTCGGTATCGATGACCGTTACCCGCTCACCGCCAGCCTGCAGGGTTTGGGAGACGAACTGCCCAAAGCGTCCAAAACCGATGATCAAAACACGGCCTTGCGCTGAGGAAAAATCCTCATCCATCGTTTCGTCCGCACGCTTGGCCGTCAGCGCATAGGCAGCATTGATGATGATGGGCGTCAGTGCCATGGAAAGCGCGATGGTGCAGGCTAAGATGCTTTGGGTTGGCCCATCCAGCAGGCCGCCAGCCAGCGCGATACCAAACACCACAAAGCCAAACTCGCCAAACTGGCAGACATAGGATGAGGTTTTGACGCCTGCGGCATGATCCTCGCCCATGGCACGGATGACGCCATAGGTAACCGCAAGCTTGATCAACACGCCTGCCAGCGTGATCGCAACAATGACCAAAAACTGATCGGTGAGCACTGCTAAGTCGATCGATAGACCAACCGCCAGAAAGAAAAGGCCCATAAGCAACCCACGAAAGGGCTCAATGTCGGCTTCCAACTGATGGCGGAAATCGCTTTCTGATAGCATCACTCCGGCTATCAGCGCGCCAAGCGCGGTGGACAGGTGCGCTTGCTCCATCGCATAGGCGGCGCCGAGCACGATCATCAGGGCGCCTGCTGTCATCACCTCACGCACACCGGTTTTGGCAAGGATATGGAACAGAGGATTGAGTGCAAACCGGCCAATCACCACCAGAGCCACAACAGCGCCCAGCGCAACGCCCACTTCATCCAGCCCCATGCCGCCATCCCCACCAGGAGCAAAAACCGACGCCAGCACCAGCAAAGGAACCACGGTTAAATCTTGGAAAAGCAGAATGCCGAAACTGGCCTTGCCATGGGGTGTTTCGCGCTCGTGGCGCTCATCCAATATGGCCAGCGCAATGGCGGTGGAAGAAAGCGCCAAGGCCCAGCCAATGATAAGGGCCTGTGTCCAACCGAACCCTAGCAGCATGGCAACGCCGGAAAGCAGAAGCGTTGAGCCGAGCATCTGGCCACTACCGGAGCCGAAGATGGACTTTCGCAAACTCCATAGCGTGGTGGGTTTTAGCTCCAACCCAATAATGAACAGAAAAAGCACCACGCCAAATTCGGCAACGGTGGCGATGGATGCTATATCAGAAACCAATCCAGTCGCTGGGCCGATGACCAAGCCGGCCGCAAGATAGCCCAGAACGGCACCGAGCTTAAAACGCTGAAAAAGCGGCACGGCTATAATGGCAGCCGCCAGCAGAATAAGCACCACAACAAGCGGGTGGGCCGCGCCGGGGTCTGCAACGTCGGATGTTGCCACGAAGGATTGTAGGCTTATGTCCATACCGGCCAAGTGGGCCGCAGAGCCGCACGCGTCAACCAGCCATAGTGTTCCTGCTTAGGATTGCGCTTCGGGTCTTGACCCTAATTAAGCGCCGCAAAGCCTTCGGCAAAGCCAGGCAGTTCGATTGGGATGCCAATACCCTCATCGGGTGTTTGGAAAATAACAAACCATGCCGTCTGCCCGCCCGTAAGCGTGGCAACCAAACCATCATCCATGATCATTTCTACATAACAGCCCGATGGCAGGCAGCGAGCAAAGTCTGCGGTGCCAACATCAGTGTCATCAATGCGCAGGCCAAGACCGCCATCCAGCAGCACGCCTAAGGGCACTGCCACACGAAGAATATGCGCACCGCCATCCAGTGTTTTGACGATTGTTACCCGCAGCTCAACATTGGGTCGGTCAACCGCAGCAACGTTCTGCACCAACGCACATAGCTCTGTTGGCGAGCCTGTGGGCGTTTCGCATTGGATTTGCCAAGCCTGGAAACTGTCGCGCACCACCGGCTGCGCTGTGGCAGGGGTGTGCATGAGGGATAGGCCAAACATCGCGCCAAGCACGATAGCCACAGTTTTAGCGGAGAAAGAGATAAAGCGCACAAGAACTCTCAATACAGGCTCGTTGATGATTCGCATCAAGCTTAGCGCTGACCCTAGCAATGGGGCGCGGGTGTGGCGAGGGTGTAAGACAACGCTATGCACTGGAAATCGAGCGCGCAGTGCTGTGCTGATTGCTGCCTATAAGCTTGCATTGAGGTGGCCTTTGCAGTTGCTTTGTTAGACAAAGGGATAGCAGGCAGGCTTAAATATGCGGCATTTTGAGCCGTGCAGTGCCCTTCCCTTGGCTTGGCCAGTCGGATAGGAAACATTTCAATCAAGTCAGGGTACAGTTGCGCCCGGAGTCTGCGATTTAAACCGTTTGTTGTTTCGGTTTTGCTGGTCTTTCCGGATGCCAATAGCCCTCATCGTTTGGAGACGAGACCAAGCATGACGATAGCACAACGCTTCGCCGCATCCCTTATGGTCGCCTTTGGCGCACTGGCCGCTTTGGCCAGCCCTGCATTGGCATCCCAACCAACGCCATGGGGCATGAGTTTTCAGGATGCTGCCACCACGGTGATGGAACACATACAGTGGTTTGAAACCTTCACTTTGATCATTATCACAGCGATCGTGATTTTCGTACTCGGCTTGATGATCTATGTCTGCTGGCGCTTTTCTGAAAAGAACAACCCAACGCCTTCCAAAACCACTCACCATGCCATGCTGGAAGTTGCCTGGACGGTTGTGCCGATCATCATTTTGGTTGTGATCGCGGTTCCTTCCTTCCGTCTTCTCTATGAAGAGGCCGTGGTGCCACCTGCTGATATGACGATCAAAGCAACCGGTTACCAGTGGTATTGGGGTTATGAGTATCCTGATAATGGCGATATCGATGTGCTGCAGATCATGCTTCAGGATGATGAGCGCCTGGCGCGCATGGAAGAAACTGGCGGCAGCGAGGAAGATTTCCCGCGCCTGCTGGCCGTCGACAATGATCTTGTGGTGCCTGTCGATACAACGATCCGTCTTCAGATCACCGCCGCTGATGTGTTGCACGCATTCGCGATGCCAGCCTTTGGCGTGAAGATGGATGCTGTGCCTGGTCGCCTCAATGAGACGTGGTTCCACGCCGAGCGTGAGGGCATTTATTACGGCCAGTGTTCAGAGCTTTGTGGCACCGACCATGCGTTTATGCCCATTGCCATTCGGGTGGTAAGCCAGGGCCAGTTTGATGCATGGGCATCTCTGGCTGGCGATGATTTGGGGGCAGCCAATGAGATGCTGGCACAGATGATCCGCGATAATGATGATGGCACGCAGTTGGCATCGAACTGATTGAATTAGGTCGCGGGTTTCGCGCCCTCTTGAAGATTTTGAAATGAGGATTTGAGGCAACATGGCAAGCTACGCAGATGCGAGCGCGCATGACGAGCTCCCTGGTTTTTGGACCCGCTGGTTCTATTCCACCAATCACAAGGACATCGGCGTCCTCTATCTGATCTTTGCGATTATCGCAGGCATCATCGGTGGCGCGCTGTCCATTGGTATCCGCTTAGAGCTGCAAGAGCCCGGCATGCAAATTTTTGCTGACGGCCACGCCTACAACGTGTTTGTCACCGGCCACGGCCTCATCATGGTGTTCTTCATGGTAATGCCAGCGCTGATTGGCGGCTTTGCCAATTATATGGTGCCGATCATGATTGGCGCGCCAGATATGGCGTTCCCGCGCATGAACAATATTTCCTTCTGGTTGCTGCCACCGGCGCTTATCCTGCTGGTTATTTCCATGTTTGTGGAAGGCCCTCCAGGCGGTAATGGTGTTGGTGGTGGTTGTACAATTTATCCACCGCTCTCATCCTCGGGTCACCCTGGCCCTGCAGTTGATTTTGCCATTCTGTCACTCCACTTGGCTGGTGCCTCGTCCATCCTTGGTGCGATCAATTTCATCACCACCATCTTCAACATGCGTGCCCCTGGCATGACGCTGCACAAAATGCCGCTTTTTGCCTGGGCGATCCTGGTGACAGGCTTCCTGCTGCTTCTTGCTTTGCCTGTGCTTGCTGGCGCCATCACCATGCTGTTGACCGACCGTAACTTCGGAACGACTTTCTTTGATCCGGCAGGTGGCGGCGACCCGATCCTGTTCCAGCATCTGTTCTGGTTCTTCGGTCACCCGGAAGTGTACATCATGATTTTGCCAGCCTTCGGCATTGTCAGCCACATCATCTCCACCTTTTCTAAAAAGCCGATCTTCGGCTATCTGGGCATGGCCTACGCCATGGTGGCCATTGGTGTGGTCGGCTTCATCGTGTGGGCGCACCACATGTACACCGTGGGCCTTTCGGTCGAAACGCAGGCTTACTTCGTGTTCGCCACTATGGTGATCGCGGTACCGACGGGCGTGAAAATTTTCTCCTGGATCGCCACCATGTGGGGCGGCTCCATTAGCTTTGCCACGCCAATGCTATGGTCACTGGGCTTCATCTTCCTGTTCACCGTTGGTGGTGTGACGGGCGTGCAGCTGGCCAATGCTGGCCTCGATCGTGCCTTCCACGACACCTATTATGTGGTCGCGCACTTCCACTATGTGCTGTCGCTGGGCGCAGTGTTTGGCATCTTTGCGGGCTGGTACTATTGGTTCCCAAAAATGTTCGGCTACATGTACTCCGAGTTCCTCGGCAAGCTGCACTTCTACGTCACATTCATTGGCGTGAACCTCTTGTTCTTCCCGCAACACTTCTTGGGCCTCAACGGCATGCCACGTCGCTATGCCGATTATCCTGATGCGTTTGCTGGCTGGAACTACATCTCTTCCATTGGCTCCTATATTTCTGGCCTGGGTGTGATCATCTTCCTGATCGGTGTTGCGCATGCTTTTGCTGCCAAGCGCAAAGCGGGTGACAACCCTTGGGGCGAAGGTGCAACGACGTTGGAGTGGACACTCTCATCGCCACCACCGCACCACCAGTTTGAAAAGCTGCCACGCGTGACCTTCGACAAGCATTAAAATTTTGAACGCGGCGGTTTCTTGATCGCCGCGTTTCTCCAACCAACGGACTGTCCATGAGCCTGAGCGACGCCACTCCTGATATGCCCAACCCGAGCGCGTCTCTGCGCGCGGCTGGCCTGTCTACGGCATCTGCCAAGGACTATATCAACCTGCTCAAACCGCGGGTCATGTCGCTGGTGGTGTTTACAGCCTTTGCTGGCCTGATGGCTGCACCTGGCAGCATTCATCCGTTTATCGGTCTAACCGCCATCCTGTGCATCGCCATCGGGGCGGGCGCATCCGGTGCGCTTAACATGTGGTACGATGCGGATATTGATGCTGTGATGGGTCGCACCGCGCTGCGCCCAATTCCATCGGGTGCTGTTACACCGCGCCAGGCGTTTGGCTTCGGCGTGCTATTGTCATTGGGTTCGGTCGGTGTTCTTGGCCTGCTGGTCAATTGGCAGTCGGCAGCATTTCTGGCATTTACGATCTTCTTTTACGTGAACATTTATACCATGTGGCTGAAGCGCTCGACGCCGCAAAACATCGTCATCGGTGGTCTTGCTGGCGCCTTTCCACCTGCCATTGGCTGGATTGCCGTAACCGGCACGCTAACGTTTGAGCCGATCTTGATGGTTCTCATCATCTTCATGTGGACCCCGCCGCACTTCTGGGCTTTGGCGATCCTCAAGCAAGAAGATTATGGACGCGCCAATGTGCCGATGCTGCCCAATGTGGCTGGCGATACGGTAACCCGTCAGCAGATATTGCTCTATTCGGTGCTGCTTGCACCTCTTGCCGTACTGCCATCCATCCTTGGCTATGCAGGTCTTCCCTATGCGTTGGTCTCGCTGGTACTTGGCGCAGGCTTTGTGGTGAAGGCCGTTCAGCTGTCCAAGGCTGATGGCATTCCTGCACGCAACAAAGCAGCCGGCAAACTGTTTGGCTTCTCCATCCTCTACCTATTTGCCGTGTTCGCGGTGATGCTAGGCGAGGACATCGTCGAGCGGTTCACAGGCTTTGCGCTGGCCATGCCATCCGCCCTCACCTTCATGACGGGTGCCTAAGCATGGCTGATACCACTCAGCGCACAGCGCCTGAAGCGCCCAAGCCGGTTCCGACCACCACCGATGAGGTGAAGATGTCGGATGCTGATCGCGATTTTTACAGCAAGCAGCGCCGCTCACGCTCCATCGCTATGGCGCTGGCGTTGGGTGCCGTTGTTATTGTGTTTTATGTGGTCAGCCTTATCCAAGGCCCCGGCATTCTTTCAAGGCCGTATTAATGCAGAGCGAGACCAGGCAGCCGCGCACCTTTTCCCGACCGCTTAAAACCGCCATGGCGCTGAGCGTTTTTGTGGGTTGCATGGTGGGCGTTGCCTATGCTGCTGTGCCTTTGTATGAGCTGTTTTGCCGTGTCACCGGATTTGGCGGTACCACGCAAGTGGCCGATGTTGCACCAGACCAAGTGTCTGACCAAACAATCAAAGTGCGCTTTGATGGCAATGTAGCCAGTGGCCTGCCTTGGGATTTAGAACCTGGCGTCAACGAAATCGAAGTGCCTATCGGTCAAGTGACAGAGGTGTTTTACACTGCGCAAAATTTGACCGACCAAGACACCTACGGCTCGGCCACGTTCAACGTTTCACCGCCGCAAGCGGGCATATATTTCCACAAAATGCACTGTTTTTGCTTTGAAATGCAGCATCTAGCACCCGATCAGGGTGTTGAAATGGGCGTGGTCTTCTTTGTGGACCCAGAGATTTTAGACGATCCTGATAATGAGCGGATCGACACCATTACACTTAGCTACACCATGTTCGCTGCCGATGCGCCGGAAGGCTCTGAAGTTGCATCGAACACGGCACAAGACACAATACAGAATTCCAATTAGGGGGACGCGCTTGGTTTCAAGGGTCGGGGGATCCTAAGCTAACCGCATCGCATACATCTAGGAGATCATCGATGGCCTCAGGTCACGCAACAGATCACGATTATCACATCATTCCACCAAGCCCTTGGCCGTTCATCGGTTCGGTTTCGGCGCTGGTTTTGGCCATTGGTACCATCAATTGGTTCCATGGTGGCACGTGGATATTCTTCGCGCTGGGCATGCTGGGCGTTCTGTACACCATGGTTATGTGGTGGCGTGATGTGATCCGCGAAAGTCATGCAGGCGATCACACACCAGTGGTTTCGCTGCACCTGCGCTACGGCATGATCCTGTTCATTGCCTCAGAGGTCATGTTCTTTGTGGCGTGGTTCTGGGCTTATTTTGATGCTGGCTTCTTCCCAGGACCAGCCGAACAGCCCATGCGCGCTGAGCTGCTGGGCGGCGTTTGGCCCCCTATGGGTATTGAAACGTTTGACCCTTGGCACCTGCCATTGCTGAATACAGTGATTTTGCTCACATCGGGTACCACGGTTACCTGGGCGCACCATGCGATCATCCACGGCGATCGCGAAGGGTTCAAAAACGGCCTCATCCTGACTGTGGCTCTGGGTGCACTGTTCACTGGTTTCCAGATTTACGAGTACAGCCACGCGCACTTTGACTTCTCTGGCCATATTTATGGCGCAACCTTCTTCATGGCGACCGGCTTCCACGGCTTCCATGTGTTCGTTGGCACAGTATTCTTGGCGGTCTGTCTGTTCCGCGTACTGCAAGGTCAGATGAGCAAACAGAAGCACTTCGGCTTCGAAGCTGCCGCTTGGTATTGGCACTTTGTGGACGTTGTTTGGCTGTTCCTGTTTGTTGCCATCTATGTGTGGGGCTATGGCGGCGGTGGAAATTTCTAGGCTCGCAGCCCAGCTGTTATATTTTCAAGCGGGCGGTCCTTTGGATCGCCCGTTTCTCATTGTAGAAAGTTCATTATGAACACCCACAATCATATCGATGCGCCCCTTGCGGCTGGCTATAAAGGGCGTTGCCCACGCTGCGGCCAGGGCAAGTTGTTCAACGGTTGGATCACGCTCGCCCAGCAGTGTGATGTGTGTCAGTTGGACTATGGCTTTGCCGATAGCGGTGATGGCCCGGCGGTGTTCATCACCTTCTTTGCTGGCTTCATCGTGGTGGGCGCGGCCTTGTGGTTAGAGATCGCTTATCAGCCGCCCTACTGGGTGCATGCGGCGGTGGCCATTCCAGTTATCCTGTTAACCTGCTTGTTGCCTCTGCGTCCGCTTAAGGGTTGGCTTATCGCGCGGCAATATCAGATGGACGCGACAGAAGTGAAGAATGAAGAAGTGCGGGGCGGCACCCGAAATTGAAACGCTTTTTCACAATTGCACTCATTCTCGGAGCGTTTGCTACGCTGCTTGGCCTTGGCACCTGGCAAATGCAGCGGCTTGCCTGGAAAGAAGATCTGATCGCGCAAGCTGAAACGCGCCCCACCTTGCCAGCGATCCCGCTTCAAATGTTGATCGACGAGGCAGGCTTGTCACCCTTGGTAAGTTACACTGACAACACTCGCACGGATGATGTCTCCTATCGCAGGGTGTCGGTTACCGGTGCATTTGTCGGACCGCCGGTGCGTGTGTTCACCACACTGTCTGATCCTTCAGGACCTTATGAGGGCCCAGGGTATTGGCTTATGCAGCCCTTTGAGGCAGGTGGGCCGCCTTATCATCTGGTGTTCGTCAATCGTGGGTTTATCCCGTTTGAGCTTTCATCAGAGGCTAGCGTGCGCGATGCACCAGCTGGCACGATCCGGTTTGAAGGGCTTGTACGTCCGGACAATCCGCCAGACTTTTTCACCCCTGACCCGGATTATGATGATGGTCTTCTCTACCGTCGTTCCGTGCCGCAATTGATGCAAGCAACCGGGGTAAGCGTGGCCCTGCCCTTCACCATAGATATGCCTGCCAGCGCAGCACCCGGATTGCCGCAGGCCGGCGAAACCAAGTTCACTTTCTCCAACCGGCACCGTGAATACATGTTCACTTGGTATGGCCTGGCTGCCGTGCTGCTGGGCGTTGT
Organism: Devosiaceae bacterium; assembly: GCA_045105395.1. Taxonomy (GTDB): domain Bacteria; phylum Pseudomonadota; class Alphaproteobacteria; order Rhizobiales; family MH13; genus MH13. The sequence goes on along the minus strand of JBGCDM010000004.1, from coordinate 73 downwards.
TGGCACCGTGATGCTACAGCGGCGGCGCGGCTAGTCGCGCTCACTTTCTGGCAACAACGTCATCACGTTTTCC
>JBGCDM010000003.1:0-9481 GCA_045105395.1 Devosiaceae bacterium | reverse complement strand
AACTGGGAAGGTGAGCGCGCCTGGCGTTGGCGTTAGGATGGCATCGCAAATGGAACGCGCCTTATCATCGTTGCGTTGATGAACCCCACTCTCAAGCGAGCGCTTCATATCGTCAAAATCTTCCGGCTCAACCGCGTAGATATCCATAGCGCTATGCGCATCGCACCACACCGTTGATACCCCCGCGCACAGGCCACCGCCACCACAACAGATAAGACCTATATCTGGCACAGCACCTAAGGCGGCCATCTGTTCAATGGTTTCCAAGCCCACTGTGCCCTGCCCGGCCATAACCGCATAATCGTCAAAGGGCGAAATGAACATCGCACCGGTTTCTTGTGCCAATTCGCGTGCAATCGCTGTTCGATCCTCGGTGAAACGGTCAACGGGCATTACGCTAGCGCCAGCGCGCCGCACCCGATCAGCCTTCATCGCTGGCGCGTCGTCGGGCATGACAATTGTCGCTGAAACACCAAAAAGCCTGGCCGCTTCGGCCACGCCTTGCGCATGATTGCCTGAGGACACAGCAACAATGCCTTTGGCGCGTTGATCGGCACTCATGCTGGCCAAAGCATTGTAAGCACCGCGAAACTTAAATGATCCCGTGCGCTGAAAGTTCTCACATTTGAGGAAAACGCGACCACCGACCAACGCATCAAGATGATCATTGCGTAGGAGCGGCGTGTAAACGGCCTCATCGGCGATGCGCGCTTGCGCGGCCTTAATATCGCCAAACGAGAACGAGGGGTCAGTGGTCATAGTCTGGTAGGCTCCAGTCGGCCTTAAGCGGATAAAGGTGCTTAAAAAAGGCCTTTGCGCTCTCGTGCCAGCTATAATCCTGCGCAAAGGCTGCACAATCCTCGCGCTTCAGTTTTAATGCCTCCAGCGCCGCCGCTTCAAGATCATCAGAAAGCACACCAACCTTGGGATCGGTAATCACATCGATGGGGCCAGTCACCGGGAAGGCTGCAACCGGTAGCCCAGATGCCAAGGCTTCAAGCAGCACAATGCCGAACGTATCGGTTAGGCTGGGAAACACGAACACATCGCTACCAGCATAATAGTGCGCCAATTCTTCGCCGACCTTCGGGCCCACAAACACAGCATCCTTATGGGCAGCACGCAGGCTGTCCAGAGCTGGTCCGCCGCCAACCACGAGCTTCGTGCCCGGCAAATCAAGCTTGAGAAAGGCCTCTAAGTTCTTCTCGACAGCCACACGGCCCACATAAACAAAGATAGGGCCTGGATAGGGCAGCTTTACACCGTCACGCCGATAATACCGATCCAAATCCACCCCGCGTGACCAGCGCACCAAGTTCTTGAAACCGCGCGCATGCAGTTCAGTCTCAAGACTCGGCGTTGCTACCATCACCCCACTTGCAGCGTTATGAAACCGTCGCATGTGCGCATAGCTCCAGCTTTGCGGTATTGGCAGACGTGCAGCCACATATTCAGGAAAGCGGGTGTGGTAGCTGGTGGTGAAACCCAGGCCATGCTTGATGCAAAACCTGCGCGCAACACTGCCCAGCGGTCCCTCGGTTGCAATATGAATGGCGCGCGGTTGGTGGGCGGCAATAGCCTGCCGAATGGTCCGTGGTGGCGCTAGGGCAAGCCGAATTTCTGGATAGCTCGGCATGGGCATCGTACGAAAGCGATCTGGCCCAAGAACCTGAAGATCAACGCCGAAATTTGGCGCTTCTTTCACCATCCACTCAATGGTGCGCACCACGCCATTGATCTGCGGATGCCAAGCATCAGAAACAATCAGCGCGCGCGCAGGGTTGGAAACATTAAACTCAGACATGGTGGCTTATGTGGCGCAGGTAAAATGGAATAGCGACCTGAAACGTGGGTCAGGCCGCTGCAGATTGATCGTCCTTATCACGCAGCGCACTGGCTGACGGGCCAAAGGCAAGCACTTGCGCGGGATCATCGGCCACGTTTTCATCACGTTGCTTGCTGGCCTTTAGCTCTTCTTCGCCCGCAGCGCTTAGGCGGGTCCATTTGATAAGCTCAAATGACCCATCCTCATGCTCGGCCACCGCTGTGCAGCTTTCCACCCAATCGCCGGTGTTCACATAGCGAATGCCACCAAGGTCTTGCATGGCAGCATGGTGAATATGTCCACACACGACGCCATCAACATCAGCTTTGCTGGCCTCATGGCTCAGCGTCTCTTCGTAGCGACCAATGAAGCTAACAGCGTTCTTCACTTTGTTTTTAGCCCAGGCTGAAAGCGACCAATAATCAAAGCCCATTCGGCGCCGCGCCAAGTTGATATAAATGTTGGCCCAAAGCGCAAAATTGTAGGCCCAGTCGCCCAAAAAGGCGAGCCATTTGGCATGGCGCACAACCACATCAAATTGATCGCCGTGCACGACCAGATAGCGTTTCCCGTCTGCCGCTTCGTGAATAATCGTATCCACAATCTCAATGCCACCGGCTTTCAAGCCCAAATAATCGCGCAGGAACTCATCGTGGTTGCCCGGTAAATAGATAATGCGCGTGCCTTTACGTCCCTTACGCAGTAATTTTTGCACAACATCATTATGCGATTGCGGCCAGTGCCAGCGCTTACGCAAGCGCCAACCGTCCACAATATCGCCAACCAGATAAATCGTATCAGCATCATGGTAGCGCAAAAAATCCAGCAACAAATGCGCCTGGCATCCACGAGAGCCTAAATGCACATCTGACAGGAACAAAGTGGAGTATTGCTTGGGCGTCACCTCAGGTGCGCGCGCGGAGCGCTTTTTTGCGGGTTTGGTGGTGGCTTCGGCTGCAGGGGCTGCCCCCTTACCGGCATGATTGTCCATCATGCGCTCCCTTCGATCTTGTAGAACAGGTCGCCGGCGCACGTGGTAAGAAACACCGGACCTGAAGCGCCAACCAAAGCGCCACTGTTGCCACTTGCATAGAGCAATCCCAGAACAGCCACCAGTAGTAGGTGCCCTAGTCCCACAGCCAAGGATTTAGCATCTCATTTTTTGTAGCAAGCTGTGCAGGAAATGCCCGGGGCGCGAACAACCCGCCTTGACCAACGTGCGTTGTGGCCTGCATCACGACGCAAGCATTATGCAAACAAGGAACATATGGCATGGATCTTCAGATCGCAGGAAAATGGGCAATCGTAGGGGCATCAAGCCGTGGATTGGGCCTTGGGTGCGCGCAAGCGCTGGCGCAAGCAGGGTGCAACCTGGTGATCAATGGCCGTGACACCGCCAAGCTGGATGAAGCCGCAGCAGAGCTGAAAGCGCTTGGTGCGCCAAGTGTGGCCATCGTTGCGCAGGATATCAGCACCGCGCAGGGGCAAGAGGCGCTATTTGCTGCCTGCCCTAACCCCGATATTTTGGTCACCAACAATGGCGGCCCACCCATGAAGCCCTTTACCGATATTGATCGCGAGGCGGTGCTTGCCGGTGTGGTGCAAAATATGGTGACACCGATTGAGCTGATTCACCGCGCCCTGCCTGGCATGCAGGAGCGCAGCTTTGGACGGATCATCAACATCACATCCTCTTCCGTACTTGCCCCTATTCCCGGCCTTGATGTGTCTTCGGGCGCGCGCGCAGGCCTCACTGCCTTTGTGGCAGGCGTGGCCAAAAACGCTGCTCAGCACAATGTGACGATCAACAACATTCTGCCTGGAAAAATGGACACGGACCGTTTGCGCAGCAACTTGGTCGCCCAAGCCAAGCGGATGGACAAATCCGTTGATGATACAAGCGCAGGGATCATAGCGGCCATTCCGGCCAAGCGCTTTGGCACGGCTGAAGAGTTTGGCGCTGCCTGTGCGTTCCTCTGCTCAGGCCATGCTGGCTACATCACCGGCCAAAACTTGCTGATGGACGGCGGTCTTTTAGGCCGGGCGTTTTAGGGCGGTTGGGCCGAAGGCCCAGAGAAAAAAGAATGGCGGTTGTTCCGAAGGAACAGAGCAAAGATAAACCGCAGTTGTGCCGGAGACACGCAAAGAAAGACCACATGACCACTTAGACGGGCTACTCCATCACCGCCGCTTTAAGGATGCAGACCATCGTGGCGCGGCCTGGCGCATCTTCGCTCGCCTCAATACAACGCACGGTGTGCGGCCGGTCGCAGCGATAGCGCACAGTGCCACCGGCTTCCACGCGGCGCGTGTCCTGGCCTGACGTCACCTCAAATGTGCCTTCCAGCACGGACAAACACTCAATCGATCCACGCTGATGACCCTCAGATTCCAGCACTGCACCGGCCTGCGCGCTCACATCATACCATTGCAACCATTCCACCGTTTTGGACCAACCGATGATTGTTAGCTGCATTTTGCCGTCTTCAGATGTGAGTACAGGCATATCATTGGGCGGAATATCTTCAACGAAGTCAGCATCATGGGCCGCCGAAAGCACGCGATCTATGGATACATCCAGGGCTTGGCTTAAACGCCAAATGGTCGCGAGCGTCGGGTTTGTTTCATTGCGCTCAATCTGACTGATGATCGATTTAGCAACGCCCGATTGCTCCGACAGTTCAGACAGCGACAGATTATAGGCCTTGCGCAACCGCTGAATGGTTTTGCCAAGCTGGCCAGAAAAGGCCAATGCTTCGGCCTCGCTCTGCGCATTACGTGGGGATTTATCGGCCATCGGGCGCCTTTACAAAAGCAACAGTGTGATCAGCTTGGCGTGCGCGCCTTCAGGCCCGCCTCACGCGAAATGCCAATCTTATGCTCGCGGTAGATCACAAACAGCCCCGCCCCGACAACCAGCACAGAGCCTGCAAGGACCGCAAGCCCAGGCACTTCATCAAAAACAAAGTATCCAATGACGAGCGCAAACAGCATCGCCGCATAGTCAAACGGTGCAACGACAGACGCCGGAGCAAGGCGAAAACTGTGCGTGAGCAAAATTTGGCCAACACCACCTAGCAAGCCCATGCCCACCAGCAGCGCGATGGTTGTTGCATCCGGCATCACCCAACCAAAGGGTAAAGTGAACAGGGCAAACACGCTCGTGAACGCAGAAAAGTAGAAAACCGTGGAACTGGTGGACTCTGTCTTGATCAGTTGGCGCACATACACTTGCGCCAATGCCATAAAGGCCGCCGAGCCTAGCGCCAGCATCGCGCCCAATGCGCGGGTGTCGTCATCCAAAGCACCGGTGAGACCCAGATTTGGCGACAAGATAATCAACACACCGATAAATCCAACGATCACCGCCGACCAACGGTAAAGGCGCACCACCTCACCCAGAATAAGAACGGCAAGCGCGGTGGTAATAAGCGGCGCGGCAAAACTAATCGCGGTCGCATCAGGCAAAGGAAGACGCGACAAAGCCGCAAACCAAAGCGTCATCGCTGTCGCACCAATCACAGCTCGACCCACATGACCAAACGGCTTTTTGGTTGCCAAAGCCGAGCGCCAGGTGTGCTGATACTGGATCATAATGAAGATGGGGATCATGCCGAAAAACGCACGGGCAAACACAATCTGCCCCACTGGTATCTCATCACCCAGCACCTTCACCGCCGTCACCATCAGCGAAAAAGCAAGCACAGAGAGTAGCTTAAAACCAATACCAGCCAGCGGCACGATGCGATCCTTTGAAGTGGTCCCCGTTGAAGCAGCTTTTCGGCACCGACACCAGACGAGCCAGCGCATGGCTCATATGCGCCTCCTATCACCCGGTAAGCATGGCGTGTATTTGGGCTAGCCGCACCGTTCCAGCAGCACTAGGTTACCAGCCTTTGGCGCGAGTCCTTCGCACCACGACATCAAGGCCGTTCATGTCCCTGCTTGCCTCGCTCACGCATACCACGCGCTATAGCTATGATTGCCCCGTTACCCTTGGGCCGCAGCTCATACGTTTGCGCCCTGCCCCGCACACGCGTTCGCGCATTCCCTCCTACACACTCACGGTGAAGCCGCAGGATCATTTCATCAATTGGCAGCAAGACCCGCACGGCAATTGGGCAGCGCGCATTGTTTTCCCAGAGCCGGTGCGCGAGTTTTCCATCGAGGTGGATTTGCTTGCCGACATGGCGATCATCAACCCGTTTGACTTTTTTATTGAACCGGAAAGCGAAGAGCTGCCGGTTGTCTACACCGATCGCCAAAGGATCGATTTGGCCGCCTATATGGGCGTTGAATCACAAGGCGAACTGTTCGATTCATTTTTGCAAGATATCGATGTAACACCCCAAAATACCACGATATTTTTGGTGAACCTGAATCATAAGTTGAGCCAACATATCGACTATATCATCCGCATGGAGCCAGGCGTTCAAACACCTGAAGAAACGCTCGCCAAACGTCGTGGATCATGCCGAGACTCTGCCTGGCTGCTAACACATGTCCTGCGCCACCTGGGCTTTGCCGCGCGCTTTACCTCCGGCTATCTGATCCAACTGAAACCTGATGAAGTGGCCTTAGATGGGCCTGCTGGCACCGACCATGATTTCACCGATCTACACGCCTGGACCGAGGTTTACATTCCTGGCGCTGGCTGGATCGGGCTAGACCCAACCTCCGGCCTTCTGTGCGGCGAAAGCCACATACCGCTTGCAGGCACGCCTCACTATGAAAGTGCAGCCCCTATTGAGGGCGTCGCCAGCGCCGCAAATGTTGAGTTCTTCTTCGACATGAAGGTTGGGCGCGTGGATGAGCGCCCACGTGTTACCGCGCCCATAACCGACAAAGCCTGGGATAAGCTGCTCACCGTTGGCGATGCGGTGGATGAGGCACTGATGGCCGAAGATGTACGCCTGACCATGGGCGGTGAGCCAACATTTATCTCCATTGATGATTTGGAGGGTGAGGAGTGGAACACATCCGCCGTTGGCCCCACCAAGCGTAAACTTGCTGATGAATTGACACACAGGCTGGCGGACCGTTTCGCGCCTGGCGCATTTCTGCATTATGGCCAAGGCAAATGGTATCCAGGTGAAAGCCTACCACGCTGGAATTTCGCTATCTATTGGCGCACCGATGGTGAGCCGATTTGGCAAACGCGCGAGCTTTTTGCCCGCGAGCCATTGGAAGGCGAAACAAATGAAAACGCGCTCTCTAAGGACGATGGCCCACAGGCCGCTAAAGCGCTGATACACCAGATCACGCAACGCCTGGGCGGTGATACGAGCCATATCATGCCAGCCTATGAAGACCCTGGCAGTTGGCTGCTTGAAGAAGCGTCTCTGCCCGACAATGTGACGCCTGAAAACAGCAAGCTTTCCAGCCTAGAAGACCGCGCGCGTATCGCCCGTGTGTTTGATCGTGGTCTCACTGTGCCCACCGGCTATGTGGTGCCCGTTGCCCGCCATGATGAGCTGGAGTCCGAGCAACGTTGGGTAACCGAAGGCTGGACGCTGCGGCGAGAACATCTGTTCCTGGTGCCAGGCGACTCGCCAGTTGGCTTCCGCCTACCGTTGGACTCCCTGCCGCATATTGAGCCGGAAGACTTTCCATTTATCGAGCCAGAAGACCCGCTGGCCGACAAACCCTCATTGGCTGATCCAGACACCATCCGCGCACGCGTTAGCACGCCGCAAACTGGCACACCGCTGGAGCATGAACAGCATGTGCGCACCGCGCTTTCCATTGAGCCGCGCGAGGGCAAGCTGTGCATCTTCATGCCGCCAACCAAAACGGTTGAGGACTATTTGGAGCTAGTGACTGCGATTGAAGAGGCAGCCAAAGCCACGCGCCACCCGATCCAGATTGAGGGTTACCATCCACCAGTTGATCCGCGGGTCAATGTTATAAAGATCACGCCCGACCCTGGCGTGATCGAGGTGAACGTGCACCCAGCGTCCAATTGGCGCGAAGCGGTATCGATCACTGAGGCCATTTATGACGAAGCCCGGCTCACACGTCTTGGCACCAATAAGTTCATGGTAGATGGACGCCATACCGGCTCAGGCGGTGGCAACCATGTGGTTGTTGGCGCGGCCAAGGCGCCGGATAGCCCCTTCCTTCGCCGCCCAGACTTGCTGAAAAGCATCATCACCTATTGGCAGCGCCACCCATCGCTCTCCTACCTGTTCTCAGGCCTTTTCATTGGGCCAACCAGCCAAGCCCCACGCGTGGATGAAGCACGGCACGACACGCTGTATGAGCTAGAAATAGCCATGGCGCAGGTGCCCGAGGCAGATGATGAAAACGCGCCTTGGCTGGTGGATCGGCTGTTCCGTGACCTGCTCACCGATGTAACGGGCAACACCCACCGCGCTGAAATATGCATCGATAAGCTGTACTCACCAGATGGTCCAACCGGCAGGCTGGGCTTGGTGGAATTTCGCTCGTTTGAAATGCCGCCCACCTCCCGCATGAGCCTTGCCCAACAGCTGCTCATCCGCGCGATCATCCTCATGTGCTGGCGCAAACCACAATCCCCGCCGCTCTCACGCTGGGGCACAGCGTTGCATGATAGGTTCATGCTGGGTGCGTTCCTATGGGAAGATCTGTTGTCGGTGATCACAGACCTGCAGCAAGCTGGGTTCGAGTTCGACCCAGACTGGTACCGCGCCCAATATGAGTTCCGTTTCCCCCATTTTGGCGCAATCAGCCATCAGGGGGTTACGCTGGCCCTGCGCGGCGCACTGGAACCCTGGCACGTGCTGGGCGAAGATGGTGTGGCTGGCGGCATGTCGCGCTATGTCGACAGCTCGGTGGAACGCTTGCAGGTGGAAGTAACCGGGTTTGATCCCGCCCGCCATCACATCACCTGCAATGGTCGCCAAGTGCCGATGCACGCAACCGGACGCGGCACCCATGCAGGCGGTGTACGCTACAAAGCGTGGCAACCTTGGCGCGGCCTTCACCCCACTATTCCTGTGCATGCACCCCTCACCTTCGATATTGTGGATGGCTGGAATGATCGTGCCTTGGGCGGCTGCCGCTACCATGTGGGCCACCCCGGTGGGCGCAACTATGAAGCGCCACCGGTCAACGCCTATGAAGCTGAGGCCCGCCGCCTGGCGCGGTTTGAGGATATGGGCCACACGCCTGGTGCTGTGACGGTAAAAGACGAAAAGCCAAATCCTTTCTTCCCCTACACACTGGATTTGCGCACGCCTGCGCCGGACGATCATAAGTAAGCATGTGAGCCAGAACGCCACCACCACGAGCGCCCAGTCCTCGGCCTTTGGGCTGTTGGATGGCTACCGCCCGCTGCCAGGCGCACACGATGAGTGTGTTGATGGCGAAGGCAATGTGCGGCCAGCGTGGCACCAAGCCATGGCCATGTGGGATCGCTTGCCTGCCAGCAAGCACCGTACACGCCAGCAATCTGCAGAGCGATATCTGCGCGATAATGGCGTAGCGCATCGCGTGTATGGGGCCGACCACAGCATCGAGCGGCCTTGGCCCCTAAGCCATATGCCGCTGATTATCGGAGCACAAGAATGGCAAGCGCTAGAAGCGGGCCTCATCCAGCGTGCGGACCTGCTGGAGAAAATTCTGGTCGATCTTTATGGGCCGCAGAAACTGGTGCGCGATGGGCATATCCCA
>JBGCDM010000002.1:0-55358 GCA_045105395.1 Devosiaceae bacterium | reverse complement strand
TGGTCAGCACATCATCGCCGCAAAAATAGGCCTGCGCCATCTTGCCTTTGCTATCGCCCTTCAGCAGGCGCGCCATCTCGTTACGCCCGGCATCAAACGAATAGGCTTTGGCAAAACTATAGCGCAGCTTGATGCCGGAGTGTTTTGCCAGCTCACTGGCAAAGCCCGTGTAGCAACCCTGGGTGGAAGTGGCCGGCTAAGTTCCGCCCAAAAACCCAACATCGCTATAGCCGCATGCGATCAGTTCTTGGGCGGCCATGCGGCCAGACTGCACATTATCAATGCCCACAACATGCACTTTAGGGCTGGTCGTGTGCCGCCCAAACGAGTGCACTACCGGGATGCCCGCCTCCTTAAAGGCGCGGGCAAAATCCGGGCTCAACGTGGAAGAGGCAACAATCACCCCATCAACGGAATATTGCCGCACCATGCGCACTGATTTTTCAGGGTCGGTCTCATCAGAAAGGTTCACCAGCAACGGGCGCAAGCCCCGCTCCTGCAGGCCGCGGGTAAAAAGGTCAAAGACTTGAAGGAAAATCGGGTTGTGAAAATTGTTGGAGATCAGCCCGATCAGCTTAGTACGCCCAGTGGTTAGGCTCGAGGCAAGCGCATTGGGATGATACCCCAGCTCACGTGCCGCGCGCTCCACTTTGTGGCGCATTTTGGTGGAAACAGACGCGCCATCGGTAAAAGTGCGCGAGACCGCAGAGCGCGATACACCAGCCTTTTTGGCCACATCTTTCAGCGTTACACTCATATGTCCTTTGCGCTGGTGATCACCGCCAGTCGCCTTCCCTCACCCCATTTTCCGCATTTGGCGTAGCACCAGAAAGAATGCGCACCTAGCTTCAATTTTGCAACCGGTTGCAAATAGAAGCATGCTGTGCTTTGCTCCATGGTGAAGGGGTCAAACCCCCTCATAAGCAAGAACAACCACCACATTGTCTGGGAGGACAATTATGAAATCGCTTCTCGCGAAACTCGCTATTGCAACCGCCGTCATCGCCACGCCGATGATGAGCGCAACCATCGCTCACGCCGAAGGCGAGCGTTACGTGCTGGTTAGCCACGCTCCAGATTCTGACAGCTGGTGGAACACCATCAAAAACGGCATCGCGCTCGCTGGCGAGCAGATGGGCGTTGAGGTTGAGTACCGCAACCCGCCAACCGGCGACATTGCCGACATGGCCCGCATCATCGAGCAGGCAGCAGCCTCCGGCCCCAATGGCATCATCACCACACTGGCTGATTATGATGTGCTTCAGGGCCCAATCACCGACGCTGTCGACCAGGGCATCAACGTCATCATCATGAACACCGGCACACCAGAGCAGGCCCGTGAAGTGGGCGCACTGATGTATGTTGGTCAGCCTGAATATGATGCTGGCCTAGCAGCTGGCATCCGCGCTGCAGGCGAAGGCGTAACAAGCTTCCTCTGCGTGAACCACGCCATCCAACAGCCAACAGTTGGTGAGCGCTGCCGCGGCTACGCCGATGGTCTTGGCGTTGAACTTGGCGATTCCATGATGGATTCCGGCACGGATCCAGCAGAAGTTAAAAACCGCGTCTTGGCCTATCTTTCGGCTAATCCAGACGTTGATGGCATCCTGACGCTTGGCCCAGTTTCAGCCAACCCAACCATCCAGGCGCTCGAAGAAAACGGCATGGCCGGTGACATTCACTTCGGCACGTTCGATCTGGGTGATGAAATTGTTGAGGCCATCAAGGCGGGCACCATCAACTGGGGCATCGATCAGCAGCCATTCTTGCAAGCCTATATGCCAGTTGTGATCCTTGCCAACTACGACCGCTACGGCGTTCTACCAGGCAACAACATCAACTCTGGCCCAGGCTTCGTTACCGCTGATGGCCTGACACTGGTTGAAGAGCACGCGGGCGAATACCGCTAAACACCCCAATCAAACGGCCCCGGCACATGTGCTGGGGCCGTTCTGGTTACGGTCTGCTGGCCACGCCCATAGGAACAACCCATGGGGTGTGGCCTTTTTGGTTAAACGCGCCGTTTGAAGCGCGATGAGCAAAAAAGAGAATCCAAAGCTGAATATCCAGCTGGGATTTCAAGGGGGATATCATGTCAGAAGCAACAACACCTGACGTAAGCGACGAGCGCGTCAAAGAAATTTCAGCCTTCCGCCAGGCGATGATTCGCCCAGAGCTGGGTGGCATCGTCGGCACCATCGCCGTCTTCACCTTTTTCCTGCTGTTTGCCTTCGATAGCGGCATGTTCGGCGCGCAAGGCATTATAAACTGGTCGATCGTGTCGGCACAGTTCATGATTATCGCTGTCGGCGCCTGCCTGCTTATGATCGCTGGTGAGTTTGATCTCTCTGTTGGTTCCATGATCGGCTTTGCCGGCATGATCATTGCCATCTTCTCGGTAACCCTGGGTTGGCCGATGTGGATGGCCATCATTTTCACCTTCGTCCTTTGTGTGGCCATAGGCGCGGTGAACGGCTTCATTGTCATTCGAACAGGCCTGCCAAGTTTCATTGTGACGCTGGCATTCCTGTTCATTTTGCGCGGCTTCACGATTTATCTGCCGCAAACGATTGAGAACAAAACCATCATTGGCGGCATCCGCGATGCGGCAGAAGGCGACTGGCTTGCCCCGCTGTTTGGCGGCAAGGTCGGTGCTGGTTTCTTTCAGTGGTTGGCGGACCTTGGGCTGATTGATACCTTCGCGCGCGGCAACCGTGCTGGCCAAGCCGTGATTGACGGTGTGCCGATGCTCATTATCTGGGCGATTATTCTGGTGATCTTCGGCCATGTGCTGCTGACCAAAACCCGCTTTGGCAACTGGATCTTTGCTGCTGGCGGCGATGCAGAATCCGCGCGCAATTCAGGCGTTCCAGTGAACCGCGTCAAAATCCTGATGTTCATGTTCACCGCCTTCTGCGCCACCGTCTTTGCCACCTGTCAGGTGATGGAGTTTGGTTCAGCCGGTGCTGACCGTGGTCTCTTGAAAGAGTTCGAGGCGATCATCGCAGTGGTTATCGGCGGGGCATTGCTCACCGGTGGCTATGGCTCGGTGCTCGGGGCCGCACTGGGGGCACTCATCTTTGGTGTTGTGCAGCAAGGGCTATTCTTTGCTGGGGTGGAAAGCTCGCTCTTCCGGGTCTTCCTTGGTGTTATCTTGCTCGGTGCGGTGGTTCTCAACACCTATATCCGTCGCATCATAACCGGCGAACGATAGGGAGTAGGACCATGAACACGCGAACAACACACGCTCCCATCATCCAGATGAAGGACATCGAGAAGCACTTCGGTTCGGTGATCGCGCTGGCTGGCGTTTCGGTGGATATTTTCCCTGGTGAATGCCACTGCCTTCTGGGCGATAATGGCGCGGGAAAATCCACCTTCATCAAAACCATGTCAGGCGTGCATAAGCCGACAAAAGGAGAAATCCTTTTTGACGGCAAGCCGATGAACTTTGCCAACCCGCGCGATGCCATGGATGCAGGCATTGCCACGGTGCACCAACATTTGGCGATGATCCCGCTGATGTCGGTTAGCCGCAACTTCTTCATGGGCAATGAGCCGGTGAAAAAAGTGCTCGGCATGACGTTCTTTGACAAGGACAAAGCCGATAGCACAACCATGGATGAGATGCGCAAAATGGGCATCAATCTGCGTGGACCCGATCAGGCTGTGGGCACGCTATCGGGTGGTGAACGCCAGACGGTAGCCATCTCGCGGGCGGTACACTTTGGGGCGAAGGTTCTTATCTTGGATGAGCCCACCTCAGCGCTTGGTGTGCGCCAAACATCCAACGTGCTTGCTACCATTGATAAGGTGCGCAAACAGGATGTGGCTGTGGTCTTCATCACTCACAATGTGCGCCATGCTATGGCCGTGGGGGACCGATTTACGGTGCTTAACCGCGGCCAAACGCTGGGCACAGCGCAGCGCGGGCAGATTACGCCTGAGGAGCTGCAAGAGCTGATGGCAGGTGGCCAAGAGCTTGCGACGCTGGAAGGCTCGCTGGGCGGCACGGTTTAGCGCTTTCAAGCAAACGAATTTCAAAAGGCGGGGGCGCAAGCTTCCGCCTTTTTTCTTTGTACTCACGGCCAGCTCTTCTAAACTGCGGCCATGACACCAATCCTCTATTCCTTCCGCCGCTGCCCCTATGCCATGCGCGCACGCATCGCGTTGGCCCAAGCCGGGGTTCAAGTGGAGTTGCGCGAGGTTGTGCTGCGCGATAAGCCACAGGCGTTCTTGGATGTTTCCCCCAGCGCCAGCGTGCCCTGCTTGTTGGCGGATGAGGTTTTTGATGAAAGCCTTGACATTATGCTTTGGGCGCTGAAGCAGAACGACCCAAATGGGTGGCTGGATATGCCCGATGAGGGGTATGATTGGATTGCTCGTAATGATGGCTCGTTTAAACAGGCGCTGGACCGCACCAAGTATGAAACACGCTATCCCGGCACGGATCCCCACCAGCAACGCAAACTGGCAAGCGTCTTTCTGACTGATTTAGATGCGCAAATCGAGGGTTGGTTGTTCGGCAAACCAACCCTTGCTGATTACGCCATTCTACCCTTTGTGCGCCAGTTCGCCTTCATCGACAAAAACTGGTTCGACGCGCAAGCCTGGCCAGATTTACAGGCGTGGCTGGCGCAGTTCCTGGCCTCGACAAAATTCACAGCCATGATGGACAAATACCCCCAGTGGCATGAGGGCGACGCGCCAATGTATTTCCCCTAGCGCTATAGCCCTACAAGCCCCTCGCGGGTCACGGCCAAATTCGGATCGGACCCGTTGCTTGCTGGTCGCACACGGATAGGAATTGCCTTGAAAGACGGCGTGCGGGCCGCCTCATCACGATCATCCAAACCAATCAAAGCCTGTGTTTCGGGATAATAAGACGCGCAGCAGCCCTTAGGTAGATCATACTCCACAATGGTCAGCGCGTAGACAGCCCGCGTTTCATCATTGGCCCCGATCAAATCCACCCGGTCCCCCTCGACAAACCCCAGCCGCTTGATATCGCGGGCGTTCATAAACAACACATCACGGCGCCCAAACACTCCGCGATAGCGGTCATCAAGACCATAAATGGTGGTGTTGTACTGATCATGGCTGCGCACAGTCGTGAGCTTCAGCACATCGTGGTCGCTAAAGACCGGGTCCACATCAAGACCCGGAAATGGCAGAAACTGCGCTTTACCTGAAGGCGTTTTCCAAACCCGGCTGCTAGCAGGGTTGGGCAAAAGAAAGCCGCCGGGCTCCTTGATACGCGCATTGAAGTCCTCAAAGCCTGGGATCACCGCCTCAATCTTCTCGCGGATCAGCGCGTAGTCATCCACCAACCCTTCCCAATCCACGTTGGTTTCACCGAGAGTCGCTTTGGCGATGCCTGCAATGATCGAAGGTTCTGAGCGAAGGTTTGGCGAGGCCGGGTCCAGAAAGCCTTTGGAGGCGTGCACCATCGACATGGAGTCCTCAACGGTGACGCTCTGCTCACCGCTTTGCTGCACGTCTTTTTCGGTGCGCCCAAGGCAGGGTAGAAGATAATTTTCTTTCGCTAACATGAGGTGCGACCGGTTGAGCTTGGTGGTGATGTGTACCGCCAGATCAAGCTTGCCAAAGCCCACGATACAATCCTGCGGGCTGGGTGATGCGATGGCCAAGTTTCCACCCAAACAGATGGCAGCCTTGGCCCGGCCATCTACCATCGCCTCAATGCTATCAACCACGCTGTGGCCGTGCGCGCGCGGCGGAGCAAAACCAAATTCAGCCTCAAGCGCATCCAGCAATGCCTCTGGCGGGCGCTCATTGATGCCCACAGTGCGGTCGCCCTGCACATTGGAGTGCCCACGCAGCGGACAGATGCCGGCGCCGGGCTTGCCCATATTGCCCTTCAAGAGCAGCAAATTGGCGATCTGCTGCACATTCTGCACACCAGAGCGGTGCTGCGTGATCCCCATACCGTAGCAAATGATGGTGGCGCGCGCCTTGGCGTAAAGCCCTGCCACCTCCTCCATCTGGACCTGAGTCAAGCCCGAAACGCGCTCAATATCTGCCCATTCTGTGGCGTTAGCATCGGCAATGAGAGCATCAACACCTTCGGTGTGCTCAGCCAAAAACGCATGGTCCAACGCCTCGCCACCGGCTTCATCCAACGCGATCAACGCTTTGATGATGCCTTTGATGGCCGCTGCGTCCCCGCCAATTTTTACCTGATAAAACGTCTGCGCCAGATCGGTGGATTGGCCGGTCGCCATTTCAGTAATGTGCTGCGGTGACTGGAACTTTTCCAGGCCACGCTCCCGCATGGGGTTGAACACCAGGATCGTCGCGCCTCGCTTCACCGCATCGCGCAGCGTGCCCAACATACGCGGATGATTGGTGCCGGGATTGTGGCCAATGGAGAGGATGAGATCGGAATGTTCAAAATCCTCAAGGCTCACCGTGCCTTTGCCCGCACCAATGCTCATCGGCAGACCCACTGAGGTTGGCTCATGACAAAGGTTGGAGCAATCGGGGAAGTTGTTGGTGCCATACATGCGCACAAACAACTGATAGAGAAACGCTGCCTCGTTGCTCGTGCGGCCAGAGGCGTAAAACTCCGCCATATTGGGATCAGGAAGCGTGTTAAGCCCTGCGCCAATACCAGCAAAAGCTTCATCCCAGGATACCGGCACATAGGTGTCGGTGGCGCGGTCATAGCGCATCGGGTCCGTTACCCGACCCTGCGCCTCCAACCAATGGTCCGATTTAGCCCAAAGCTCCGAGACCATGTGGGCGGCAAAAAACTCTGGCGTCACACGCTTGGCTGTTGCTTCCCAAACCACCGCCTTGGCGCCATTTTCGCAAAACTCAAAGCTGGATGTGTGCTTAGGGTCCGGCCAGGCGCAGCCAGGGCAATCAAAACCATCAGGTTGGTTGGTTTTAAGAAGCGTTGCAGCGGCATCGGCCAACCGCTGTTCTTTTTTGATCGACTTGGCGACCGAGCGTAAACTGCCCCAGCCACCAGCAGGTGCATCATAGCGCCGAATGCCATCGGGCTTATTGCTCATACCGCGATATCCGGTTGCTCAAGAGAGGGCTCAACAAACACTGTGTGACCCTTTTTGCCCGCCAGCGCGACAACCCTTAGCCCAGCCTCACGTGCGGTATCCAGCGCCAGGCCCGTAGGCGAGGAAATCGCCACCAAAGTGGAAAACCCGCCACGCACTGCTTTTAGCACCATCTCATAAGAGCAGCGGCTGGTTATGAGGCAAAAGCCATCAGCCAAATCAGTCGTATCAGCGCCAACCAGCGCACCGATTAGCTTATCCAATGCATTATGACGCCCTACATCCTGCCACATCAGCTTGATGTGCCCTTGGGCATCGCAAAACGCCGCGCCGTGCATCCCGTAATCGCAGCGCATTGTGTCCAAAGCTCGTGTTAGTGCAGCACCCTCTAGTGCTAGGCCTGCAGGGGCTTGCGGCAGGTTTGCGCGCGCATCATCAAGCGTGCGTACGCCGCAGAGGCCGCAACCTGTGCGACCAGGTATAAGCCGCTGACCTTCGCGCAGTAACGCTGCATAGTCAGAGCCGTGCAATTGCACATCAACGATAAACCCACCCGCTTCAGGGCGGACCTCAATATCTTTGATCGCTTGGGGGTCGGTTGCGATCGCCTCACTAAACGTGAAGCCACGCGCAAAATTCACCAAATCATCCGGCGTTACCATCATGGTGGCATAGGCGGTGCCATTGAAGCGCAGTTCCACCGGTGCCTCTTGCGGCACAGTGCGCACCACCACACCGCGCTCACGCGCTGTGTGCTCTATTGCCTGTACGGACATGCTTGCGGCCAAAATGCTCTCCTACCAGCCCGTAGGGTGGAGCATCGGAACCATCAAAACAATCAAAATGAAAGGGAAAATGGAGCGGGCGATGAGATTCGAACTCACGACCCTCACGTTGGCAACGTGATGCTCTACCACTGAGCTACGCCCGCACCGCTCCTGCGCTAGCCAGCCCACCTAGGCGATCTGTCTGCGCGAGGCGTTTCTATGCAACAAGCATTTTGGTTTTGCAACCATGTTTGTTGCAGCAATCAGCTTGGGCCCACATGCACCTTGTGGCCCGCGTTGCTAGCCAATAGGTAACACATTCCAATCCCTGTTGCGTTGACCCGATTATGACCACAGCTCATCACACACGCCAAACCCTATTGGCCCAGCTAAGCACCTGGGGCATTGCCACCCAAACAACCGATCATGAGCCGCTGTTCACCGTGGAACAGTCCACGCAAGTCCATAGCGATGTTGACGGCGCACACACCAAAAACCTGTTCCTGAAAGACAAGAAAGGTGCGCTGTTTCTGGTCACCGCTGAGCACGCGACGCAGGTGAACCTGAAAAATCTGCACAAAAAGCTCGGTTGCGGGCGGCTTTCCTTTGGCAATGCGCAGCTCATGGAAGAAAAATTGGGTGTGACGCCAGGTTCGGTCACGGCGCTAGCGGTCATCAATGATGTGGATCAGAACGTGACGTTCGTGCTTGATCAAAACCTTATGCAGGCTGACATCATTAATGCTCACCCGCTAGAAAACACGGCAACCACCAGCCTGGCCCGTGATGATCTGATCACCTTTGTGGAAAAAACCGGCCACAGCGTGCGCATTCTTGACCTTGAAACTGCGCAGGTCGATGCCCCGGTCGACAGCGCCTAAAGCGCCTTGTAGAACGCGCTGGAAATCCCATCTGAAGACCACAATCATACGCACCTGTAAGGATAATCCATGTTGATCGGAACCGGCACATCCGGCCAGCCCAATGCCGCCACCGCTGCACCAGGCGACATTATTGATGTTACCACCGCAGAATTCATGGCGCAGGTGGTCGAAGAATCCAAAACACGTCCCGTCATCGTTGATTTTTGGGCACCATGGTGCGGCCCGTGCAAGCAGCTAACCCCAACCCTTGAGGGTGCGGTAGCCAAGGCTGGTGGCAAAGTGCGCCTGGCAAAAATGAACATTGACGACCACCCCGAAGTGGCTGGGCAAATGGGCGTGCAATCCATTCCAGCCGTCTACGCTTTTGTGAACGGTCAGCCAGCCGATGGCTTCACCGGCGCGCAGAGCGATAGCCAGGTGCAGGCCTTCATCGAAAAGCTGATTGGCCCCCAAGGACCAAGCCAAACCGATCAAATGCTGCAACTGGCCGATGAGGCGATGGCTGCTGGCGATCTGCAAAATGCCGCCAATATGTTTGCTCAAGTACTCCAGGTAGAACCCGAAAACACAGCCGCCATGGCAGGCATGCTAAAAGTGTATGTTTCAGCAGGCGAGCTGGACACCGCACGCCAGGCCCTTTCCAGCCTGACCGATGAGATGAAAGCCGACCCTGCCATTCAAGCGGCACAAGCGGCCCTTGATCTGGCAGAAAAAGCGGCAAGCCTGGGTGATGCTGAAGAACTATCGGCGCGCCTTGAAACAAACCCCGATGATCATCAGGCACGCTTTGACCTCGCGCTTGTCCATAATGCCAAAAACCAGCGCGAAGCGGCTGCTAATGCCCTTGTCGAGATCATCCAGCGCGATAGGTCATGGGAAGATGATGGCGCACGCAAAGAACTGCTGCGCTTGTTTGAAGCCTGGGGCCCAACCGATCCGGCCAGCATTGCCGGACGCAAAAAGCTCTCACGGGTTCTATTCTCGTAAGACGCGCTAAAGGCGCGCCGTATTGGCGGTAGCATGGCAGCTCAATTAAGCGCGATGGCACAGCGCATACCCTCTATAGTGCCCGTTTTTCCGCTTTCTTCGGCACTTTTGTTGCCGCGCGGGCAAATGCCTTTGAACATTTTCGAGCCGCGCTATCTGGCCATGGTCGATTATGCCCTAGGCCATGAGCGGCTCATTGGCATGGTGCAACCCAAGTTTGAGCGCGATGGTTCGCCAGTGATGGGCTTAGACCCAGATACCCCACCGCTATGCGATGTTGGCTGCCTGGGGCGTATTTCTGCCTTTCAAGAAACCGATGATGGCCGATATCTCATGACACTGACCGGCGTGTGTCGTTTCAAAATTGAAGAAGAAGAAACCGCCATCACACCGTTTCGCATGTGCCGCGTTGAAACGGACCAGTATGCAAGCGACTTTAATGAAGGCGCGGGCGAGAAGATGGTTGACCGCGATACGCTGCTCACCACGTTTAAAGCCTATCTGGAGGCCAATGACCTAGAGGCCGACTGGTCGGGCGTTGAAAACGCAGGCAATGAGGCTTTGGTGAATGCGCTTTGCATGATGAGCCCTTATGGCGCACCAGAAAAACAAGCACTCCTCGAAGCCGAAGATCTACGCGCACGCGCCGATACGCTAATCGCGATAACCGAGCTATCCCTAGCACGGGACCATGAGAGCGATCGTTCCAAGCTGCAATAAGCCTGCAAAAGCGCGGCAAAGAGTGTGAAATGGAGGGTATGAGATGAACGCCGAACCTACCAAACGGCTGACAATCGACCGTAAACTGCTGGAAATCTTGGTCTGCCCAGTTACCAAATCGGTGCTGCACTATGACCACGACAAACAGGAACTGGTCTCTTACGCGGCCAAAGTCGCCTACCCTATTCGCGATTCCATCCCCATCATGCTGATCGAAGAAGCACGTGAGCTGACGGACGAGGAATTGGCCAAGAACAAGGCGAAGTAGCTTTTTCAGTATGTAACCTTGACGTTACATATCAGCTGATTTAATGTCACCTCAAGGTTACATACTTGAGGATTTTCCCGTGCTATCTGCCGATCAACTTTCCACCATCCGCATGCTCTTTCTAGGATTTACAGGCCTTGTTTGCGCACTTTATGCAGGGCTTGCAGTGCTCTGGAGCGACCCCAGCCCCTTTTCACCCTGGCTACCGGGCCTTTGCGGTTTAGGTTCAGCCATCATCATCACGCTTACAGCACGTGCAGCAGGCGATAAATCTGCTGAGATGGCTTTTGATGAAGGCTATATGGCCGACAGCCATAAGGCGCAGCGCTACGCTTATTGGATCGCGGTGTTTCTATACCCTGCTTTCGCAGTTCCCCTTTCGCTCAACTGGATTAGTTGGCCAGTGGGTTTTGCAGCCATGGGCACACTCACAGGCGCTGCATTTCTGCTACTTTTCGTGTGGTTTGACCTACAAGGTCGTAGGGAAATTGAGGCGTGAGCAACAGCAATGAGCTCCTTACGGATCTGGCGCGTTTGCGCAAAGATAAGGGCTACACGCAAGCTCAGCTGGCACAGGCAGTTGGTGTTTCGCGCAAAACCATCAACACCGTTGAAAACAGCGTGTTTGTGCCTTCGACCGTGCTGGCATTGAAGCTTGCTCAAGAATTGGACGTCAGTGTGCACGATCTTTTTGTGCTCAATGACAAGGGCGCCTAAATCGCCTCACCATTCATCAGGCGAGGGCGTTCTTTGGCGATACCAGCGGCCTCATTGATGAAGTAGCTTTTCACTTTCGGCAGGCGGTCCACAATGCCAAGACCCAGCGAGCGCACCGCGCGCACTGGCGCCAAATCGTTGGAGAAAAGCCGGTTCAAAATATCCGTCACCACGCCCATTTGCGCGGTGTCGAAACGCCGCCACCGCTGATAGCGCTCCAGCACATCCATTGATCCGATATCCAGTCCCAGCCGCGCTGCATCCACCACACTTTGCGCCAGGGCTGCGGTGTCTTTGAAACCAAGATTGAGCCCTTGGCCAGCAATCGGGTGGATGCCGTGGGCCGCATCGCCAGCCAGGGCAAGGCGCGGTACCACAAAGGAGCGAGCAAGCTTTAGCCCTAGTGGATAGGCCACCCGGCGCGAATCCAATTCCAGCTTGCCAAACTGCGCCCCAAACCTGCGTTCCAGCTCCAGCATGAAGGTGAACTCATCACCGTTGACCAGCGCATCGGCAGTGGCGGTTTTTTCGGTCCACACGATCGATGATCGATTGCCAGCCAAAGGAAGCGTGGCAAACGGCCCGGCAGGCAGAAAATGCTCATACGCTATGCCTTCATGCTCGCGCTCATGCTTTACGGTGCACACAATGCCCGCCTGGCCGTACATCCAGCCCACCGTTTCAATACCCGCCAGATCACGCAGGCGCGAACGCACGCCATCACAGGCCACCAACAGGCGAGAGGACACCTGCCGTCCATCGCCCAAAACAATATCAGTGTGGCCGGAGCGGGTGCGGAAATCATCCACCGTTTGCGGCGCTTCAATCACCACGCCAACTTCAGCGCAGCGTGCCCGCATGCTTTTGGTCATCGCGCCATTGGGCACCATATGGGCAAACGGCTCACCATCTTTGGTTTCACCATCAAAAGTTAGAAACACCGGCCGCACAGGATCGCGGGTTTCGCTATCGGTGATGATCATCTGGTTGATGGGTTGTGCCTGGTCGGCCAAACCATCCCACACGCCTAGGGTGGTCATCATCGTGCGAGCAGCGCTGGCAATAGCCGAGGCCCGACCATCCTTATCGGCCTGGGCAGGCTCGCGCAGGTCCACCACCGCCACATCAAGGTCTGGTGCGCCTACCTTGATCGCCAAAGCCAGCGATAGCCCCACATAGCCACCACCTGCGATCAGCACATCAACGGTGCTGGGTACATGTGAAAGTTTGGCAGGCGACATGAGGCGCATCCTTTAGCTTGTTGTGTTGACCGTACCATGATCCAACGGAGGCCAAACATAAAGCACGCACACTGTCTCACCCACGGCAGACAGGCGCTGGCCAATAGGAGCCAAGATGATGTCGAAGGCAGATGCTTCCATGCAGGCTCTCATGCGCGTGCTGGATTTGGAACCATTGGAAGAAAATCTGTTTCGTGGCATCTCACCAGATGCTGGCTGGCAGCGCGTGTTTGGCGGTCAGGTCATTGGCCAAGCGCTGATGGCAGCTTGCAAGACGGTGGACCAAGATCGCCATCCCCATTCGCTACACGGCTATTTCATGCGGCCCGGCGACCCGGCAATCCCCATCATTTATGAAGTGGATCGGATCCGGGATGGGAGATCCTTCACCACCCGGCGCATTGTGGCGATCCAGCACGGCAAGGCGATTTTTTCCATGTCCTGCTCGTTCCATGTGGTGGAAGAAGATGCCTTTGAGCATCAAAGCGCCATGCCAGATGTTCCCCAACCTGAAGAGCTGGGCGATGAATCCGATATGAAGGCCACCTTTATGCAGGTCGCACCGGCACCCATTCGCCGCTATTGGGAACGTGAGCGCCCGCTAGAGCTACGCCCAACATCGCTGGAGCATTATATCAGCGATGAACCACAACCACCGATCCAGCATGTGTGGCTACGCTCGACCGGTGAGGTTCCCGCGCCTTTCACCGATGATCCAAGAGTGCATGCGGCGATCCTCGCCTATGCCTCCGACATGACTCTGCTGGATACCGCGCTGTTCCCCCACGGGCTGTCTATCTTTTCGCAAGCCATTCAAGCTGCCAGCCTTGACCATGCCATGTGGTTCCACCGGCCCTTTCGGATAGACGATTGGCTGCTCTACGAGCAAGACACGCCCTCCACTCACAGCGCTCGTGGTTTTGCGCGTGGGTCGATCTACACGCGCGCCGGAGATTTGGTCGCATCAACCGCGCAAGAAGGCCTCATCCGGCCAAATCGGCCCAAAACTTGAGCATTTTACCTGCTTTAGAAGGCTGACACAGGGCCTGCCTTTTTATTGGGCAGTTCAAGGCACCTCGCTATGCACATTTATTAGGCAGGTCTTAGCGATTCTTAACACTTGGCGCCCGCTCGCCATGGGCAGCCTTCGCGCACAATTCTTTTTTCCAATAAAATCAAGATTTTACAAGAAAAAATAGAATCTGGCACGCAACTTGTATGAATTATGGCGTTCGCAAGGCAGCGATCAATGATCCTAGCCTTGTGGCCCGGAGCGCCATGATGGCGCTTCCCGGTTTCCAGCTTGCGGGCGGCGGGTGCTCTTAACAAAAGCGCACTCCGTTCGTGCAAGGCCAACATGAAGAAGAATAGGACGACACGCGTATGAAAATCGTCATGGCCATTATTAAGCCGTTCAAGCTCGATGAGGTTCGCGATGCCCTAACCGCTATTGGTGTGCAGGGTCTGACCGTTACTGAAGTCAAAGGCTACGGCCGGCAAAAAGGCCACACAGAAATCTATCGCGGCACAGAATATGCCGTTTCCTTCCTGCCAAAACTGAAGATCGAGGTCGCCGTTTCGGCAGACCTTATCGACAAAGTGGTCGAAGCCATCTCCTCGGCCGCCAAAACCGGCCAAATCGGTGACGGTAAGATCTTTGTTTATGGCCTGGATCAAGCCATTCGCATCCGCACCGGCGAGTCCGACGCGGCAGCGCTGTAAGCCTTCCCCAAACTCCCCTCAGAAAGGGTTTAAGTTCATGTCAAAGCGTTATCTTAAGGTCGGGATGGCAGCCTCTGCTGCGCTCCTCACCCTCACAGCGCCGAGCCTGGCACAGGACGCCGAAATGGCAATGTCCTCAGACGTGCCCGAATATTCGGTCTTCGTCTTCAACACCACGCTGTTCCTCATTGGTGGCTTCCTGGTGATGTGGATGGCCGCTGGTTTCTCTATGCTGGAAGCTGGCCTGGTGCGTTCTAAAAACGTCTCCATGCAATGTACCAAGAACATCGGCCTGTTCTCTATCGCCGCTGTTGCCTACTATCTCATTGGCTACAATCTGATGTACCCACTGGGTTCATGGTCCATCGGCTCCGATGAAACAGGTGGCTATCTTGGCGCCTTCGCTTTGGCAGCGCTGGAAGCTGTTGGTGTTGCACCAGAAGCAGCTGACGATATCGGTTATGCGTCCACTGGCTCAGATTTTTTCTTCCAGTTGATGTTCTGCGCCACCACGGCATCCATCGTTTCTGGTGTACTTGCTGAGCGCATTAAACTGTGGCCATTCCTGATTTTCGTTCTGATCCTTACAGCCCTCATCTACCCAATCCAGGCATCCTGGAAATGGGGCGGCGGTTTCCTCGACAGCCAGTTCGGCTTCCTTGATTTCGCTGGTTCAACTGTTGTGCACTCTGTGGGTGGCTGGGCTGCTCTAACCGGCGCTATCATCCTTGGTGCACGTAAGGGAAAATATGGTGCTGGTGGTGAAATTCACCCAATGCCTGGTTCGTCCATGCCGCTTGCAACACTGGGCACATTTATCCTGTGGCTGGGTTGGTTCGGCTTTAACGGTGGCTCGCAGCTTGCGCTGGGTTCAATCGGTGATGCTGCAGATGTTTCGCGCATCTTCTCCAACACCAACACCGCCGCTGCCGGTGGCGCGATTGCTGCACTGGTCCTCACCCAGATCCTCTACAAGAAAGTTGATCTGACGATGGTCCTGAACGGCGCGCTTGCTGGTCTTGTGTCCATCACCGCTGAGCCGCTAACTCCAGGTTTGGGTGCAGCCACGCTGATTGGCGCTGTTGGTGGTGTGATCGTTGTGATCACCGTTCCAATGCTCGACAAAATCAAGATCGATGATGTTGTTGGCGCCATCCCAGTTCACCTGTTTGCAGGCATCTGGGGCACCATGGCGGTGTTGCTGACCAATTCCGATGCAACATTGGTTGGCCAGGTTGTGCCGATCATCATCGTTGGTGCCTTCGTCGTCGTTACATCAGCGGTAGTCTGGTTCATCCTCAAAGCCACTATGGGTATCCGGGTGTCTGAGGAAGATGAGATGCTAGGTCTCGACAAAGCCGAAATCGGCGTTGAAGCCTACCCTGAGTTCGGTGCCGGTAAAGCCTAAGGGCCGAACCTCTACCAACCAACTCCCAAAGCGGCGTCTCCCGCCGTATAATCTGGGCCCGGGTTCACCCCCGGGCCCTTTTTTTGTTGCGACAAACAACCACCTCAATGACCCTATGCTGACAGTTTTTGTCAGGGCAGGTGGTCTAAACGCTCAAAGATGACCAAAACCACAGTCCCTATTGAAGCGATCCACGCACACATCACTGAGCATTTACCTGGGGTGATCCCCATAGATGCATGGGGTGAGAGGTCCTACTTTTACAATCCGGGTGCGATGCTCAAACGCGGCACCTATTTTGCCACCATTAAGCAAAAGGACGGTGAGAACGACAAAAGTTCTCACCTTGATCGCGAGGGCGTCTGGCGGCTCAATATTGGTTTGCAAAAAGCCACGTTCATTCAACTTTTTGGTTCCCCGCCTACCAGGCCAGCCAAAGGGTGTAGTGTTGAAGGCCCATGGGATTTTACTGCGCAAGACACGCTGATGCCGCATCCTGTTTATGGCTGGATGGGTTGGGTGGCAGTGGTTTGCCCAAGCGCAGATACTTGGGAGACATGCATTGGACTTTTGCAAGATGCCCACGCACGTGCTGAACAGACATTCCTAAAGCGGACAAAGATCTAATCACTGGGTTATCCCACACGCAGCTGCCGATGTGCCGGCGAGTCGTGATCAAAACCTGACCAGGTTGGACGTTCCAAAGAAATACATCTCGCGCTTGGCCACCAACGCAGTTGTGCCAACGGCACAGAACAAACCGGAATGCTTAACCTTAAGCGAGGCTTAACCCTCGCCGTGGCATTGTCAGAAACATGTATTGCGTAAAAGGTCCCTTGGGTGCGGGGCAGTGGTGGTTAGGTGGGCACGGCTATGCGTGACCAAAACACTATCGCTCATGCCGACATCCAGCGTTTCGTCTATGAAACCGGCTCGCCCTTCAAACGGCTAGAAGCCTTGCTTGCACCTGTGCGACCCAACCCAGCGCTTGAACCGATTACACTGACGGTCGGTGAGCCGCGCCATGCACCGCCCGAAGGTGTGTCTGAAAAGTTGGCCCGATCAGTGGAGGCCTTTGGCAAATATCCGCTCATCAATGGCACGCCTGATCATCGCCAGGCCATTACACAGTGGCTAACCCAGCGCTACGGTCTTCCTGCGGATACACTGGATGCTGGCCGCCATGTGCTGCCGCTTAACGGATCACGCGAGGGCCTGGTGCTGGCTGCCAGATGCGCCCGTGATTTGCGATCCGACATCGCCAAACCGCTTATCCTTATGCAGAACCCATTTTACCAGGCCTATGCCGCCGGAGCCTTGCTTGCCGGTTGCGATATCGTGCTGCTGGATGAAGGCGATATCCGCGGTGACGCGATCACACCTGGTATGTGGTCTCGCACCGTTGCAGCCTTCATCGCCTCGCCAACCAACCCGCAAGGTACCGTGCTTTCCCATGCCGATTGGCATGCTTGGATTGAGTTGGCGCGCCTGCATGGTTTTTATCTGCTGGCAGATGAATGCTACAGCGAGATCTATCGAACCATGCCGCCACCTGGTGTGTTGGAAGTGGCCGCGCGCAGCGCTGGCGGCCTACGCCAAGTTATCAGTTTCAACTCACTGTCCAAGCGCTCCAATCTGCCGGGCCTGCGCACAGGGTTTGCCACCGGAGATGAAGCGTTCATGGCGGCCTTTATGCGCCTGCGCAATATGGGCGGACCGCAAGTGCCAATCCCACTGCAAAACGTGGCGGCACTTGCCTGGGCTGATGAAACCCACGTCACTGCGAGCCGCGCGCTCTACGCCAAGAAATGGGCACTGGTGGAAGAGGTTTTGGGCGACCATTTGGCCGAACCAACGCCGCAGGCAGGCTTCTTCCTCTGGCTTAAACTACCCAAAGGCATGGCCGACACGGATGCCGCGGTGCAGCTTTGGGAAACACAAGCCCTGCGCACCATTCCCGGCTCTTATATCGCCTATCCCAACACACCCAACCAGGGCAGCGACCGACTTCGCCTGGCTTTGGTTGATGATGAACCCACCACGGGTGAGGCCCTGAAACGCCTTGCCACCTTGTTTGCGTAAGAACGGATGAAACCAATGCGGACCACGCGCGCTTTTGATACGCCCCTGCTTGATACAAGCCTGATCAAATCTTTGATGCGACGCCAGGCAGCAACGCTTTCTGGCCTTGGCCTGATTGCGCTATGCGCGTTGGCCGTTGTGGCAATGGCAACATGGTCGGTGTCTGATCCAAGCCTTAGCCATGCCACCGCAGCGCCAGTGACCAATATGCTGGGCGCACCGGGCGCGATCTTTGCCGATCTCATCATGCAGGTTTTGGGTCTTGGGGCGGTGCTGGCACTGGTGCCAATTACCGTCTGGGGTTGGCATCTGATGACCTATGGTGGACTGAACGATAAGCCACGCCGTGCCCTGCAAGCCTTTGGATTTGTGGCAGCTGGCTGCGCTTTGCTTGCGCTTATGCCGCTTTCAGGCGCTTGGCCGCTACCCATTGGCCTGGGCGGCCTGTTGGGTGATGCGCTTATTGCCTTGCCAAGCAAGCTGATCCCTGTTCCGTTCGTGCCAGGTCTTCTTGTGGCGGCGCTGGCCCTGCCGGCCGCGGCGCTTCTTTTCATGCGCACAGCCGCAACGCCTGTTCTTAGTGTACCGCCTTCACCTTCGGATATGCGCATTGAACCGCGCCGTATTCACCGCGCCGATGGCGTGGAAGAAGAGATGTGGGATGAGGATGAGCCAGATTTTGACGATGATGATCGCCCTGGTCGCGCCCAGTTGGCAATGGGCTATGCCACCCATTTGGGCTATTCAGGCCTGGCCGCTGCCAAGCGCCTGCTACCAAGCAAGCGTCGCGCTTATCCACCCGTACGACCAGACCTTGGCCAATTAAATGCACGCCTGCGCGCCAGTGAAGAGCCCCAGTTTAGCGAAGACGCCCCCTATTACGCGCCAGAAAACCAGGCCGTGCAGCAAGCCCATTATCAAGAACCACAGCAACACGAAGCACAACCCCAGTGGGCCGAGCCGCAGCTTGCGCCTATTGCGCAACCCACTGCTCAACCTATGGCCCAACCTATTGTTCAGGCTGCACCACAACCTGTTCCCCATGCGCCGCACACCGATGACTGGTCACAGTTTGAACCTGCCCCGCCCCATGAAGCAGCCGTACCAGCCGACATGCTGGCTTATGACAGCGAAAATCCTGCCGCTTGGGCAGATCAACAAGATGCAGCCCAGCCAGCGCCTGTTTATGCGCCGCAACCTGCGCCCATTCGTGGTCCAGCAGCGCGCAGTCAGCAGGGCTCAACTGCCCGCGTTACTGAAGTGGCCAAAACCAAACCGGGCAAACGCGCAGCACGCGAGCGCCAACCGCAGCTGATCAAAGAGGCGCAGGGCTTTGAGCTTCCACCTCTGCATCTGCTTTCTGATGCGCCAAGCACCGGCACCACAGCCCTTTCGCCCCAAGCATTGGAGCGTAATGCTGGCTTGCTGGAAGGTGTACTGGAAGATTTCCGCGTCACCGGCGAAGTGATCAATGTGTGCCCAGGTCCTGTAGTTACACTTTACGAATTTGAGCCTGCACCTGGGGTAAAATCAGCCCGGGTGATTGGCTTGGCTGATGATATCGCTCGCTCGATGAGCGCTATCTCGGCTCGTGTCGCAGTGATCCCAGGGCGTAATGCGATTGGTATTGAGCTGCCCAACAACACACGAGAGACCGTGTACCTGTCAGAGATCCTTGCTTCGCAGAACTTTGAGAAAGCCAAAGGCAACCTGCCACTGGCCATGGGTAAAACCATTGGCGGTGAGCCTGTGATCGCTGATCTGGCGCGCATGCCGCATCTGCTGGTCGCTGGTACCACCGGTTCAGGTAAATCGGTGGCGATCAACACCATGATCCTATCGATCCTCTATCGCTGGACGCCCGAAGAGTGCCGCCTGATCTTGATCGATCCCAAAATGCTGGAACTATCAGTCTATGACGGTATCCCTCATCTTCTCACCCCCGTTGTGACCGATCCTGGAAAAGCCGTGGTGGCGCTGAAATGGGCCGTGAAGGAAATGGAAGACCGCTACCGCAAGATGTCCAAGCTTGGGGTGCGCAACATTGATGGCTTCAACACACGGGTGAAAGAAGCCCAAGCCAAAGGCGAAACCATCAGCCGCACCGTGCAAACTGGCTTTGATGAACACACCGGCGAAGCGGTGTACGAGCGCGAAGAGCTTTCCTACGAAGCGATGCCCATGCTGGTTATCGTGGTCGATGAAATGGCCGACCTGATGATGGTCGCTGGCAAAGAGATCGAGGGTGCAATCCAGCGCTTGGCGCAGATGGCGCGTGCGGCAGGCATCCACATCGTTATGGCCACACAGCGCCCATCGGTGGATGTGATTACCGGTACAATCAAGGCCAACTTCCCAACACGCTGTTCTTTCCAGGTGACATCGAAAATCGATTCACGCACCATTTTGGGCGAACAAGGCGGCGAACAACTGCTTGGCCAGGGCGATATGCTGTTCATGGCTGGTGGCGGTCGCATTCAGCGTGTCCACGGACCGTTTGTGTCCGATGAGGAAGTTGAACTGGTGGTTGATCACCTGAAAACCCAAGGCGCCCCCGATTATCTGCACACTATCACCGAGGAAATTGATGAGGATGACGATGCTGGCGGTGACCCCACCGAGAAGAGCATCGCGCGGCTTGAAAAATCAGATGATCCTTACGAGCAGGCCATCGCCGTTGTGATGCGCGATAAAAAAGCCTCCACCAGCTACGTTCAACGCCGCCTTGGCATTGGGTACAACCGGGCTGCCTCGCTGATTGAGCGCATGGAAAAAGAGGGACTTATTGGTCCCGCCAACCACGCTGGTAAGCGCGAAGTGCTGATGCAAGTTGGCGAGGAGGATGGATTTGGCGGTTAAGAGGCCGCCAAATCACAGAATTGGTCAGAATTAACGCGTCGGTCAGGCTGCGTTAAGAAAGTGTTTGCCACACTGCGGTCGTAGTGATTCGCTCAAAGCAGCGAAACAAACATGACGACGCTTAAGGATACGCCCGTGCCAATGCTCTTCTCCCGCCTGAAATCTGGCCTCACCGTAGCTGCAACAACGCTAGCGCTAAGTGCGCTGGCGCTAACGCCCGCCCACGCGGTCAATACATTTGCTGGCGCACTTACCCAGGAAGACATGGCGCAAGTTGAGCGGCTCACATCCCACATCAATGGGCTGGAGACGATGCAGGGCCGGTTCATCCAAGTGGCCCCCAATGGCGAACGCACTGAGGGCTACTTTGTGCTGCACCGTCCCGGCCGCTTGTTGTTCCGCTATTTGCCACCATCACGGCTAGAAATTGTGTCTGATGGTTCAGGCCTTGTCGTGCGCGATGCCTCTGTGGGCACACATGATCTCTATCCGATTTCACAAACACCACTGCGGTTCCTGCTGGAAGATCGGGTGGATCTGGTGGGCGACGGCAATGTGATGGATGTGTCCACGTCGGAAGGCTCAGTCACCGTCATGATGCAGGATGAAACGCCCATTGGGCGTGGCCGCATCGCTATCACGATGGCGCAAGAACCGGTGGAAATTCAGCAGTGGACCGTGACAGACCCGCAAGGCTTTGAAACCACGGTTGCCCTGTTTGAGGTGGAATATGGCCGCCCAACAGACCCGAATTGGTTCTTCATCGACCACTTGAATCGCGGTGAATAGCTGGATTTACGGGGAAAGTGGCGCGTAACAGCTTGTGAGCGCACAATGGCGCGCGTAAGTCATGCGCCATGACCCAAAACTCCTTTCGCCTGGCTACATGGAACATCAACTCGGTGCGTTTGCGCATTGATCACGTGGTGCGCTTCTTAGACGAGCACGCGCCCGATGTGCTCTGCCTGCAAGAAACCAAATGTCGCGAAGAAGAGTTTCCGGCCAAGGCGATCCGCGCAGCGGGTTACGAGCACTTGGCCATCCATGGGCAGAAAGCCTATCACGGATCGGCCATCGTTTCGCGCCACCCCTTAACCGATATTGAGCGGGTCAATTTTTGCGATATGGGTGATGCACGCCATGTGGCAGCATCCGTTAGTCTGCCATCGCCTGTTGGCGCTGCCACTGGCGTACGGGTGCATTCGCTTTATGTGCCTGCGGGCGGTGATGAACCCAACACCGAAGTGAACCCCAAGTTCGATCATAAGCTACGTTTCGTGGCGGAAATGACGCAGAAATTGCAAGCTGATAGCTCACTTCCTACGCTTGTTGCTGGCGATCTGAACATCGCGCCCTATGAGGAAGATGTGTGGTCACACAAGCAGCTTTTAAAAGTGGTTTCGCACACACCCGTTGAGACCGAACTATTTGAAAAGACGCGACAATCTCTGGACTATACCGATACGATGCGCCAGCACGTGCCGATGGATGAAAAGCTCTACACATGGTGGAGCTACCGCGCCAAAGATTGGGCCGCCAGCAACAAAGGCCGTCGCCTAGACCATGTGTGGACATGCCCCAAATGGGCGGCCAACTCGACAGATATTTCAATCATTAGCGATGCGCGCAGCTGGGAAAAACCGTCCGACCACGCGCCTGTTATCGTCGATTACGCTTAAAGCGCGATCAGAATTTCGGCTTACCACCAACAACAACCGACGCTTGCGCTGTGAGTGACAGCAACTCGCTGGACATGCTTGCGTAGAGCTGTGTGGCAAGATCCGGGTATTCCGACAGCATCCGCTTGAACAAAGCACGCCTGATTGACATCACCTCAACGCCGGTAACCGCAGTTGCGGTATGGCGCCGCTTGGTTTCTGCCAGCAATGCGCGCTGGCCCAGCAATGTGCCCACCTTAAAGCGTTCGCCGTCATCATCGTCTTTCTGGCGTGCCGTGGTCAAAAGCACCTGGCCGGACAAGATAACCAACCCGCCCTCGGTCGCATCGCCGGAACTGAACAGCGTATCATTGGCCTTAAAGCGCATATTCTCCCCGCCAAAGGCGAGCAGACGCAGATGATCGTCCCCGAACCGTTCAAAGAACGGAACGCGCCGAAGAACCGCCATGTCGGAGGCCAAACTCATCGAACACAGCTCATTGAGCAGAACTCATCATCTAGGCTTCTCTCAACCTCACGAAACCAGCTTATAGCCGCCAGCTTCGGTTACCAGCAGGTCCGCACGGCTGGGGTCAGATTCTATTTTCTGCCTCAAACGATAAATATGCGTTTCCAGCGTATGGGTTGTGACCGCTGCATTGTAACCCCAAACCTCTGAAAGCAACACATCGCGCGCAACAGGCTTGCCCCCTGAGCGATGCAAAAATTTCAAAATTGAGGTTTCTTTCTCTGTCAGGCGAATCTTTTTGCCCTCGCCGTCCTGCATTAACTTGGCGGCAGGCTTGAAGGTAAAGCGCCCGATTTGGAACACAGCATCTTCGCTCTGCTCAAACTGGCGCAACTGCGCACGTATGCGCGCAAGCAGCACCGCAAAGCGGAACGGCTTAGTCACATAATCATTCGCACCGGCTTCCAGGCCTAAAATCGTGTCCGAATCGGTATCGTGCCCGGTCAACATGATAACCGGAGCTTTGAAGTCATTTTTGCGCAGTAGCCGCACAGCCTCACGACCATCAAGATCGGGCAAGCCAACATCCATAATAACCAGGTCAATATCGTTCTCGCGCGCGAACGCTATGCCTGACTGCGCGGTTTCACTGTGGTGGGTGGAAAACTCATCATACAGCGCAAACTGTTCCTGCAGCGCACCTGCAAGCTCAACATCATCGTCCACGATGAGCAACATACGTCGGCTCATTGGTATACCTCACCCTAAGTACCGCTGCGTTATGCACGGCATGTCCTTGGTATCACACACACATGTCTTGGCATCTTTATGATCAACCGTCCCGGCAGAAGCTTTACGGCAAGGCCCTGCTTGCGCGCAAGCGTGGGCACGCGCACAGTCGTGCGTATGATAAAGACGCCAAAGCAACGCGCTAGTATGAAGTGGGCATACGGATGGCGGTATTATAATGCCGCTACGCCAATGCACTCGCGTATAGCCTTGGTGCGTCGAGCGCCACAAAGCCATGCCACAGTGCACTTGGGACGGTTCATCCTCGATGGCCGCGCCTACCCTTGCGCACTGGGCCGAACAGGCATTTCAGCGCGCAAACGTGAGGGTGACGGCGCAACCCCCCATGGACGCATGAGCGTTCTATCTGGAAAGTTTCGGCAAGACAGGGTGGCACGGCCAAAGGGGCTTGAATCGTTTTGGAGCCGAATCGACGCGCGTGATGGTTGGTGTGATGCATCCTTTACGCCGGCTTATAATAGCCAAGTTGCGCTACCGCATTCCCAAGCGCATGAAGTGATGACGCGTGATGATCATCTTTATGATCGGTTGATCATTTTGGATTGGAACATCACGCGCAGGGGGCAGACGCGCGGATCAGCGATTTTCATGCACCAAGCGCGTCTGGAACAAAGCGGCATGCAGCCAACAGAAGGCTGCATTGCGCTGCCAGCGCCCGTGTTTGCCAAGCTAAGTGGGCGACTGGCTCAGCTTCACGCGGTTGTTGTGCTGTAACCAAATACCATTTTAGCCACGCGCACCAAAAATGGCACTGCCCACCCGCACATGCGTTGCGCCATGGGCAATGGCAATTTCATAATCACCACTCATGCCCATCGATCGCACTGGCAGATGATTGTCATCGGCAAGTTTGGCCATCAGCTCAAAATGCACGGCTGGATCATCATCAACAGGCGGGATGCACATAAGGCCCTGGATATCTAAATTGTATGTATCGCGACAAAGCGCAACGAAGTTCGCGACTTCACTGGGCGTAATTCCCGATTTTTGGGCCTCAAGTCCGGAATTAACCTGCACATAACAGGGCAAATTTCGACTTTGTGCCGCCATTTCGCGCGACAAAGCCGATGCTATCTTCTCCCGATCAATACTTTCAATCACATCAAATGTTGCAACGGCCTCTTTGGCTTTGTTCGATTGCAGTGGGCCCAAAAGGTGAAGCTCTAGCGGGTCTGCGCAGCGATCACGCAAGGTCGGCCACTTACCCATCGCCTCTTGTACGCGGTTTTCACCAAACACGCGCTGCCCGGCGTCAATGACCGGCCAGATGGCATCGCCATCATAGGTCTTGGACACCGCAACCAGCGTTACATCGCCATTAGAACGTGCATCAGCTGCCGCCGAGATCGCCGCACGAACATCATTCCACCGGGTTACCCTATCGCTCATCATCGCTCCCCTTCACGTCTTGTCACGGTTGACCATATCCATGCTTTCTGGTGAAGGTCCGCCAACCCGATTTTTCAGCCTGTTTGTGCTTATTTTCCAGCATATGCAGCCTTACAGACAAGCGTTGATAGTCCATGTCCGGCAGTACCCAACCAACCACATCTTCCCACAAAGCCGAGCGCTACAATCCGCAGGCTGTGGAGCCGGCATGGCAGGCCAAGTGGAACGAAGCAGCTGTTTTTGAAACCAAAAACGACGACTCGCGTCCTAAATACTATGTTTTGGAGATGTTCCCCTATCCGTCTGGCCGTATTCATATGGGTCATGTGCGCAACTACACCATGGGTGATGTGGTCGCGCGCTACAAACGCGCGCGCGGATTTAATGTGCTCCACCCTATGGGATGGGATGCTTTTGGCATGCCCGCGGAAAACGCAGCGATGCAGAACAAGGTGCATCCGCGTGAATGGACCTATCAGAACATCGCGACGATGAAAGCTCAGCTGAAGATCATGGGGCTGTCGCTGGATTGGACGCGTGAGTTTGCAACCTGCGATGTGGACTATTACCACCGACAGCAGATCCTGTTCACTGACTTTCTGAAATCTGGCTTGGTAGCCCGCAAAACCAGTCGCGTGAACTGGGACCCCGAAGACCACACGGTGCTGGCCAATGAACAAGTGATTGATGGGCGCGGCTGGCGCTCAGGTGCTTTGGTAGAGCAGCGAGAGCTAGCGCAGTGGGTTTTCAAGATCACTGACTATGCCCAAGACTTGTTGGACGGCTTGGATGAGCTAGAAAACTGGCCCGATAAAGTGCGACTTATGCAGCGCAACTGGATTGGTAAATCGCGCGGCCTGCGTATGGGCTTTAAGCTCAGTCAAGCCGTTGATAAACATACTGAAATTGATGTTTTCACAACGCGGCCTGACACATTGGCTGGCGCGAGTTTTATTGCCATTGCACCCGAACACGCATTGGCACAGTCCTTGGCACACAACGATGGCGAGCTTGCTGCCTTCAATGTGGATGTACGCCGAGCCGGTACTTCAGAGGAAGCGTTAGAGAAAGCTGAAAAGCGCGGCTATAACACCGGCCATACTGTCCAGCACCCCCTTTACCCGGATCAAACACTGCCAGTTTGGGTGGCGAACTTTATTCTCATGGATTATGGCACGGGCGCTGTTTTTGGCTGTCCGGCACATGACCAACGCGACCTTGATTTTGCGCGCAAATATGATCTGCCCGTCAACAACACGTTCTTTGCTCTGGACGATGATACGCCAGTGGCAAATGAGGCCTTCGTTCCAGCAAAAACGCAGAAGATTCGCTATGTGAACCAACCGGCAGGTGTCTGCATCGCCACCGGGGAAGATGGGATTGATGCCACCATCGACTGGGCGCAGGCGCAGGGTTTGGGAAGCGTTCATGAGCAGTTTCGCCTGCGCGATTGGGGTGTTTCACGCCAACGCTACTGGGGCTGCCCCATCCCGGTGATCCATTGCGATGATTGCGGTGCAGTTCCCGTGCCGGTTGCTGACCTACCGGTGAAACTGCCTGACGATGTGAGCTTTGATAAGCCAGGCAACCCACTTGACCATCACCCTAGCTGGAAACACACTAGCTGCCCATCATGTGGCAAAGACGCTTTACGTGAAACCGACACGATGGACACATTTGTGGATTCGTCTTGGTACTTTGCCCGCTTTACTGACGCCAAGGCACAAACACCGACCGATCCAGCTGTTGCCACAGAATGGTTGCCCGTTGACCAATATATTGGCGGGATTGAACACGCGATTTTGCACCTGCTTTATTCGCGTTTCTTTGCCCGCGCCATGCAAATCACCGGTCATATGGATGTACGCGAGCCGTTCAAAGGGCTGTTTACGCAGGGCATGGTGGTGCATGAGACCTACAAGGGCAAAGATGGCTGGATTGAACCGGCGAAGGTACTAATCGAGGGTGAGGATGAAGCTCGCACGGCCACGCATATAGACACTGGTGAGGCGCTGGGCATCGGCTCGATCGAGAAGATGTCCAAATCCAAAAAGAATGTTGTCGATCCAGATGACATTATCGCGACCTACGGAGCTGATACCGCACGTTGGTTTATGCTTTCAGATTCACCGCCAGATCGCGACGTCATTTGGACTGAAGCGGGCGTTGAAGGCGCACACCGCCACATTCAGCGCGTTTGGCGCCTGGTGAATGATGTGATCGGGGTTGCTCCGGAAGCTTCTGATTTACCCAATGATTTCAGTGATGAAGCGCTTGCCCTTCGCAAGGTTGCCCATCGGATGCTGAACGCTGTGGCCGATGATGTTGAAAAACTTGCCTTCAACCGATCTGTTGCGCGTATCTATGATGCAACCAACACGATCAGCAAAGCACTTGCCAAAGACACTGGCGCATCGGATATGCGCTGGGCCCTGCGCGAGGCTGTTTCTATGTTGGTAGAAGCTATGCAGCCCATGACCCCGCACCTGTGCGAAGCGTGCTGGGCCTTGCTTGGCAATAATGAAATGCTGGCGATGAAACCTTGGAGTGAGGTTGACAGATCGCTCCTAGCTGATGACACATTGACATTGCCCATCCAGGTGAATGGCAAGCGGCGTGGCGAAATCCAAGTTGCGAAAGATGCTGATAAGGTAACTGTTGAAGCAGCTGTATTGGCAGATGAATCCGTGCTAAAAATCTTGGATGGCAACGCGCCAAAGCGGGTCATTGTTGTGCCCCAGAGAATTGTGAACATTGTTGTCTGATATCGATAAACTAACCGCATCATACCTTTCCCGCCGCGCCTTGCTTGGCGTTGTTGGCGTAAGCGCCCTTGCACTTGCTGGTTGCCAGGTTCGCCCACTTTATAGCGATCAAGTCAGCCTTGCTGCACCATCGCAGACAGCCAGTGCACTGTCGCAAATCATGATCGATCCGCCAGCCGACCGGCTAACTCAATTGGTGCGCAATGAGCTGGTGTTTGGGCTTAATGGCGGTAATTCCGGAGCTACATATCGCATGGCTATGCGCGCAACCAGTAGCACCCAAAGCTTGGGCGTTGCGGCCAGTGGCGCCTCATTCGCACAATCAGTTCAGGTCACAGCAAACTACCAGCTCTTCCGCAATGGTGACACAGAGCCTTTGCTGGAAAGACAAGCGTTTTCAACGGCTTCTTATGATACATCTGGTCAACGCTTTGCCAATCAGCGCGCTGCCATTGATGCGCAGGACCGGGCAGCAAAAGAAGTTGCAGCCATAATTGAGACGCAACTTGCAGCGGCATTTGCGACCGGATTATAGGCCTTGGCCGAGATAAAAGGCCAAGCGGCTGACCGTTTTGTTAGCAAGCCTGACCCAAAACTTCCCATCATTCTAGTCCATGGCCCTGATCGCGGTCGTGTTTCTATGCGCTCAAAAGCAATACTCAAAGCGCTGGGTGGCGATAATCCCGACCCTATGAGCATGGTGGAGTTGGACTCGACTATATTGGACAGCGAGCCTTCCCATCTGGCTGAGGAAGCTGACAGCGTACCTATGTTTGGTGGTCATAAGACAATTTTTGTCCGGATGGATGAACCCAAAAACTTGGTCAAGCCCATTGAAGTACTTCTGAGCAATCCGCCCAGTAGCGCTGCAGTGGTCATTGCAGCGGGTGACCTGAAGAAAAGCCATCCGTTGCGAAGCCGAATCGAAAAAGCGGCAACGGGTGCATCCATTGCTTGCTACGCGGCGGAGGCCCGGGATATTGCAGGGTTACTGGTAACAACGGCACAGAAACATAGTCTAACAGTGCAGCCTGAAGCCCAAAAAGAAATTGTTGCAATGCTGGGCGCTGATCATGCGCTTTCGGCAACCGAAATTGAAAAACTATGCCTCTATGCGCTTCAAGATGGGCAGATAAGTCTTGAGCATGTTCATGCGAGCCTCGTTGATGGAGCGAGTCATGCGCTTAGTGATGTGAGTGATGCTGCATTTGCCGGGCGGCGCAAATTCGCTTTAGAGGCATTAGAATATGCCTTACGAGACGGGCTAGAAGCATCGGTGATCACACAAAACTTACTGCGCCATGGCCAAGCATTGGAGCGCATGCGCTTCGACATTGACCGTGGTGCCAGCGCTGACAGCGTAATGGCGCGCGCTCGTCCACCTGTGTTCTTCAAGCGGAAACCGGCCACCCAACAAGCGCTATCACGCTGGTCGATGAGTCGCCTAAGATCTGTTCTTAGCTATCTGGATGAGGAACTAGCAGCAACGCGCCTAACGCAGGTTTTGAAAAATACCCGACTGGAGCGACAAGTTTTGCGGATCGCTTCTGAAGCAGAGCACGCGGGCCGTTAAGCAGCAAACCATTGATAATATTATTAATTCGCCCCGATACGGCGAAGCAAGTCATCTAGCTGCTCAAGCGTTTCATATTTGATTGCTAAGGTACCTGAACCATTGCGCTTGGCTTTAAGCTGCACATGCAGACCCAAATGCTCCGCAAGCTTAGCTTCGATGGCGCGCGTATCAGCATCCTGAAGACCAGGACGTTCATCCGGCGCACTTGCATGTGGCAACATGCCATCAGGGTTTGGCGCATGGTGAACCAAACGCTCAACATCACGCACCGAAAGGCCATCATCAATGATTTTACGGGCGAGCTCAGCGGCATCATCACGCCCAATAAGTTGCCTTGCATGACCGGCTGACAAGGCGCCTGTATTGAGGAACAGTTGAACGCCTTCGGGTAATTTCAGCAGACGCAACGTGTTTGCGATATGGCTACGACTCTTACCGATCACCGTTGCAAGGTCTTGCTGAGTATACGCAAAACTATCGATAAGGCTTTGATATCCCTGCGCCTCTTCAAGCGGATTGAGATCAGAACGCTGAACGTTTTCAATGATAGCAAGTTCAAGTGACTCTTTGTCATCTACATCACGGACGACAACAGGCACCATATCAAGACCGGCGCGTTGCGCGGCACGCCAGCGACGCTCACCAGCGATAAGTTCATACTGACCTTCAGCGAGCGTGCGCACCAAGAGAGGTTGGACAACACCTTTTTCTGCAATGGAGTTGGCAAGATCTTTCAACGCATCTTCGCTGAATACACCGCGCGGGTTGCGCGGATTGGGCGCTATCTGCTCAATTGGCAAACGACGCGCACCACGCGCCTGATCAACCGCGATATTTTCTGGTACGGCATCGCCCATGAGGGCGGCAAGCCCTCGGCCCAAACGGCGCTTTGATGCATCATCAGACATCACACTCTCCTATGCTGAAGATGACAAGCCAATTAGGCTGCAACGGCGCGTAGGGCGCGCTCGCGTTCGATAATCTCTTGCGCAAGCTTGATATAGGCCTGGCTACCAGCACATTTGAAATCATATAGAATTGCTGGGCGACCATAACTTGGCGCCTCGGAAAGCCGCACATTTCTTGGGATCATGGTAGAATACACTTTATCTCCCATGACCTCGCGCACATCCTCGACCACTTGAGACGATAGATTGTTGCGCGCATCAAACATTGTGAGCGCAATACCGTGAATAATAAGCTCTGGATTGAGAGCGCCACGCACCTGCTCCACCGTCCGCAGAAGCTGCGACAGGCCTTCCAATGCGAAAAATTCGCACTGAAGCGGCACCAAAACGGCATGGGAGGCGGCCATAGCGTTGACCGTGAGGAGACTTAACGAGGGTGGGCAATCCACCAAAATATAAGAAAGTCGCTTAGATTCAGCCAGACCCGCCTGCTTAGATTGATAGGTGTGGAGAGCACTGCGCAAACGCATGGCACGCTGAGGATCAGCCGCGATCTCCATCTCAAGACTGGAAAGATCAACCGTTGAGGGGACAATGGAAAGATTGGGAACGGCCGTCTGAACCACAGCCTTTTCTAAGGTCGCATCACCCGTCATTACATCATAGCTGGTAATCTTGCGCTGATCAGCACCAATACCAAGGCCCGTTGATGCGTTGCCCTGCGAGTCCAGATCAAGGATGGCAACATTCTCGCCAATCGCCGCCAACGCGGTGCCCAGGTTGATAGCAGTGGTCGTTTTACCGACACCCCCTTTTTGGTTAGCAACAGTGATAACACGGGGCTGCGGGTGAATGGGCGGTATAGGTGGCGTATGCATCATGGGGTTAGCCTGGCTGGTCTATTCCGCATCACGGCGCTGGATTTGCAGTATACGGCTTTGAGGATCAACTACACTACTATGCTCTACCACGTGATACGCATCTGCGTCAGGCCAATCAGCCAACTCGCGGGCATACTCCCCACCTTTGTGAAAAAAGGCGACTGAACCTGCGTTAAGCCAAGGCTCGGCAAGGGTTATGAGCCGGCTTAGGGGCGCCAGTGCGCGGGCAGTAATAAAATGTGCGGGTGGAATTGGCCCTTTGGAGAAGGTCTCAATTCGCTTTGGCAGCACATCAAAACTGCAATTTGTTTCACGTGAAACGGTACGAAGGAAGGAGGCTTTCCGGTTTGTCGACTCAATGAGAGTCATATGAAATGCGTCGATCTCTTCAGGATTAACCCCAACCAAGGCCAGGAGCGCGCCAGGCAGGCCAGCTCCAGATCCAAGATCCACTCCTGCCAGGCGAGTATCACTGCGGCTTCGAAAAGTGCTCTCAATCAACGGTAAAAGTTGCACGCAATCAGCGATGTGCCGAGACCAAACTGTTTCCAGCGTTTCTCGCGACACAAGGTTTTGCTTAGTCTGCCAGGATCGGAGTAATCGTACATAAGTGACCAAGCGCGACTGCTGCCAGTCAAGAAGCTCAATACCAGAAGCTCTCTCAACACTTTCGATGCCGAATCGATCATCCATCGCACGAGGTCCTTAGCGGCAGATCACCTACGCAGGGACATAAAATCATCAAGCCGCTCGCTTGCTGATATGGACCAAAAGCAGTGCTAACGCACTCGGCGTCATGCCTTCGAGACGACGCGCCTCTGCCAGTGTTGCAGGACGAACTTGAGAAAGTCGCTGTGACAGCTCATTCGATAGGCCAGGCAACGCAGTGAAATCGAGATCACCAGGAATGGCCAATGCCTCTTCCTTATTTAAGACCCGAACTTCTTCATCCTGCCGATCGACATACACCGCGTACAAAGCGTCAATAGCCAATTGCTCGCGAGCCTTGGAATCAAGTTGGGCCAGTGTAGGCCAAACCTTAAGGACATTTTCAGGTGAGACGTCGGGCAGACCCAACACTTCAAAAGCACTGCGAACACGCCCATCATGTTTTACAGTGATACCACTTGCAGCAAGAGCATGAGGCGAAGCTGACGCCGCCTTAAAACTACGCCTAGCGGACGTAAGTTTTTCAGCCTTATCCTGATACAAAGAACGACGCGGTGAGCCCACCAAACCAAGCTCAATACCCAGAGGGGTCAATCGTTGGTCAGCATTGTCGGCGCGCAGCCGCAAACGGTACTCAGCACGTGATGTAAACATGCGATAGGGTTCTGTAACACCCCTTGAAGTTAAATCATCAATCATGACGCCTAGATAGCTTGTTTCACGTGCGAATCGAACAAGTTCATGTCCAGTAGATTTCCGAGCAGCATTCAGTCCAGCCACCAAGCCCTGTGCAGCCGCCTCTTCGTACCCAGTTGTCCCGTTAATCTGACCGGCCATAAAGAGGCCTGGCAAATCATGACATTCCAAAGTCCGATCCAATGCCCTTGGATCAATATGATCGTATTCAATGGCATAACCGGGCTGAAGGATGGCTGCATTCTGTAAGCCTGGGATCGATACAACAATCAGACGCTGAACATCTTCAGGCAAACTGGTAGAAATCCCATTTGGATAAATCGTATGATCATCCAACCCCTCTGGCTCTAAGAAAATCTGATGACTATCGCGATCCTTAAAGCGGACAATCTTATCCTCAATCGAAGGGCAATAGCGCGGACCGGAGCTATCAATACGTCCCGAATACATAGCCGATCGGTGAATGTTTGCTTCAATCGCTCCGTGAGTTTTTTTGGTTGTGCGGGTTATGTAACAAGAAACTTGAGGCGTCGATATCCGGTCGTTCATAAACGAGAATGGTACCGGACTTTCGTCGCCAGCCTGCTCTTCAAGCTCAGCCCAATTAATCGTGCGACCGTCAAGGCGCGGTGGTGTGCCCGTTTTAAGTCTCCCCATAGGAAGGGCACGTGCGCGAAGACGTTTTGCCAGTTTCTGCGCCGGCGCCTCTCCTTGCCTACCAGCGGGCCAGCTCTTTTCACCTAAATGGATCAATCCGCCAAGAAATGTTCCCGTGGTTAGAACCACTGCATCAGCACGGATCTGCTGGTCATTTGCCAACACTATGCCTTTAGTTTGCCCGCCTTGTTCGACGATCAAATCGGCAACTTCGCCTTCGATAATGCTCAACTCAGCAATTACGTTGAGCTCAGCCTGCATCGCTTGACGATAAAGCTTACGGTCAGCTTGCGCACGCGGGCCTTGCACAGCCGGGCCCTTACGGCGGTTTAGCAGCCTGAACTGAATGCCCGCCGCATCCGCTACGCGCGCCATTAGCCCATCAAGAGCATCCACCTCACGCACGAGATGC
This sequence comes from Devosiaceae bacterium, assembly GCA_045105395.1. Lineage (GTDB taxonomy): Bacteria > Pseudomonadota > Alphaproteobacteria > Rhizobiales > MH13 > MH13. Next base: position 21,773 of record JBGCDM010000002.1, on the reverse strand, counting down.
CCCTTTCCCAAACCACCAATGGCAGGGTTACAGCTCATCACACCGATGGCGTCAGTTTTTAAAGTTATCAGAGCTGTCTTAGCGCCAAGACGAGCTGATGCAGCCGCAGCTTCGCAGCCTGCGTGCCCACCACCTACAACGATAACATCAAAGGATTGATCTAAGTGCTTTTGGCCCAATGTTGCGCTCATTCCATAAAGTTTTGGGATCAATTGGACGTGACTCGTTTGAGGCAAAAAATCAAGCGCAAGGGCCATCCACCGAGTGTTTCACGTGAAACAGGGTCTACTTGCCTATACAAAAACGGCTGAACAAAACATTGAGAACGCCCTCAGTATCGACATCCCCTGTAATCAATCCAAGCTCTTTTTGTGCAAGCCGAAGCTCCTCAGCCGCCTGTTCCAATCGCTCAATACCTAGTTGAAGAAGCGAAGATGCCATAGTCAGATGTCCAACGCTCTTACCAACCGCTGTACGTCGGCGCGCATCAAGAGAAACCCCGTCGCCAACTGTATTCTCAGCAGAGATTCGATACTGTTCACGCAATCGCGCTCCAATCAATAATCGCAACCTATGCAGACCTTCCCCGGTAACGCCAGAAACATCTAATTCAACTTGATCACTGGATTCCGCTTCCCTGATGGTTAGATCTGATTTGGAACGGATACGAATCGATTGCTGAGACTGATCATCCAGCCCCACACCTTGGCTATTATCCGTACTTTCAAGGTAAACCACTAGGTCGGCATCCCGTAAAGCCCCGCGAGTACGCGCAATACCCATCGCTTCAATAACATCATCAGTGGCATCTCTTAGTCCAGCGGTATCACTGAGAATAACAGGCAATCCATCCAGATCTATTGGCACGTCGATTTGATCGCGTGTGGTCCCAGCCACCGGTGATACAAGTGCGGCCTCCCTATCAAGCAGAGCATTCAAAAGTGTTGATTTCCCGCTGTTTGGAGCCCCGGCCAACACAACACTAAACCCATCACGCAATCGTTCGGCCAGATGATTGGAAGCTTCCTCATTCATCTCCTGAATTAAATTTTCCAACTGTTGCGGTAACGAATCCAACACAGATCCCGGAACGTCATCTTCGTCGGAAAAGTCTAAGTTAGCCTCAATCAACGCGCGAACTTCAGCAATTCTTTGACGCCAAGCCATCAATCGTTTGCTCGCAGCACCACCTAGCTGACTTATCGCCTGCTCGCGCTGCAGTTGAGTGGTTGCGTGGATAAGATCCCCAACCGCTTCAACCTGCGTCAGATCCAATTTGCCATTGGCAAAAGCTTGCCGCGTAAAAGCTCCTGCTTCTGCTGGGCTAATTCCATCTAAACCGCAAAGGGCACTAAGAACGCCAGCAACTACAGCGCGTCCACCATGACAGTGAAACTCCGCAACATCTTCACCAGTAAAACTATTGGGCCCAGGAAAGTACAAAACGAGGGCTTGATCGAGCACGCCCAAATCGTAGGGGTCTCGTAAGGTCCTAAGAACCGCAAGGCGCGACGGCGGAATGCCACCAGCAACTTTTTCGAGGGCGAATTGAACAGCTGGGCCAGAAACACGGATAACTGCAACGCCACTGGGAACGAGTCCAGAAGACAAGGCAGCAATGGTTGCCGTCATCGTTTCCTATCCGAATCGAATGCCAAGGGCCTTTAGACTAAGTGTTCATCGTATCGAAGAAGTCCGAGTTCGTTTTTGTAGCTTTCAGCTTATCGAGCAAAAACTCAACCGCATCCACAGTGCCCATCGAGGACAGAATACGTCGAAGCACAAACATCTTCGCCAGGTCGCCCTTTGGCACCAATAGCTCTTCCTTACGGGTACCGGACTTCAAAATATCAATCGCCGGGAACACGCGTTTATCTGAAACCTTACGATCAAGAACGATCTCACAGTTACCCGTGCCCTTGAACTCTTCAAAGATCACTTCATCCATACGGCTACCCGTATCAACCAGCGCGGTAGAAATGATGGTAAGCGATCCGCCTTCTTCAATATTGCGGGCTGCACCAAAGAACCGTTTGGGACGTTGAAGGGCGTTAGCGTCAACACCACCAGTCAAAACCTTGCCTGAAGACGGCACTGTGGTGTTATAAGCTCGCCCAAGACGGGTGATGTTATCGAGCAGGATAACCACGTCACGCCCATGTTCCACCAAGCGTTTGGCCTTTTCGATCACCATCTCAGCAACCTGAACATGGCGCTGGGCAGGCTCATCGAACGTTGAAGAAACCACCTCACCGCGTACAGAACGCTGCATATCGGTAACCTCCTCGGGACGTTCGTCGATCAAGAGCACAAGCAGAAAACACTCTGGGTGGTTCGTTGTAATAGAATGGGCAATGTTCTGCATAAGCGTGGTCTTACCAGTGCGCGGCGGCGCAACAATCAACGCGCGCTGGCCTTTACCGATAGGTGCCACCAAATCAATTACCCGTGCAGAGCGATCCTTCAGATTCGGGTCGTCAACTTCCATCTTAAAGCGCTCATCAGGATAGAGCGGGGTAAGATTATCGAAATGAACTTTATGCTTGGCCTTCTCAGGTTCCTCAAAGTTCAAACCGATCAGCTTCACCAGAGCAAAATACCGCTCGCCCTCTTGGGGGCTGCGAATAATGCCTTCCACCGTATCGCCAGTGCGCAATGAAAAGCGGCGAATTTGTATAGGTGAAATATAGATATCATCAGGGCCTGGAAGATAATTGGCCTCAGGCGAACGCAGGAAGCCAAATCCGTCCTGAAGGACTTCCAAGACACCTTCGCCAATGATCTCAACATCGCGTTCGGCATACCGCTTAAGGATCGCAAACATCAGCTCTTGCGTGCGCAGGGCGCTAGCACCCTCCACATCCAATTCTTCTGCAAGTTGCAAAAGATCAGTGGGTGATTTTGCTTTAAGAGCCTGAAGCCGAATTTGTTCCATGGAGACTTATTGTACCTGTGAGGCCGCTTAGGATTAGCAGCAGAGGGGAAGCGATCAGAACTGATCTAAAATAGTAGGAAACGCGTTGTGTTGCGAATGTGGTGGAGAACCGTCTGGGCTACCGCAAACCGCATCATCTTGGATACGTTCAAAGTTTTTGGCTCACGCAATCAGAATCTTGCGCTGCGGTGCCTACCTACAATTGCTCGTGTAGGCTAGGTTTGTGGCTTTGACAAGACAAAGCGCTCCAAAAGGCCACCACTAACATTGTGGACTAAAATGGTTTCACAATCACCAGGATCACAATGACGATCATCGCCAAGGTCGGAACCTCGTTCATGATCCGCCAATATTTGGTAGAACGGGTATTTGCATCGCCGGCAAAGCGCCTCACCGAAGCCGCTAAGTGCCCATGCACCACAAAAAGCAGCACTATCAAAGCCAGCTTTGTGTGCAGCCAACCACCTTGGAAACCATGGATAACAAAAGCGATCCAAAAACCGGTAAGCGTAGCTACAATCATAGCAGGCGTCATGATGGCTTTCAGTAGCCGCCGTTCCATCACCTTAAACGTCTCAGATTGAACAGAGCCTATCTCTGCATCCACGTGATAAACGAAAAGGCGCGGCAGATAGAGTAAACCCGCCATCCACGCGATCACGGCAATCACATGCAGCGCCTTCATCCATAGATAAGCACCCTCAGGCAGGACGAAAACCAAACCGGTAATCAACCCACCCAGGACCAGGACAGCAAGGCCATGCCCACCATATTGCTTCAGTGCTGATGGTTCAGTGGTATTTGCCATGGTCGCCTAGGCTGCTCGAACCCGCTCAATGAACCGGTGCACATGCTCAATCTTACCATTTGGCGTTATGCCATGACCAAGGTTAGCAATGTGCGGAACACCAGCTGCGCCAGCTTTCATTGCATCCACTGCAGCGTCCAAAGCCTCAGGCCCTGTTGTCATCAGTAAAGGATCAATATTGCCTTGTGTCACCATGCTTGATGGAAGTTGCGAACGTGCATCAGCTAAATCAATCGACCAATCCAGCCCGACCACATCAATACCTGTGGTTTGACTGAATGCGCCCAGCGTATGCATGGCGCCTTTGGCAAACCCAATGATGGGCGCATCAACGTCGTCCTGACGCAAACCCTTAACAATGCTGCTGATAGGGCCAACAGAATAGCGTGAAAACCCTGCAGGACTTAGTGATCCAGCCCAACTGTCAAAGACCTGGACAGCATCAGCACCAGCTGCAATTTGCCTTGAAAGATACCGCACAGATGCTTGAGAGAGACAGGCGAGCAACCGATCAAAGGTATCAGGCTCATTGAGAGCAAAGGTCCGCGCCGCTGCTTGATCAGGGCTACCGCGACCGCCCACCATGTAGGTTGCTACCGTCCATGGTGCACCACAAAACCCAAGAAGCGTAACTTCATCAGGCAGAGCTTCACGCAATCGTTCAACCGTTTCAATAACCGGATCCAAGTGACGATCGAACGCTTCAGGATTATCGTTGAACTTTGAGATCAAGTTCTCAATCTCATCCTTACTCAACGGAGGAAGGACCGGGCCAATACCTTCTTCAAAGCGCACATCTTGCCCAAGGGCATGCGGCACAACCAGAATATCAGAAAACAAGATAGACCCATCAAAACCAAATCGGCGAATAGGTTGCAGTGTGACCTCGCACGCAAGTTCTGGGTTGTAACAAAGGTCAAGGAATGATCCAGCCTGGGCGCGTGTTGCACGATACTCTGGCAAATAACGGCCAGCCTGACGCATCATCCATATCGGCATACGATGGCCAACATGGCCTTTTATAACATCCAACAAAAGCCGATTGCTCACGCCTTCTACCTTTCTCATCTATGCCTTCTGGTCATTGCCAAAACGCGTATTTTGTATCGTTTCATGACCAGGTTGGTCTTGAGAGAAAGAAGAGATTCTCTTCACAAGAGTTTCATTTCTTTCTTTTGGTCAGTGGAAAAGACTCATAACTCTTTTCCAAAAATCCTTGCATAACTTTTCCCGATTTTGTCACTACCAGTGGGTTTCCAAAGGGCTGAAAACGCATGGCAAGCTTGGCACTTAAAATTACAGCTAGGCGTTAAGCTTTCGTAAACCTTAACAAAATGTTAACGCAAAACTACACCACCCAAATCCAACATGTGAAATCCATCACCCCACAGTCAGCGCTAATCTTCCCTTGCCCTCATCCCCACAAGTCCACAATCCATCAACAGTCTATTCAAGCCAACGGTGACTTGGACAGTTTTGGTAAAACCGCGCATAACCGCGACACACAAAGGGTATCGGATGTAAATCAGTGCCTTTGTCCACACCGCTGCGCTGCAAAGGACACAGCCCGTTGATAACTGCTGCCTCGCGCTTCTTCCATCTACATCTAGTGTCTGACTCCACCGGGGAGACATTGGCAACCGTCGCCCGCGCTGTTGCATCACGCTACCCCACTGCCCGCGCCATCGAGCACAGCTACGTGATGGTGCGCGATCATGCGCAAATCGAACGCATTGCTGCAGCTATCGAGGAAGCCCCAGGCATTGTGCTTTACACCATTGTGGATCCGGACCTAGCGGAGAAACTTGCTGAGCGGTGCCGCGAAAATTCTGTGCCAGCTATTTCTGTGCTTGATCCCGTTATCAACGTTTTCCAATCTTATTTGGGAGATTCCGCGGTCCTTACCATCGGCGCGCAGCACGTTTTGGATGCTGACTATTTTCAGCGGATTGAAGCGCTGAATTTTACGCTTGCTCATGATGATGGTGTGTTGCCATCAAATCTTGATCAGGCTGACATCTTAATTGTCGGCATTTCGCGCACGTCCAAAACACCCACAAGCATCTACCTCGCCCATCGCGGATATCGCACGTCCAATTATCCACTGGTGCCTGGTGCGCCGGTGCCAAAGGTATTAACAAAGCCAACCAAAGCATTTGTGGTTGGTCTCATTGCCAGCACAGATCGCATTGTACAAATCAGGCTCAATCGCGTGCTGACCGATTACAATGATGAAGCCGATACCGATTATACCGATAAAGCACTGGTCGCCAGCGAGATTGCTGAGTCCCGGCGCCTGTTTAATCGTCAGGGCTGGCCAACCATTGATGTCACCCGTCGTTCAATTGAAGAAACAGCCGCTGCAATTCTTGAACTTTATCGAGCCCATCGTGAAGCTCAAAAAACCGATGATGCCGGTGTAGTGTAATGGATCAAAGCCAGCCACCGATCGTTCTTGCCTCTGGATCTTCCATTCGCCGCACATTACTGGCCAATGCAGGACTGTGCTTTACGGTACAAACAGCGCCGATCGATGAACGCGCTCTGGAAAAGAGCTTTGGCTTTGTCTCACCACCTATGCTTGCTGAGCACTTAGCAAGCGCCAAGGCCAAAGAGGTATCAAGGGTTCTTTCGCAAGCGAATCCATCAGCATTGGTCATCGGCGCTGATCAAGTCTTGTCATGTGAAGGATCACTTTTGCACAAGGCAGAGACGTACGAAGAGGCCGATATTAAACTGGCTAAGCTACAAGGAAAAACACATCAACTCATTTCTGCTGCAGCCATTGTCCAGCAAGGTAGTGTGCTTTGGACAGGTACCCAAACAGCCAACCTAACCATGCGCGCTTTGAGCATGAATGATCGCGCTGCATACCTTGCCAAGGCGGGTGACGCGATCAACCAAAGTGTTGGGGCTTATCGTTTGGAGGAAATGGGTGTGTCACTGTTTGATGCCATCGAAGGGGATTATTTCACCATCCTTGGCTTGCCGCTTTTGCCGCTTCTGGGCGCTTTGCGTGCGCAGGGCATTGACCCGTTAAATCATAAGGCAACCGCATGACCACTCGTGCAGCTGTGCTTGGCTGGCCGATCAGCCATTCTCGCTCACCACTTATCCACGGCAGTTGGATCAAAGAGCATCACTTAGATGCGTCTTACGAGCCTATCGCCGTTGATCCAAATGGCGCTAAGGACTGGTTTACGCGCTTTGGAGAGCATGACCTTGCTGGTGCCAACGTCACCATACCACATAAAGAAACGGCCCTGGCTGCCTGCGACCACGTAGCAGATCATGCCGCGCGCCTTGGCGCCGTTAACACGCTTTGGCTGCAAGATGGTGCCTTGCAAGGCACCAGCACCGATGGGGAAGGCTTTATGGCCAACCTTGCGCAGCAAGCACCCAATTGGTTTGGCCACCCCAACGCGCACACAGCTCTCATTTTAGGCGCCGGTGGCGCTGCGCGAGCTATTGTGGATGCCTTACTGGTCGCAGGTGTCGAGCGCATCATCCTTCTCAATCGCTCAGTAGAGCGCGCAGAAGGCTTGGCCAAACATTTTGCCATTCATTTTGGCGCAGGCCGGGTTGTCCCAGGCCCCCTCTCTGATTTTGATGACATGGCTGGCGCTGCAGGGCTTTTGGTCAATACAACCGCCTTGGGCATGGCCGGGCAGCCCCCTCTCCATGTCGCTATTGAAGCCTTGCCCGATGGCGCCACGGTCAGCGATATTGTCTACACGCCGCTGCAAACCGATCTGCTGGCAAAGGCGCAGGCTCGCGAGCATCCCACTGTTGATGGGCTTGGCATGCTTTTGCACCAAGCTGTTCCAGGCTTTGAGCGTTGGTTTGGCGTTCGCCCGACAATAACACCTGCTTTGCGGCAATTGATCATCGATGATTTAGCTGTAAAAACAATAGCATAAACGGAATACGATCGTGATACGCCTTGGTCTTACAGGTTCCATTGCTACGGGAAAATCTACCACCGCAGAACTGTTTGCGCAGGAAGGAATCCCCGTACACGATGCCGACGCTGCGGTACACGCGATCTACGCGAATGAAGGCATTGAGCCTATCGCAGCGCTTATCCCGCCAGCAATTGTAGGTGGGGCGGTGGATCGCGCTGCGTTAAAGCTGGCTTTGCAGGAAGACTCAGCTCTTTTTGCTAAGCTGGAAGCCATCGTTCATCCTTTGGTACGTGCACGAGAAGATGCGGCAATCCAAATAGCTGAGCAGGAGAACCATGACATCATGCTTCTGGATATCCCGCTTCTGTTTGAAACAGGCGCTGAAGCGCGTATGGATAAGGTGGCTGTCGTGCACTGCGCCCCAGATACACAAATGGCACGCCTGCTTGCGCGGCCTGGCATGAATGAAGCCATAGCACACATGCTGATGGATCGTCAGATGCCACAGTCCGACAAAATGGCCCGCGCGGATTATCGCATCTCAACCGATCATGGCGTTGAAGCAGCTCGCACCGATGTCCGCGAGATCTTGGCTGATTTGCGGGCATAACGCACCGCAAACGATTCACAGGCGTTCAATTCTACGCCATGATTCCAGGTACACTCTCAAGAGCCCTGGATTGAAAGAATGCGTGAAATTGTCTTCGATGTTGAGACCACGGGTCTTCGGGCCAAAGGCGGCGACCGCATTTGTGAAATCGCCGCGGTTGAGATGGTCGATTATGTGCCCACGGGTGTTGAGTTTCATGAATATGTGAACCCCACGATCCCGATGCCGGCAAAGGCGGAAGAAATTCACGGCCTGTCTGATGCATTTTTAGCCGATAAGCAGCTTTTTGAGGCTGTGGCTGAGCCGTGGATCGACTTTATTGGCGATGCACGCCTGATCGCGCACAATGCCATGTTCGACTTTGGGTTTGTGAACGCCGAACTGGAAAAGTGCGGCCATTCCGCCATGTCGTTTGAGCGCATGATCGATACAGTGGCGATCGCCCGGCGTAAATTTCCAGGCTCAGACAATTCGCTGGATGCGTTGTGTAAGCGCTTCGGTATCGACCTTTCCGCCCGCACCAAGCACAATGCGCTGCTCGATACTCAGCTGTTGGCCGATGTGTATGTTGAGCTGATCGGCGCGCGCCAAACTGCGCTGAGCTTGGGTGATGGTGGGCGCAAACGTGTTGTTTTAGGCAGTAGCGTCCAAGCTAGACCGACGCCATTGCCGCCGCTCTTGAGCAGCCAAGAAAAAATAGCCCACACAGCGTTCATCGAAACACTGGGTGAGCATGCTGTCTGGTCGCGCTATGATGACCTGTTCGACGCGCAAAAATAAAAAAACGCCGCATCTGTTTCCAGGCACAGCGCTTTTCAATTTTAAAAAGTGGAGCGTTTAGCTCGCTGCTTTAGCGGCTGCTTGGGCCTGTGCCGCGCGCTGGCGATAAAGCGATAGGAAATCGACCGGATCAAGCATCAAAGGTGGGAAACCAGCTTGGCGTGTGGCATTGGCCAAAATTTCACGAGCAAATGGGAACAGAAGACGCGGGCCTTCAATCATCAGTGCAACTTGCGTTTGCTCTTGCGTCATATTTTCAACGCGGAAAAGGCCTGCATAGGCAAGCTCAACGGCAAAAAGCATATCTTTGCCAGCGCCTGCCTTGGTTTCCAGTTTAAGCACCACTTCATGCGTGCTTTCAGGCTTGGCGTTGACCGCAACAGAAACGTTGATATCGATTTTCGGCTGCTGCTTACCGCCGCGCATAGACTCTGGAGAATTGGGATTCTCAACCGACAGATCTTTGATGTATTGGGCAAGTGCCTGGAATTTTGGAGCTGCGCCAGCGGCCGGTGTTGCAGCGGCGGCTGCAGCGGCTGCGGCAGCTGCACCACCACCATTGCTCGAAGCAGCGGTTGATTTGGTATCTGAAGCTTTTGCTGTGCTGGTTTTAGCGGCTGTTTCTTTTGCGTCGTCTTTTTTGTCGTCCGCAGCGGTTGTGTCAGATGCCTTCTTACGAGCCATGAGCGCTATCATTCCTTATTGATGTTGGGGTTCCGCACGCGTGCCACAGGACCTGGGCACGTCAAATTTTTCCGGTGGCTAACATTTTGACCGCATCCGGGCAAGTCTGGTAGGTACGCCCAGTAGGTAAGTCAGATGGACGAAGCGCTACTAAGTACCCCAGGGATTGCGCTTGTCGCCACTGGCATTGTCGCTCTGCGGTTCAGCACTTCCGGTGGGTTCAGCATCAATCACCACATTATCATTGGGCGCGGCAGGGCCTCTAGTGGGGCTTTGCCAGTCGCCTGATTGGCGAAACTCAGGCATCCGGCCCGCCATTTGGCGGCCATAGCGCGGCCAAATCAACGTTTGGATAGGCTTGATAAGAAACGCGATGCCCAAAAGATCGGTAAAAAAGCCAGGCAAAATGATCAAAATACCGCCAAGGAACCCGAGCACCAAGCCGCCCAACTCCTGGCCAACCGTTTCACCGGCATTGGCGCGCTGCTGCATGCGCTGCACACTGGCAAGCCCGATAGTGCGGATAATGAAACCACCGGCCACAATGCCCAGAACAATGAGCGCAAAAACACCCAAAAGGCCAACCGCGTTCGCCATAGCGACGAAGCCTGCGACCTCAAGAAAGACAAGAACAAGGAAAATAAAAGCAATTGGCATGAGCCCAACATGGGGCCAAGCACGCTGGGATACAAGCGACCAAGCGGTTAGCGCAGGATAATAAAGCAACCAGAAAAGGCGTAAAATGCTCCAAATTCTAATGAAGCGGCAATTGGGCACCCCTTGGCTGTGCTATCATGCTTGCACACACCCCTGGATGCTGCTTGAAACGCACCTACATAAGAGTTCCAGTTAAACCAACAAACAGAAGGTCGGCCCTGCGCGCGCCATGCGTACGACACAAGGGGCTGAAACGTGGACGCCGGTGGACATTTACACTCTCTTTTTCTTGGCCATTGCGGTTGTGATTTTCTTTCGCTTGCGCTCGGTTCTCGGAAAGCGCACGGGCGAAGAGCGTCCACCGTTTGATCCTTACACAGCGCGTGAAGAAGCCGAAACAGGTGGCGATAAAGTTGTCACTTTGCCAACCGCGCGGGCACGCCAAGCCGACCCGGATGACCAGATTGGCGGCGTAGTGAAAGCTGGCTCTGCCGTTGAGGGAGCGCTGAAGACACTTCTATCGGCGGATCCGAGTTTCAACGCCCGCGAATTCGTTGATGGCGGCCGTCTTGCTTACGAAATGATCGTCACCGCGTTTGCTTCGGGCGATAAAAATGCCCTGCAGCCATTGCTTGATGCCGATGTGTTCAACGGGTTTGTGCAAGCGATCGATGATCGCAATGCCGCCGGTGAAACCGTCGACTTCACGTTCATCGGTTTAGACAAATCTGACATTGTGGAAGCTGAGCTTGCTGATTCGGTTGCGCAGATCACGATGCGCTTCAAAAGCCAGTTAATCTCTGTGACCAAAGATTCCGATGGTCGCGTGATTGATGGTGACCCAACCGAGGTCACCGAGATGACCGATATCTGGACATTCGCTCGCGATGTTTCCACCAATGATCCAAATTGGAAGCTAGTGGCGACTGAAGCAACCTAAGGCAAAGCGGGAGCAATGGCGTGGGCGAGGTGCTTGGCAACAAACCTGTGTTTAACCTTTGCCCTGTTCGCAACGACCTTAAAACCTGTGATGGCTGATAGTTTTCCTGCTGATCTCACACCGGTTCGCTTTGCTGATTTGCCTGGTTGGCAGGATGACGATCATGCTGGCGCATTAGAGGCTTTTCTACGATCCTGTGACCGTGCAGCTGAGCGCGCTGCACGCCCACGGCCAAGTGGTGTCGATGGACAGGCCTTGGCTAACATATGCGCGGCCCTTTTGGCGGATCCAACACAAGACGCACAAACCTTCTTTGAGGCGCATTTCACACCGAACCGTGTGGATGCGCCTGGCATGTTAACGGGCTATTTTGAGCCTCAGGTGCGCGCGTCTTTCCAACGAACCGGTAATTTTCAGCATCCCCTTTATGCTCGCCCGCCAGATTTAGTGGAGCTTGATAGTCCTGCTTCCACCTTGGCCATCGATGATGATGTGACGTGGGGTAGGGCGACAGAAGCTGGCTTTGAGGCCTTTCCAGATCGCGGTGCCATTATGGCAGGGGCGCTGGAGGACCAGGGTTTAGAACTGGTCTTCCTTGAAAGCCCATTGGACGCATTCTTCATCCATATTCAAGGTTCCGCCCGCTTGGCAATGACGGATGGTTCGGTCCAGCGGGTAAATTTTGCAGGCAAATCTGGTCACACTTACACACCCATTGGCCGTACATTGGTACAGCGCGGCGACATGGCTTTGGAAGATGTCACAATGGATAGTTTGCGCAGCTGGCTAACGGCAGCTTCGCCAGAAGATCGTGATGTCGTTCTGGCGTCGAATCGATCTTTCATCTTCTTTGTTATGGCTGAAGATTTTGACCCACAAGCTGGCCCTGTTGCAGCCGCTGGCGTGCCATTAACGCCGGGGCGTAGTCTAGCAGTGGATCGGCATTTGCATACATTCGGCACGCCCATATTCGTTCACTCGCAGGAAAATTTGCCGGGTGAGGAAGAGCCTTTGCAGCGCTTGATGATTGCACAGGATACCGGCTCGGCTATCGTTGGGCCTTCTCGCGGTGATATTTTCATTGGTTCAGGTGAGGATGCTGGACAGATTGCGGGCTCGGTCAATCAGCCTGTTCAGTTTACACTGCTGGTGCCTAAGCCACTTAGCCAAGTGCCATGAGTGCTCGCAAGCGTTCAGGCCAGGGGCCTGGAGAGGCATCAGGTCAGAAATCAGCGCACGGCGCCCATATCAACCAGGCTGATGGTGAGGCGGGGCTTTGGGATCGGGTCAAAAAGACCGTTGATCCGTTGGATGCCAAACAGCGTGCGCTCTATTCGCAAGCCTTGGCAGAGTTTTTGGACCAAGGCGGCGCTGGCACCGCGGCGCCACCCACAGCGATCTCTCGGCAAGCAACAAAACCTCATCCAGCCCAGTCTAAACCTGCGGCCATGAAGCACCATGCACCAGGCCACCCCGCAGCAACAGTTAGTGCAGCACTTCAGGCGCGCAAACCACGCCATCAGGGTCAACCGCCGCTGGTGGAAATGGATCGCAAAACGCGTAGCCGCGTAGCCAAAGGGCGCACGCCCATCAGTGCACGCCTTGATTTGCATGGGCTTCGCCAGCACGAGGCCCATGATGTGCTGCGGTCTTTCATTTGGCGTAGCCATTCTGCTGGCCATCGCACTGTATTGGTTATTACGGGCAAGGGAACGCGAATCCGTGATCCTCATCCCGACGCTCCGCCTTGGGCTGTGGGCTCGGGTATTTTGCGACAAGCAGTGCCAGGATGGCTCTCAGCGCCCGATATGCGTGCGGCGGTCCTGGGTGTGGAGACTGCTCATGCAAGCCATGGAGGTGAGGGTGCACTTTATGTGCGGTTGCGGGCGCAAAGGTCCTCACAATGAGCGCACAAAAAGACGATACACTAACCCCCTTAGGCGTGAAGCTACGGCAATTGCGCGTGGATCGCGGGGCCACACAGGCGCAGATGGCGCAAGCTCTGGATGTATCGAGTGCCTATCTGTCAGCCTTAGAACACGGCAAGCGAGGCTTGCCAAATTGGGCTTTTGTTCAGCGCATAGTCGGCTATTTCAATTTGATTTGGGATGACGCTGATGAGCTGGAAACCTTGGTTTTCTTATCCAATCCGCGTGTTGTTCTGGATACAACGGAGCTCAGCCCGCAGGTTACGCGGTTTGCCAATGTGCTCAGTGAGCGCATTGGGCATCTGTCAGATAGCGACTGCATTTACCTGGAAAACGTCCTGGAAATGATGATCGAAGGCGTTGCGCCCGCATTGGAGCCGGAAAAAGCTCGTCGCGAGCACGAACGCCGTCGATCTGAATCTGGCTAACTACAAAATAAACTTCGACAAATCTGTGTTCTTAGCCAGCTCGCCAATATTTTCCTCAACATGAGACGCGTCGATGGTGATCTCTTCGCCTGCCCGGTCCGGTGCTGTGAAAGAGATATCATCAAGAATGCGCTCCATTACTGTTTGTAGGCGACGCGCGCCAATGTTTTCAACGGAACTATTAAGATCCACCGCCACATCGGCAATCGCATCAATCGCATCATCGGTGAACGTGATGGTGACATCTTCGGTACCCATTAGTGCCACATATTGCTTGATGAGACTGGCTTCTGTGTCGCGCAAAATCTGCCTGAAATCATCGCGGGTGAGCGCCTTTAGCTCTACGCGGATGGGCAATCGACCCTGAAGTTCAGGCAGCAGGTCAGACGGCTTGGCCACATGAAACGCGCCTGAGGCAATGAACAGGATATGATCGCTCTTTACCGGCCCATGCTTGGTGGAAACGGTGGTGCCTTCAACCAGCGGCAGCAGATCTCGCTGCACGCCTTCGCGACTCACATCGCCGCCACGGCCTGAGCTTGAAGCAATCTTATCGATCTCATCGAGAAACACGATGCCGTGGTTTTCGGTCAGCTCGATGGCTTCTTGGGTAATTTCTTCATCATCCAGAAGCTTGTCAGATTCTTCAGCCAGCAAAAGATCATGGCTTTCAGCCACCGAAACGCGCCGTTTCTTGGTTTTGGCGCCACCAAACGCCTTGCCCAGCATGTCTGACATATTGATCATGCCCATATTGGCGCCCGGCATACCTGGAATTTCAAAGCTTGGCATGCCGCCCGCATCACGGACATCGATCTCGATCTCTTTGTCGTTGAGGTCGCCTTCACGCAGCTTTTTGCGGAAGCTATCGCGTGTTGCCGGCGAGGCATTTTCGCCGACCAGCGCGTCTAGCACACGATCTTCAGCAGCAATGTGTGCTTTGGCTTCCACTTTTTTGCGGCGAGTTTCGCGTACCAGGCCGATGGCGGATTCCAGCAGATCACGCACAATTTGCTCAACATCGCGGCCGACATAGCCAACTTCAGTAAACTTGGTAGCTTCGATTTTGATAAATGGCGCGTTGGCAAGCTTGGCCAAGCGACGCGAGATTTCCGTTTTACCTACGCCCGTTGGACCGATCATGAGAATGTTTTTTGGCATCACCTCTTCGCGCAAGCCTTCATCCAGCTGCTGCCTGCGCCAGCGGTTGCGCAGTGCAATCGCTACAGCACGTTTTGCGTCGTGTTGGCCGATAATAAAGCGGTCAAGTTCGGAGACGATCTCGCGCGGCGAGAAGGTGGCAGCAAGGTTGCTCATGAAAGTCCGTGTCCTTTAGGCGGGAATTTCTCCATCAACAGTGTGGTGGATCCGTTCTCGTTGGTGAATGTGTCAAAGCGGAAGAAGCCCGCCTTTTCGTAGGCGCGAATAGCGCGCGTGTTTTTGGCATCAGGATCGATGATGATGCGGTTTGCGCCTTGCTCAAACAGCATGGTGCAAAAGGCCTGTACCGCCGCCGATCCCAAACCTTTGCCCAGCAGATCGGGTCGCCCGATGGTTATATCAACCCCTAGTGTGCCGGGCGCTTGATCGCGAATCCAAGGTTCTGCGATTGTCGCCTCATCAGGCTGCGCCTCGCACGGCCAGCTTTGGATGTAGGCAAAGGGGCCATCTGGTCCGTGCGCAATATAGCCATCGGACTCGCCAGTTTCCTGCCCATCATAGATTAGCTTAATCTCGCACTCCGGCTCACCCCACCATTCTTGTGAGGAAGGCGTTGAAAGCCATTGGCGCAGCAAGGGTTCATCCGCGGCAGTAACCGGATGGAACTGAAACGCCATTTGGCCACTAGCTGGCCTCATCAATGCTTTCCAGCACGACATTGTGGTTGGTGTAGACGCAGATATCGCCAGCAATCTTCAGCGCCCTGCGGGCGGTCTCTTCGGCACTATGCTCACTATCATGCAGCGCACGGGCAGCCGCCAAAGCATAATTGCCGCCAGATCCAATCGCCATAACGCCATCTTCTGGTTCCAGTACATCGCCGGTACCGGTGAGGATGAGGCTTTCATCCTTATCCGCAACGATCATCATGGCTTCCAAGCGGCGTAGATAGCGGTCAGTACGCCAATCTTTAGCAAGCTCAACAGAAGCGCGCTTAAGCTGGCCTGGATACTGCTCCAGTTTTGCCTCAAGCCGCTCAAACAGCGTGAATGCATCGGCGGTTGCGCCTGCAAAGCCTGCAATCACATCGCCGCTGGCGAGCCGGCGCACCTTGCGAGCATTGCCTTTGATAACCGTTTGGCCAAGGGAAACCTGCCCATCACCAGCTACAACCACACTGCCGCCCTTGCGAACTGTGACAATGGTGGTGGCGTGCATTTGGGGCATCGCGTTTTCAGGAGAATGCATGGGAGTGCTTTCGCTAAAAGTTGTTGTTTAAACGCATGTAAGGGCGCGGCGCGCAATTGCAAAGGACTAGGCTGTATGTCTGTCATTCACCAGTGGCACGCTCTGCGCTTGGAACGTGCGCGCCACCCTGTTAGAGGAAGAGCATCAATCTTCAATCCAAATGGTTCTCAATGCCCCGTACAGCCACACTTGAGCGCGCTACCAATGAGACTTCCGTTAAAGTCGCGGTTGATCTGGATGGCACCGGCGTATCGTCCATCACACTCAATGGCGCTGGTTTTTTCGCCCATATGCTCGACCAATTGGCCAAGCACGCGCTGATAGACATCACGGTCGAAGCAACTGGTGATACCCACATTGATGACCACCACCTGGTTGAGGATGTTGGCATTACATTGGGGCAGGCATTGCAAGAGGCGCTGGGTGATAAGCGCGGTATTCGCCGTTATGCATCCGCTGATTTGCCCATGGATGAAGCACTCTCGCGCGCAGCGGTGGATGTTTCTGGCCGCCCATTTTTGGTGTGGCGCGTGGATTTTACCGCACAAAAGATCGGAACCTTTGACACTGAGCTTGTGCGTGAGTTCTTTCAGGCCTTTTCGATGAATGCAGGCATCACGCTGCATGTTGAAAGTGTGTACGGCGCCAACAGCCACCACATTGCCGAAAGCCTCTTTAAGGCGGTTGCGCGGTCTTTGCGCGATGCGCTGGCTATTGATCCGCGTGTGGCAAGTGATCTGCCAACCACAAAGGGAGCGCTTTAGATGCGCACCTACTCAGTTTTTGAGCCGCCAGTTCTTCCAGGTTCATTGGAAGAGGATGCGCTGAGCCTGAAGTTTGTGCGCCATGGTTGGTCACTCGCGGCCCTATTTTTCCCGCTTGTTTGGATGCTGGTGCGCCGTCTTTGGTGGGCGCTCTTGTTTTACGTGCTTTTTATTGTTGCTATCCAGGTGCTCGGCTTTGTCGTTCATCCTGCTGTTACAGCGGCCCTTTCGGTGGCCTTGGCGCTGATCATCATGCTGGAAGCTGGCCAGCTAAAGCTCGAAACTTTGGCGGCTAAGGGATATCGCGAGGTTGCTATTATCCAGGCTAAAAACCAGAAGGAAGCCGAACTGGCGTTCTTTACAACGTGGATTGGTGCTTCGGCTGCTAACCAGGATGATAGCGGCACAATGCAGACTGCGGCGCCGCTGCATCGCACCGTCCTTCGCCCATACAGTGCCCGCCCGCCCGCATTGCCCGGCCTTCCAAACTAAAGAAGCGTTTCATGAGCGAATCGATTGCCATCATTGACTATGGGTCTGGCAACTTACGTTCAGCCAGCAAAGCCTTTGAGCGGGTGGCCCGCGAGCAAGGCTTGGCAGCTGAGGTTTTGGTTACCAATGATGCAAACATTGTGCGCCGTGCCGACCGTGTGGTGCTGCCAGGTGTTGGTGCCTTTGCCGATTGTGCTGCGGGTCTTGATGCCGTGACTGGTATGCACGATGCTCTGCTCCATGCAGTTATGCAACGCGGTGTTCCGTTTCTCGGTATCTGCGTTGGCATGCAACTTATGGCGTCTCGCGGCTTAGAGCATGGTATAACCGCTGGATTTGATTGGATTGCTGGCGACGTGGTTGCCATTGAGCCGAATGATCCAAGCCTTAAAATTCCCCATATGGGTTGGAATGTTCTGGAAACCTCCAGCACGCACCCCATTTTATCGGGTATCAAAACTGGCGAGAATGGCCTGCATGCCTATTTCGTGCACTCCTATCATTTAAAGGCTGCCAATCAGGATGATGTGCTTGCCACCGCTGATTATGGTGGGCCGGTCACGGCCATTGTTGGTCGTGACAACATCATTGGAACTCAGTTCCACCCTGAAAAGAGCCAAGCCTTGGGCCTGGCTTTGATTGGAAATTTCCTTACCTGGAAGCCGTAACGCTCGCATTTGACGGAACCGAAATGATCCTATTTCCCGCAATCGACCTGAAAGACGGTGTCTGTGTTCGCTTGAAAAAAGGCGAGATGGATGACGCCACCGTCTACAATATTGACCCTGGTGCACAGGCGGCTGACTTTGAAGCGATCGGCTTCTCACACTTGCATGTTGTGGATCTCAATGGCGCCTTTGCAGGGTCCAGCCAAAATGGCGCGGCGGTGGACAGCATTCTTAGCCGGGTAAAAATGCCGGTGCAGCTTGGCGGCGGTATCCGTGATCATGCGGCCATTGATGCATGGTTGTACAAAGGCATCGACCGAGTGATCCTTGGGACCATTGCCGTGCGCGATCCTGATCTGGTGAGGCAAGCTGCGCGCAAGCACCCAGGCCGTATTGTTGTGGGCATTGATGCACGTGCCAAGGCTGATGGACGTAGCTATGTGGCCGTTGAAGGTTGGGCTGAAACTTCTGATATGCTCGCGGTAGATTTGGCCAAAGCGTTTGAGGATGCTGGCGTCGCGGCTATCGTCTACACCGATATTGATCGAGATGGCGTGCTCACTGGCATCAACTGGAAGGCCACCATTGAGCTGGCCAGTGCAGTGTCTATTCCGGTGATTGCATCGGGTGGTTTGGCGTCTATGGATGATATTCATCGGATGACGCAGCCTGATGCACGCAAACTTGAGGGTGCGATTTCTGGCCGTGCACTCTATGATGGTCGTATCGACCCCGCTGAAGCGCTTAAAATTTTGGAGGCAGCACAATGAGCCTACGCATGCGCTCCAAGGAGCGAATTAGCGAAGCAGATGCAAAACGCTGGGCCTGGCGCTGGTCCATTGGGCTGGTGCTCATCATCGGTCTTTTCCCCTTGGTGGGGGCTTTTGCTGGTGAGCTAATCGCGCGAGCCCTTGGCTGCGTGGTCGATTTCCCAAATCTTGGCACGTGCGCCCGGCCGAATGCCTTTTTGGAGGCTATGTCCGCCTCATTGATGGGCATGATACGCTGGGCGATCATTTCTGTGCCCACTGCAATCCTCACCTTGGTGGGGCTCGCCATCACATACACAATTATGAAAAAGCGCGGCGAAGCATAAGGCTTGTTCTTCGATTGGGTTCCTTTACCAAGCCCTGCAAAGCTATCATCCAACACACTGGAATGACACTGGAGACCATGCGTATGAAAACCTGGAACGTTTATCTGTCTGGAGAAATCCATACTGACTGGCGTGAGGATATTGAGCGCGCAACCACGGCGGCAGGCCTGCCGGTTAGTTTTTCCGCGCCTATAACCAACCACGAAGCGAGCGATGATTGCGGCGTGGCGATCTTGGGCTCTGAGCCGAATAAATATTGGCACGACCATAAGGGTGCGATGGTCAATGGTATCCGCACCCGTACGCTAATAGGTGATGCAGACATTGTGGTGGTGCGCTTTGGCGAGAAATACCGCCAGTGGAATGCCGCCTTTGATGCAGGCTATGCCGCAGCGCTCGGCAAGCCGATGATCGTGTTGCAACAGCCTGATCATGATCACGCGCTGAAGGAAGTGGATGCCGCGGCACTGGCTGTGGCGCGTGAGCCGGCCCAAGTTGCGGAAATTTTGGCCTATGTCATCGATGGCACGATGCCATCGGTTTCGTAATCCTGCTCCGTCATGGCCGGGCTTGACCCGGCCATCCATCCCTGAACAGTTCGCATATCTTGATTTTTGACTACGTAAGAGCTGGATCCTCGGATCGAGCCCGAGGATGACGGAAAACTCATGTCTCTTAAGCCCCGTGTTATTCCATGCCTCGACGTCAAAGATGGCCGCGTTGTCAAAGGCGTGAACTTTGTCGATCTGGTGGATGCTGGTGATCCGGTGGCGGTTTCCAAAGCCTATGATGCAGCCGGAGCCGATGAGCTGTGCTTCCTCGATATTACGGCAAGTCATGAGGATCGTGGCATTCTGCTGGATGTCGTGCGCGAAACGGCGGAAAACTGTTTTATGCCGGTTACCGTAGGTGGCGGCGTGCGCACGCTAGAGGATATCCGCAATCTTCTGCTGGCTGGTGCCGACAAGGTGTCGATCATGACGGCAGCCGTGCATGATCGTGATTTTGTGCGCAGGGCCGCCGAAAAGTTTGGCTCGCAATGCATTGTTGTGGCCATAGACGCCAAACAATCCACTCGCGATGATGGTTCCACATGGTTTGAAATTTTCACCCATGGCGGGCGCAAGCCAACAGGCATTGATGCAGTCGACTATGCCTGCGAAGTGGTGGAACTGGGTGCTGGTGAAATCTTGCTGACATCTATGGACCGTGACGGCACGAAAATCGGCTTCGATTTGCCGCTCACCCGTGCCATTGCAGATGCTGTCTCAGTCCCGGTGATTGCCTCAGGTGGCGTTGGAACACTGGATCACTTTGTTGAAGGTGTACGCGATGGCCACGCCACGGCAGTGCTGGCAGCCTCTGTCTTTCACTTTGGCACCTATTCCATTGGCCAGGTTAAAGATCATATGATCGAAGCTGGCATACCCATGAGGCCGGCGTGACCAATTTCACCTTAAACGACTTGGAAGCGATCTTAGCGCAGCGGGCCAAAGCACCGGCACATGAGAGCTACACAGCCTCTTTGCTGCAAGCTGGCATGCCTAAAGCTGCCCGTAAATTGGGTGAAGAAGCCGTGGAAAGCATTGTTGCGGCGCTGGAAGGTAACCGAGAAGAGCTGACCAAAGAGGCAGCAGACGTGCTCTACCATATGCTTGTCGTGCTGCACATTGCCAATATTCCTCTGGGCGACGTCATGGCAGAATTGGACGCGCGCACTGGGCAGTCTGGATTGGCCGAGAAAGCCTCGCGCAGCACCTAGTGCGGATCACGCCGCATGTTTCATGCTGAATACTAAGGCTGGTGGGCGTTCTTATGGATCAAATGGAACTTTCTGATCTTTCTCCCTACCGCACATTTACCCGCGAAGAATGGGCTGAATTGCGCGAAGGCGAGCCCATGCTGCTTTCAGCAGACGAGGTGGATCGGTTTCGCTCACTCAATGATCGATTATCGCTAGAAGAAGTGGAGGCGATCTACCTGCCACTCTCGCGTCTTCTGACCATGTATGTTGCGGCCACACAGCAGCTTTTTAAAGCCACCAAGCGGTTTTTAGGGGCCAACGGCGCCAAAGTTCCTTTTGTGATCGGCGTGGCTGGCTCCGTCGCGGTTGGCAAATCAACCACCAGCCGCGTGCTTCAGGCACTGCTTAGCCGCTGGCCAAACACACCGAAAGTGGACCTGATCACGACCGATGGCTTCTTGCTGCCCAATGCGGTGCTGGAAGCCGAAGGCCTTATGAACCGCAAGGGCTTTCCTGAAAGCTATGATGTGAAGGCACTGCTGACATTTCTTGGCGCCGTTAAAGCCGGGCAAGAGCATGTGGAAGCGCCGGTCTATTCGCATCTGGTCTATGATGTGGTGCCGGGAGAAACTGCGTCGGTTGATCAGCCCGATATTTTGATCGTTGAAGGGCTCAACGTGCTTCAGGCGCGCCAACCCTCACCATCTGAGGCGGATCGGGCGGTGCCGTTTGTGTCCGATTTTTTTGATTTCTCAATCTATATCGATGCTTCTGAAGACACGTTGCGCACCTGGTATGTGCGCCGGTTTATGCGCTTGCGTGAAACCGCTTTTGCCGACCCAAAGAGCTTCTTTCATCGCTACTCAAAACTCAAGGATGATGAGGCAGAAGCTGTGGCGTTGCACATATGGAACGGTATCAATCT
>JBGCDM010000001.1:0-4030 GCA_045105395.1 Devosiaceae bacterium | reverse complement strand
CCGTTGTTTCGTTTGCCCGTTCTGGAGCCACTTATGGGCTTTTTCTGGCGGGCTGATTTCACCCTGATCCAGGGCACCATTTTGCATGATTATTTGGAGGCCTCCTCATGAGTTTTCGCGTGGTCGTCACCGACAGCATCTTCCCCAACCTTGATCAAGAGGAAGCCGCAGCCGGAGCCGCTGGTGCCAATTTTGAAGGCTTCCAGTGCAAGAGCGCTGAGGATGTCGCCAATGCAGTGGCAGGTGCCGATGTGGCTGTGGTGCAGTTTGCCCCGTTTACAGAGGCTGCAGCCCAAGCGGTAAAAACCGGTGCCACCATCATCCGATACGGTGTGGGCTACGATAATATCGATGTAGCTGCATCCAAGGTGGCTGGCCTGAAGGTTGGTTATGTGCCTGATTATTGCACCGATGAGGTTGCCGATCACACAGCCGCTTTAGCGCTTAGCCTGTTACGCAAGCTGCCGGTTCTTGATGCTTCTGTGCGCGCCGGTGAATGGGCAGCGGTGAAGCATTCCAGGCCGCTTAAACCGTTCAGCGAGACCAAATTTGGCTTCTTTGGCATCGGGCAAATCGGCTCTGCCGTTCTCCAGCGGATCAAGGGTTTTGGGTTTGAGATCATCGCCGCTGATCCTGGGCTAACGGCACAAGAGGCGCATGCACTAGGCATCGCTTTGGTCGATGCAGACACACTGCTGGCAACGGCCGACATTATCACCTGCCATGCACCGGCAACCAGTCAAACCATCGGTTTCTTTAACGCAGAGAACTTCGCCAAAATGCAGCCTCATGCGTTCTTGGTGAACACCGCACGTGGCCAGCTGATCAACGAGGGCGACCTTGCCGATGCGCTGCGTGAGGGAACCATTCAGGGCGCAGGCTTGGATGTGTTTGCAGCAGAGCCATTGCCCGCAAACTCGCCACTTCGTGATGTGCCCGGCCTGATCCTTACACCCCATTCTGCTTGGTATTCTCATGCCGCAATTGGTCGCCTACAGGGGCTGGTGGCGCAAGATATTACCCGTGCTCTTAACGGTGAGGGGCCGCGCAAGCCCGTGCCGTAAGCACATGCAAATCCCGCGCGCGCCGGGGCCATATGGCATCGCTCGCACCCACAAAACGGCACGCCAAAAGGGCGGCCATAGAGACCCGAAACGGGAGGAAATGATGAAACATCTCACAACAAGCTGCGCCGCAGTAGCGCTATTGGCAGCTGGTATGTCCGTTGCCGCAGTTCCGGCCTCAGCAGAAATGATGCTGGATGGTGGCCAGGAAGTGGACATGGTTCTGTTGCCGAAATTCCTTGGCATTTTGGTTTTTGACCAAGCCAATGAAGGCGCGCAGGAAGCCCATGCGGAACTAGAAAACCCAGGCGAGCTTCTATTCGTCGGTCCAACTCCTGAGAATTCAGTAGCTGGTCAGATCGAAATCATGACGACCTCTGCCACGCAGGGCCAAGGCGCTGTGCTTCTGTCCAACAATGCTGGCGACCAGATCGTCCCCTCAGCGCAGGCAGCACAGGCTGCTGGCACACGCGTTGTCACATGGGATAGCCCCATTCCATCCGGTGAAGGCGAAGATGTCTTTGTGGCGCAGGTCGACTTCGGCTCCATCGGTGTGGTGATGGCCGATATGGCGCATTCCATTCTGGGCGGTGAAGGCCAGATGGCCGTGCTCTCTGCAACACCAGATGCTGCCAACCAGAACGCCTGGATTGCAGCGATGGAAGAAGCGCTAACCGGTGATAAATATTCCGGCATTGAGCTGGTTGATATCGTCTATGGCGATGACCAAGCTGAGGTGAGCTACAACCGCGCGTTGGCGCTGGTCGATCAGTATCCTGATCTTGGCCTCATCATGTCGCCAACCACTGTGGGCATTCAGGCATCAGCCAAAGCCATGCAGGATGAAGGCCTGTGCGATCAGGTTCGCGTATCCGGCCTCGGCCTACCCGCTGAAATGGTGTCCTACACCATGAACGGCTGCGCCCCTGAGTTCGCTCTGTGGGACTTCCGCGATCTTGGCTATCTCACCTATTACACCGCCTATGGTCTGGCGACTGGCCAGCTTTCTGGCGACATCGGTGAGACCTTCACCGCTGGTCGTATGGGCGAGTACACCATCGAGGAAGATCCAGGCCGCGAAGGTGCAAGCCGCATCCTGATGGGTCCATTCACTGTCTACACGGCAGACAACGTGGAAGCTGCGGCCAACTAAGCCGTACCTTCTATCCGTTTCTTCCGAAGGTCCTGGCGCGGATACCTCCCTGCTGCGCCAGGATCTGCAACGTCATTTATGGCTGTGATGACCCAACCCATTCTCTCCCTTAATCAGGTCTCCAAGCGCTTTGGGTCTACTTTGGCGCTAAGCGATATGTCGTTGGTGCTGCATCCTGGTGAAGTGCACGCGATCGTTGGTGAAAATGGTGCTGGCAAATCCACCATGATTAAGACCATGACAGGCATCCACCAGCCAACCGAAGGCACCGTGTCGGTCGATGGAAAAGTGCAGACGATAGCTGGGTCAAAAACGGCCCGTGAGCTTGGTATTGCTGCCATCTATCAAGAGCCGATGGTGTTTCCTGATTTGGATGTGGCGGAGAATATTTTTATCAGTCAGGTTGGTGGCGGCTGGTTGCAAAACAAAGCCAAACAACGCGCTGATGCGCGTGTCCTTATTGACCGCATCGGTATGGACTTGGACGTGGACCGCGCCGCCAGTGGGCTAACGCTTGCCGAGCAGCAGGCGGTGGAAATTGCCCGAGCGCTATCCCAGGATGTTCGGGTGCTGATTATGGATGAGCCGACCGCATCCCTGTCGGCCCATGAGGCTGAACAATTGCGCCGCATTGCCCGTGGTTTGGCCGCTGATGGCGTGGCGGTTGTGTATATTTCCCACCGCCTTGAAGAGATTTTTGAGATTGCCGACCGCGTGACCGTTATCCGCGATGGCGAGCACATTTCCACGCGCCTGATCACCGAAACTGATACCGACATGATGATCGCCGAAATGGTGGGCCGCGAGGTGGGTAATTATTTCACCAAAGGTGAAAGCCACACGCGTGATGAGACCATTTTGGCTGTTGATGGACTGACACTTGATGGCGTGTTTGAGAACATCACATTCGACTTGAAACGCGGCGAAGTGCTGGCCATGGCTGGCCTGATTGGTGCCCGGCGCACCGATGTTGCGCTGTCACTTTTTGGTATTGAACCAGCGAGCACCGGAACGGTTGCCTATAAGGGTGAGCCGCTAAAGATCACCTCGCCCAAACAGGCGATGGATGCAGGCATCGCCTATGTTTCAGAGGATCGACGCAAACTGGGCCTTGCCATGCCAATGGCCATTCGCGCCAACATTTCATTGGCAACCTTGCAGAACTTTCTTTCCAAATTCGGGCTGATCAACCGCCCCGAAGAAGCTGCCACCGCGCACCAGTTTCGCGAACGGCTGAACATTCGCACCCCTGATGTGGAAACCGAAGTGGGCATGCTATCGGGCGGCAACCAGCAAAAGGTGATGCTGGCCAAATGGCTGAACATGAACCCTGATCTGCTGATCTTTGATGAGCCAACGCGCGGCATCGATGTGGGTGCCAAAGCCGAGGTGCATGAGCTGATCCGCGACTTCGTGAAAGCAGGCGGCGCGGCCATCGTCATCTCGTCGGATTTGCCCGAAGTGGTTGCTATGGGCGACCGCATTTTGGTGATGCGCGAGGGCCAGCAAATGGCAATCCTTGGTCATGAAGAGGCGAGCCAGGAGCGCATTATGGCGCTCGCCACCGGCCAGAAAACCGTCGAGAAGGATGTGGCGGCATGATGCGCGCGCTCTCCAATCTTAATCCGCAAACCCTGCGTCTGATTGCATTGCTGGTTGTGCTGGTGCTGGTGATCCTGTTTTTCTCAACGCAGATTTCCAACTATCTCAATGGCCGCCTGTTCAACCGCATCTCATCCTCTGTTGCGATCATGGCACTCATTGCCACCGCACAAACGCTGGTGATCCTCACCCGCAATATCGACCTTTCCAT